>NZ_JBFUKX010000017.1:0-111910 GCF_056400605.1 Mucilaginibacter sp. P5_A4 | reverse complement strand
GGTATGGGATATAGCCTATGGTGACGCGGGGGGAGGTAAAGTAAGTACAAGCGGTGGCAACTTATCTGTTCCATCTGCCGGCTTATATGCTTTACACCTTAATCTGCATGTCGACACAATGACATTTAAAGCTACCAAACAAATCTGGGCAGTGATAGGCGATGCGACACCAGGCGGCTGGAGCAGTGATACCGATATGACATATGACGCATCCACCAAAACCTGGAGCCTAACGGTAGCACTTATTGCAGGAAAACAATTCAAATTTAGGCTTAATCATGCATGGGACAAAAACCTTGGCGGCCCAACATCCGGCCTTACTCAAAACGGGCCAAACATCGACGTGGCGACAAGCGGTAATTACAAAATAGTACTTAACGTAAATGCCAATACTTATACCATTACCAAATTATAAGATTTTTATACAGTTGATTTGATTTGAAAGCCCGCCTGGTGAAAACCAGCGGGCTTTTTTGGTCATTGGTCATTAAAAAAGGCGATTAGTTTTACACCAATCGCCTTTTTTACTTATCCTTAATCTTTTGTTCTTCTATCCTTGCTCTAAAACAGACTACCTGTTCTTTATATCCTTATACTCCCTGTCAGTGTCACCAGTATAAATCTGGCGAGGGCGACCGATGGGCTCTTTGTTCTCTTTCATTTCTTTCCACTGTGCAATCCAGCCGGGTAAACGGCCTAAGGCAAACAGCACGGTAAACATTTCTGTAGGGAAGCCTAATGCACGGTAAATAATACCCGAGTAAAAATCAACGTTGGGGTAAAGTTTGCGCTCAACAAAATATGGATCTTTCAGGGCTACTTCTTCCAGCTTTTTGGCTATCGCCAATACTTCATCATTAATGCCCAGCTTCTCCAGTATATCATCGCAGGCTTTTTTAATGATCTTAGCCCTTGGATCGAAGTTTTTGTATACACGGTGACCAAAACCCATTAAACGGAATGGATCGTTTTTATCCTTGGCCTTAGCAATCCATTTATCGGTGTCTCCCCCATCGTTCTTAATTTTTTCCAGCATTTCTATAACTGCCTGGTTGGCGCCACCATGTAGCGGCCCCCAAAGTGCCGAGATCCCGGCCGAAATAGATGCATATAAATTGGCATCAGATGAGCCAACAATACGCACTGTTGATGTAGAACAGTTTTGCTCATGATCGGCATGCAGTATCAGCAGTTTGTTCAWTACATCAACTACCACCCTGTCAACCTTATAATCCTCTGTACGCTCGGCAAAAGTCATGTACAGGAAGTTGGTTACATAATCGTATTTATTTTGAGGGTAAACTACCGGATGACCCAATGATTTTTTGTAGATCCATGAAACCACAGTGCTCATTTTGGCCAATAGTTTCATAATCTCAAGGTTTACCTCATCGGTTGACAAACCTTGCTTTAATGATTCGGGGTTAAAAGCAGCCAAAGCGCCAATCAAAGATGAAAGCTGGCCCATTGGATGTGATTTTGACGGAAAACCGTCAAAAAACTTTTTCATATCCTCATGAACCAACGTATGGCGGCTTATCTGGTACTGAAACTCGGTTAATTCCTTTTCAGTTGGCAGGTCGCCATATATCAGTAAATAAGCTACTTCTATAAAACTGGCATTCTCGGCCAGTTGCTCAATAGAATAACCACGATACTTAAGGATGCCCTTTTCTCCATCAAGAAAAGTAATGGCACTTTTGGTAGCTCCCGTATTTTTGTAGCCGATATCCAGCGTTACATAACCGCTTTGATCCCTCAGTTTTGAAATATCTATTGCTTTCTCACCTTCTGTACCCTCAATTACCGGGAGTTCAAATGTTTTATCACCAATTTTTAGTTGTGCTGTTTCCGACATAGAAATTTTTGTATCTGCAACAAATGTAATTAAATCCGCGTATTAATAACCGCTAAGATAATTTACTGTTTGTAAATTTTTAGGTGCAAATTTATTAATTTTAGCTTCTATTATTGAGCCGTTCCTCCTAATTTATTAAAAAACCGTAAAGAATGTCGTTGAAAGTTAAAACATTGTTAATGATCCAAAACGACAATTCAATTTATAGGTTATTACTCATTGGTTTATTCATCGCAAGTCCTTCTTTACATTACCTGTGCTATTATAACACTTATGATCCTGTTTGGTTAAGGGTAATCAATAGTCTTTTATGTTTAATATCGCTTGCGCTATCTTTCCACAACAACAAAACCATCTATACAATAAGCACTTACCTCACTATTTTAGCATTTATGCTAATCAATAACTGCATTTTACTCAGCATTAATGGTTTTGAACATGCTTACCTTTTTAGTTCCATTACAGTTTTTATAGCTTTAACCTTATTTTGTAATAAAGCCTGGGAGTTTATTACCATAAGCGTCTTAAATTTATTTGCCATTATTACAGCTTACATTTTGGCGCCCCATTTAAATATATCTTTAGCCATATTGGTGGGGATTAGTATAATTTTTACCCTTATAGCCTGTGTATCATTCCTGGTGGTAAAAAGCTATCATTACCAGCTTAAAAATGCGGTAAAAAAGGTAATGGACCTTAATGCCAGCCTGGTGGTTAATGACGGGATGCTGCGCGAAAGCCGTGAGCATCTTACATCGCTGATCAACTCAATTAATGATATTATTTTTGAGTTTAATGAAGATAAAGTTTGCCTTAACGTTTGGTTCAATGATCTATCCAAAAAAACGATTGATCCCCGGTTGCTTGTTGGTAAAAAAATAGAAGAAGTATTAGGTGACGAAAAGGCAAAAAAATATAATGTAGCGCTCGACTATGTAATAAGTAATCGCCTGTCAACACATTTTGAATACATGTCTGATTACGATGACGAACGATGGTTTATTGCCCGGGTTACGCCGTTGTTTGATCGTAACAACGCTTACATGAAGCGCATTTCTATAGCAATTACAGATATATCCGGGCAAAAAAAATATGCCGACGCCTTAAAGGCTAATGAGGCACTTTTACTGGAGGCCCAGGCCATTTCAAAAACAGGCAACTGGTGGTATGAACCCGGTACTAATGAAACCTATTGGTCTGACAATTTGTATACTTTACTCGAGATTGACAGTATCCCTGCAAATTCCAGCAGATTTCATTACTACATCAGCCTTATACACCCTGATGATCGGGGAACCGTCGAAGCTTATTTATCAAGCGTACATACCATTACAACCCCCAAGCTTGAGCATAAATTTATCACCCCAAAGGGTAATTTAAAATATATCAAGATCACCCGTGGTGGGCTTTTAGGGGATGACGATGGCAATCAAAAACGTATTTTTGGTGTATTACAGGATGTTACCGAAACTAAGTTAGCCGAAAAAGCGGTAAAAATTAGCCAGGTAGAGCTAATGGAAGCTCAAACCATTGCCAAAATAGGTAACTGGAAATGGAATTTAACCAATAATGAGCTTACATGGTCTGATGAACTAAATATCATCTACGAAATTGAGGCTGATACAAATCATGGGCAAAATTTGGTTAAGCTAGTGTTAAAGCATGTACATCCTAATGACAGGCATATATTAAAGCGACTGTTAAAAGATCCGGAAAACTTGATAAATATCTCGCGCGAGTACCGCATTATTACACCAAACGGAAATATAAAATACCTGAGCATTATTATTGGCAAGCAAATGAGGCGCGATGATGGCAGCATACGCAAATTTATTGGCACCTTGCAGGATATAACTGAGCGCAAGCAGGCAGAGTTGGATTATCGCCAGTCGGAAAGTAAATACAAACTGGTTTTAGAGGCGATTAACCTGGCAGCCTTAACCCTGGATAAAAATGCCAATGTAATCTTCTGCAATAAATACCTGGCCAACCTGCTGGGTTATACACAAAATGAGACCATCGGTTTAAACTGGATGAAAAACTTTGTGACCGATGATCTGCAGGATTTCCTGATGGGCTGGCTTGAAAACGATACAGTTGGCGCCCACTTTGTTAATCCTATTATTTGCCGCAATGGCGATCAGCGTATAATCAGCTGGCAAAACACGGTTAGCTACGATGAAAATGGCAACTTAAAAGAAACTACCAGCATTGGTGAAGACATAACCGACCAGCAAAAAGCCAGGCAAGAGCTGATATGGGCCAAAGAACTGGCCGAAAAATCATCAAAATTTAAATCGGAGTTCCTTTCTATCATGAGCCATGAGATTCGTACACCGATGAACGCCGTTATTGGCACCACCAATTTATTATTAACTGAAGATCCGCGGCCCGAGCAGCTGGAGTACCTCAATACACTTAAATTTTCGGGAGAGAACCTGCTGGCCATTATTAATGATATTTTAGATTATAATAAAATAGAGGCCGGTAAGCTGGAACTCAATAACTCCCGGTTTAACCTTCATCAGCTTATCCAAAAAATAAAGCAATCGTTTCATTCCAAAGTGGCCGAAAAACAGTTAACGCTTGATGTTATTATCGACGAAGCTATTCCCGAAATGGTAACCGGCGATGCCATGCGTTTAAGCCAGGTGATGAATAACCTGCTAAGCAATGCGGTTAAGTTTACCCATACCGGCGGAGTTAGCATTAAATTAGAGAAGGAGCTTATCAACAGTGCCAGCGTAACTGTTAAATTTACCGTTACAGATACCGGGATAGGCATCTCTGCCGATAGCTTTAACATTGTTTTTGATCCTTTTATGCAGGACAAACAGGTTATTAACAATGATTACGGCGGTACCGGGCTTGGGCTTGCTATTACCAAACGACTGGTGGAGCTGCATAACAGTACCATATCTGTTGAGAGTGAATTGGGCAAAGGTACTTCATTCGCTTTTTCAATCACCTTTAATATTGCATCAAATCATACTGCATCCAAGGCCATAGGCTATCAGCCGGTCACACCTTCTGTTGCCGGGCATGTGCTCGATTTAGCCGGCATGAAAATATTGGTGGTTGATGATAATAAAATGAACCTGATGATAGCTACCAGGTTTTTAAAGAAATGGAATGCGGAGGTTGATGAGGCTCTTAATGGCGAGATTGCGGTAAACATGGTAAATAACAATAGCTATAACCTCATCATAATGGATCTGCAAATGCCTGTTATGGATGGCTTTGAAGCAACGGCTATAATCAAAAAATCGCACCCCGATATTCCGATCATAGCACTAACTGCCGATGCTATGCCCGAAACTCATAATAAAGCATTTGAAGCCGGAATGAGCGATTACCTCACCAAGCCCTTTGTACCAGAAACCTTGTTTGAAAAAGCAGCAAAATACTGTAAAACTACTACAGTTAACAGTCAGCGAAGAAAATCAAATTAATTCATTTGCTCCTTAACCTGCCCACACTCTTTCATATGCTCAGGGAAATAAGGGTTTTGGATGTCTTTATTGAGTGATAACCAGTATCCTCCTTTGCCGCTATCGACCATAGGGCAATAATCAACATAAATGGTAGCGGTTTTTAGTTTGGCGCCTTTAACCAGCGCGATAACATCCTTACTTAAAATCAAAAAACTGGCGCGCTGCGCTTTTACATCATCGGTTGTAGCAATCTGGTGGGCAAGTGTTGCGGTTTCTGAACAACCTTTTATAGCTGCCAGCTTACCTTCAAGGGCCGAAGCCCTTAATTTGATACCCGCTACATCTGATTTTAAGAACTCATCTTTCAACCCGATATATGCGGTAAAAACTTCAGTTGTATTAACAGTATCAACTACCCGTGATTCGGTAGCCGCAGTATCGGTTTTAGCAATATCCTGCTGTTTTGCCGGTTGATTACATGCCGATGCCGCTACAAGGGCCACAAACAAAATATAGTTTACAATTTTCATTTATTACTTAGTTAGTACGGATAGCTTCAACCGGATCGAGCCTTGAGGCAAAATACGCGGGAATAATTCCTGATACTACGCCTATTCCTATAGAGTAACTTAAACCAATTATAATATTTTCGGCCCCAAGTATTACCTGTACATCAAATACAGCTTTAATACCAAATGTTAAAAAATAAACAAGTAAAAGCCCTACCAGCCCACCCATTATACAAAGTGCAACGGATTCTATTAAGAACTGCAATAGTATGAAATAGTTTTTAGCACCCAATGATTTTTGGATCCCGATAATGTTTGTACGCTCTTTTACCGATACAAACATGATATTGGCAATACCAAATCCTCCAACCAGCATCGAAAATAAGCCTATAATAAAACCGCCTTTGTTTAATACATTAAAAACTTTATCCAGCTCCTGTGTTAACATGGTAGTACGGTTAAGGGCAAAGTTATCTTCCACACCCGGTCTGAGACTCCTGATCGAGCGCATTAACCCCCTTATCTCACTTTCAACATCATCTGTGGGGATTCCCTCCTTCCCCCGCACAATAATGGATGGGCGGTATTTTTCGTTTTGTACATCAATCAGGTTGTGGGCAAAATTCAATGGTAGTAAAACTTCTTTATCGGTTGATATACCCAGCATATCCTTACCCTGTTTTGAAAACACGCCTACTACAGTTACATAACGGCCCATTACTTTTATCTGCTTGCCTACGGCATCACCGCCCGGAAAAAGGTTTTGGGCAATATCAAAACCAATATCTGTAATAGGGGCCCCTGTTTTTGATTCAATCTCGGTAAAATACCGACCGGCGGCAAAATCAAAGTTCCAGGTTTTGTCGTGATCCTGCGATGCGGCATCTATCTGCGCGCCCTCAACAGTATTACTTTTATATTTAATGGTACGGTTATCAATACCGATCTCGTAAGATAATGCTTCGGCAGTTTGGCTACGGCGCGTTAGCTCATTAAAATCTTTAAGCTTAGCTACTGGTCTTTGCAGGTATTTCCACCACGGAAAATCGCTACCACCCACCCAGGGCCATTTTTCAACATAGATACTATTGTTGCCCAGCTTGTTTACACTGGTTTGCAAATTGTTACGCAAGGTATCCACCGCCGAAAACACCGCTATAATGGTAAATATGCCTATAGTAACACCAAGCAATGAAAGCGTTGTACGAATCTTGTTCTGCCTTAATGCATCATACGCAAACAAAAAGCTTTCCCCTAAAAGTTTTAAAAACAACATATTTATATATGATTACACGGATTACAATGTGATTTCACCGGTTTTTTAATGATTTTATTGAATTGTAAATCAAATTACCAAAAACAATGTTATGGGTTAGACGATGATACACATATTAAGTTACATTATTATTTTGTTTTAGTAAAAAGCCCCAATCGGCGTAATCAACAAAATATCAATGTAATCAACAAAATATTACGTACATTTGCGCCCTGAAAATTCATATACATAAACATGAAATTATCTCAATTTAAATTCAATTTACCAGATTCATTAATAGCGCACAATCCATCAACAACCCGCGACGAAGCGCGCTTAATGGTTTTACACAAGGATTCTGGCAAAATTGAACATAAAATATTTAAAGACGTACTTGATTATTTTGACGATAAGGATGTTATGATCCTTAACAACACCAAAGTATTCCCTGCGCGTTTGTATGGAAATAAAGAAAAAACAGGCGCCACAATTGAGGTTTTTTTGCTACGCGAATTAAACAAAGAATTGCGTTTATGGGATGTATTGGTTGATCCGGCCCGTAAAATACGCGTTGGTAATAAATTATATTTTGGTGATGACGACCTTTTAATTGCCGAAGTTGTTGATAATACCACCTCACGCGGCCGTACCATCCGCTTTTTGTTTGACGGGACCGACGAAGAATTCCGCCGCAATGTGGAGATACTGGGCGAAACACCATTGCCAAAATATATTAAGCGCAAGGCTACCGCCGAAGATAAAGAGCGCTATCAAACTATTTTTGCCAAGCATGAAGGCGCCGTTGCAGCCCCTACCGCTGGTTTACACTTTAGCCGCGAGCTAATGAAACGCCTTGAATTAAAAGGCGTTGAATTTGCAGAGGTTACCCTGCACGTGGGGTTAGGTACTTTTCGCCCGGTTGAGGTTGAAGATTTAACCAAACACAAAATGGACTCGGAGCAATTTATCATCGAGCAAAAACAAGCTGATATTGTAAACCGTGGTATTGAACGTAAAACACGTATATGCGCTGTAGGCACTACTTCAATGCGTGCTATCGAATCGGCAGTATCGGCAGGCAAAACGCTTAAAGCCGCTAATGACTGGACCAGCAAGTTCATTTTCCCTCCGTATGATTTCAGCATAGCCAACTCCATGATCACCAACTTCCACACGCCTGAGTCAACATTATTGATGATGGTATCGGCATTTGGCGGTTACGAGTATGTAATGAATGCTTATGAAGTTGCGGTTAAAGAAAAATACCGTTTTTACAGCTATGGCGATGCCATGCTGATCATCTAAATTTTAGATGTGAGATTTTAGAGATGAGATATGAGACTTAGGATTCATATCTCATTTTTTTTGTTTTAGATTTGTATTTAATGACATGTCATCCTGAACTTGTTTCAGGAACCCACAGGACAGGTACCTCAGCATAAGCAAAATTAGCACGCCGGGTGCCGAAACAAGTTCGGCATGACATTGCAGGTTAAAATTTATGGAAAACCCTAATCTCAAATCTCCTATCTCAAATCTCATATCTAAATACGTTATCATCGTTGCCGGCGGTTCCGGTACCCGGATGGGGTCTTCTGTTCCAAAACAGTTCCTGTTGGTTAACGGCCTGCCTGTGTTAATGCATACTATGCGGGCTTTTCATAATTCGGATGTTAACACCGGTATCATCCTGGTGCTTCATGTTGATTTTCATGCGTACTGGAATGAGCTATGCACCAAACATAATTTCACCATCCCCCATCTTTTAGTGGCCGGTGGCGAAACCCGTTTTCACTCGGTAAAAAACGGATTGGATAAAATACAGTGTACAGACGATGCGCTCATTGCTGTACATGACGCCGTACGCCCGCTTACCAGCGCTGCAATTATTAAAACATCATATTATCATGCCCATGAGCATGGCAATGCGGTAACAGCCGTTAAAAGCCGCGATTCGGTAAGACAGGTAATTGATGGCAGGTCGGTAAGTTTATTACGGGATCATATTTACCTGGTGCAAACCCCGCAAACATTCAGGGCCGGATTGTTAAGAAAAGCATATGAACAAGCGTTTAACCCCAAATTTACAGATGATGCAAGCGTAGTGGAGGAATTAGGCGTTGAAATCCAACTCACAGCCGGTGATCATGAAAACATAAAAATCACCTTCCCGGGGGATATTGCCATTGCTGAGTTGCTTTTAACCAAAAAAGGCCACTGATTTAAAATCAATGACCTTGTATTTTCTCACCGGGTGTTATGCTCTCCGGATAACGCCTAATAGTACAGCTATAATAGCAATCACTAAAAGTATGTGAATTAAACCACCACCAAATGGGTGAATAAAATATCCGAACAGCCAGCCTACTACCAGGATAACTGCGATGATGTACAATAAGCCTCTCATTTTGTTATGTTTTAATTGATAAGTATATTCTGTTTATCACTAAAATCATTCCAAAAAACAAAGGCGAATAAAATAGCCCTTGAAAAAGGGCTATTTATGCAGATTAATACTCGTCTTCGTTAAAAAAGAAATCATCTTTGGTCGGGTAATCCGGCCATATTTCTTCTATATTTTCATACGGTTCACCATCGTCTTCCAGTGCCTGCAGGTTTTCAATCACCTCCACAGGAGCTCCTGAACGAATAGCATAGTCAATTAATTCATCTTTTGTTGCGGGCCATGGCGCATCTTCAAGGTGAGATGCTAATTCAAGTGTCCAATACATGTTTCTATATATTTTATATTTATCAGTAAATTTACTTTTTCGCAAAAGTATAATAATTTCAATTGGAATATCAATTTTTTTTTCACATAATTAAATGCGCGGTATCCATTGATTTTCAGGCAAATTATGCTCATTTGCAATCTTGCGGGCCAAAGTGAATAGGTAATCGCTCAACCTGTTCAGATAAATATTCACTTTTTCGTCAACTGTACTTTCATTAGCCAATTGCACAGTTACACGCTCCGCCCGGCGGCAAATACATCTTGCAATATGGCAAAACGAAATGGCATTATTACCACCCGGTAAAATAAAATGACGCAGCTCGGGCAATTGTTCATTCATGGCGTCTATTTCCTGTTCCAACAACTCTACGTCTTCCATATGCAGATCTGGTATTACCATTTTTGATCGCTCCGGATCTGCCGCCAGCGACGAGCCTATTGTGAATAACCTGTCCTGTATCTGCTTCAATATTCCCCTATCATGTATGGTAATATCCTGACTGCTGATGAGGCCTATATAGGAGTTTAGCTCATCAACAGTACCGTAGCTCTCTATCCGTAAATGGTATTTAGCTACACGGGTACCGCCTATCAATGATGTAAACCCCTTATCCCCCGTTTTAGTATATATCTTCATATATTTAATTAAAGTGAATATATAATTTTTACAATAAATACGGTAATTTAAAATTCATGCGCCGAATGTAAATATTACCGGTTTCGCTTTTTAGTATAATTTTTGCTGATGAAACGCAGTTTATTAAATGATAGCTTTAAACTTGCATTTGCAATACAATCAAATACTGTATATCTATAAAAATTATGAAATCGATCATATTATCCTCTAAATTAGTTTTGATAGCAGCTTCCACCCTCGTAATTTCGACATTTAGCTGTGGCGGCAGCGCCGGTACAAAAAAGCCTGCAGATACAGCAGCAACGGCTCTGCCAAAAGCATCCATCAGCAATATCCTCACCGAAAAACAGTTTAATGAGCTTTTCCCTCAACGCAACAAATTTTACACTTATGCAGCGTTTATAAAAGCTGCCGACGAATTGGGGCAGGTTAAAGTTAAAATTACCCGGCGGGCAGTATCTGTTTACCAGTTTATCCGTACAGATAAAAAAACGGGCAAAGCAACTGTTGTACGCCAGGATGGCGATTGGAATGAGGAATGGGCAAAAAAGAAACCCGACAGCTCCTTTACCGTTGATTATGGAGAGTTTTGCACCGCCTTTGGTGCCGATGTAAATAAAAAAGAACTGGCTGCCTTCTTCGCGCAGATAGCCCATGAAACCCGCCATGGCATGAACGGCAGTTACGACGATGGCCTGATGCTGATACATGAAAGCAACACATCCAACACGTATATTTCTGATAGTGATGAATACCCTCCTGTAGCCGGTAAAAAATATTATGGCCGCGGCCCCATGCAGTTAAGTTACAATGGCAACTACGGCTATGCATCAAACTGTATTTTTGGCGATCCAAAAATACTATTAAACAACCCCGAACTGGTAGAAACAGATCCTGTTGTAGCCTTTAAAGCCGCTATTTATTTTTGGATGACACCAGAAACGCATAAACCATCTGCGCATGATGTAATGACCGGTAAATGGCAGCCCACCGCCAACGACAAAGCACATGGCCGCACTACCCCAGGCTTCGGCATGACCATTAATATTGTTAACGGTGACGTAGAATGCGGTAAAGGCGATAAGGTATATGGCATGAACGACAGGATTGGCTTTTATCAGTTCTTTTTGAAAAAGATGGGCATCAGCGACCCTAACTGCGCCTGCTCTTGCGGTAAAATGGAGCCATATAAGTATTAATTTATAGCATAATTGCCTCTCCTGAATTTCAGACTTACTAAGGCTCAAAAAAATCGCACCTCTGAAATTCTACAATTTGTGACGGGTTGACTTAAATGTAAAAAATTCCGAAAGGGCTAACCCTTCGGAATTTTTCTATCTTAAAGTCTTTTGTCTGAAAGTCCTTTATCCAAAGGTTCCTTACTTCAAAAATCTATTTCTTTGCCTGTTGTTGATTTCGCATCATCTCTTCCATACGGGCCTGGAAACCTGATTTTTTCTTCTTGGTATCCTCTGGTTTCTTTTTGTTTTCCTGGATCTGGGCATGAATCTTTTTATCATCAACCATGAATTTAATCAGGTATTGCTGTAAAAAGGTAAGCATGTTGGCCAAAAAGTAATAATAATTTAAACCTGATGGATAGCTGTTAAGAGTGAAAAGGAATATAAGGGGAGTAATGTACCCGATATATTTCATCTGCCCGGTTGCGCCCGAGATCTGGTTGTTAAAGTAGGTATAAATCAACGTTGATATCGTCATCAGCAAACACATTAAGCTGATGTGATCAACTCCACCTATAAGGGCTATAGGAGCAAACTTAATTACCGAATCATAGGTGGATAGGTCATGCATCCATAAAAAGTTTTCGCCGCGCAGCTCAAATAAGCTTGGGAAAAACTTAAAGAATGCGATTACTATAGGCATTTGTATCAGCAATGGCAAACAGCCACCTAATGGGTTTACTCCTGCCTTTTTATAAAGCTTGAGGTATTCCTGTTGTAAAAGTGTTGGGTTATCCTCGCCAACTTTTGTTTTTATCTCGTCCATCTCGGGCTTCAGCACACGCATCTTGGCCATCGAAAGGTATGATTTGTAGGTAAGCGGCGATAGTGCCAGTTTAAGTGCAATGGTTAAGGCTAAAATGATAAGGCCGTAGTTCCAGTTAAACTGGTTAAGAAAGTTAAATACGGGTAATACCGCAAACTGGTTAATGTATTTTAACGGCCCCCAGCCCAGGTTAACCAATTTTTGCAAATCAGAACCTTGCTTTTGCAGGGTGTTAAAACGGTTTGGACCAAAATAAAATTCAAGCGGCACACTACCATCTGCCGTACGCGCCAAAGTAAGATCGGCCTTCATCTGCCTGACGTCGGCAGTATCGGCCACCTCGGTTACAGCTGCAAGGTTTGATTTGCTTATACCATTTTTAGCGATTAGTACGTTAGAGAAAAAGTGCTGTTTAAAAGCAACCCAGGTCATCTTTTTATCACTTATCTCCTTTTGGTCGTCTTTGGTTTCGCTTAAATAATCTACAACGCCATCGGTATTTAAATAATAAACGGTAGTATACTGGCGCTCCTGCTTCATATCCTTTTCCTGCTTGTGCAGGCTGGCTGCCCAGTTAAGGTTAACACTGCTGCTATTGGCAATAACGCCATCAAGCCCGGTAGGTTTAATGGTTAAGCCCAATTTAAAGCCAGTACCTTTTAAGCTGTATATATAATCAATATACTGGGTTGGGCTATAGCTTAAACGCAGGGTAATTGAGGCCGAATCCTTTTCGGCAACTTTTAAATCTGATGCGTTTGGAGTAAAATAGTACTCGTCGGTGTTTATTTTTTTATCCCCATTAAAGTTCAACCCAAAATGAGCTTTATCGCCGCTAAATAATACAAGGGGCTTTTTATCAAAGGTTTTATAGTTTTTTAATTCAACCGAAGCTACTTTACCACCTTTTGTGTTCAGCTTAACCAATAATTCCTGGTTTTCAATAGTTATCAGCTTCTCGCTGCCCACTGATGCCGCGCCAAACGGACTTTTTAAAGTTACAGAATCGGCTACGGTTTTAACGGCCGCTTTACTGGTATCAAATTTTGCAGCTGCAGGGGTATTTGCTTTGGCCAAACCGGCTTTTTTCAAAGAATCCTGCTGTTGTAAAAGGCGTTCTTTTTTTAATTCGGCATCAGATGGCTTTAAAAAGTAAATAGAGCCAGCTATTATAGCCATGATCAGGAATAATCCTGTAAAGGTATTTTTATCCATTATCTATCGTATCGTACAATTACTTATTTCTTACGGGCATAAGCCAGTGAAGCGGCGACAAAGTTAATAAAAAGTGGGTGCGGATTTGCAACTGTTGATTTTAATTCTGGGTGAAATTGTGAACCAACAAAAAACGGGTGGTTTTTAAGTTCCACAACCTCTACCAAATTATTCTCGGGATTAATACCAGAAGGGGTTAAACCGGCAGCTTCGTACTGCTTTAAGTAATCATTATTAAACTCGTAACGGTGGCGGTGCCTTTCGGATATGCTGGTTTTGCCATATATGGCCGCAGCCTTACTGTTCTTTTTCAATTCGCAGGCGTAAGCACCAAGGCGCATGGTACCACCTTTGTTGGTGATGGTTTTCTGTTCTTCCATCATGCCAATAACCGGATGAGGGGTATCGGGGCTCATTTCGGTACTGTTGGCGTTTTCCAGGCCCAAAACATTCCGGCCAAACTCCACAACCGCGCATTGCATGCCCAAACAAATACCAAAGAAAGGTATGTTGTTTTCGCGAACATAACGGATAGCTTCAATTTTACCTTCAAAACCGCGCTCGCCAAAACCTGGTGCAACCAGTACGCCGTGCATGCCTTTAAGCTTTTCTATAGCGTTTTCGGGTGTTAAGCTTTCTGATGGAATATACTCTACCCTAACCTTACACTCTTTGGTAGCACCCGCGTGTATAAATGCCTCGGTAATGGATTTATAAGCATCCGGCAATTCAACATATTTACCCACCAAGGCAATGCGTACATCGGCAGTAGGGTTTTTTAAACGGCCCAGGAAATCTTTCCAGCTATCCAGGTTAGGCTCGTTCTTGTGCGATAATTTTAATTTAGTTAATACTGTTTTATCTAACTGCTCTTTCAGCATCAATAACGGCACATCGTAAATGGTTGATGCGTCTATCGATTCGATAACGGCATTGATATTCACATTACAAAAAAGTGCGATTTTTTTGCGAATATCGGGTGTTAAATGATGCTCGGTACGGCAAACCAGGATATCCGGCTGAATACCATATTCAAGCAGCATTTTTACCGAATGCTGGGTTGGTTTGGTTTTTAATTCGCCTGCAGCCGCCAAAAATGGAACCAATGTAAGATGAATTACCAATGAGTTACCAGACCCAGTTTCCCACCTGAACTGGCGTACAGCTTCGATGTAGGGTAACGATTCAATGTCACCTACGGTACCGCCTAATTCGGTAATCACAATATCATATTCGCCACTCTCGCCCAATATGCGGAAGTTGCGTTTAATCTCGTCTGTAATGTGGGGCACTACCTGTACGGTTTTACCCAAAAAAGCACCTTCACGCTCTTTATTGATCACATTTTGATAAATACGACCGGTAGTGATGTTATTGGCTTTTGATGTTGGTGTATTTAAAAAGCGTTCGTAGTGACCAAGGTCCAGATCTGTTTCGGCGCCATCCTCGGTTACGTAGCATTCACCATGCTCATAAGGGTTCAATGTTCCCGGATCGATATTGATATAGGGATCAAACTTTTGGATAGTAACACGGTAACCGCGCGATTGTAGTAGTTTGGCTAATGAAGCGGAGATAATACCTTTTCCTAACGACGAGGTAACGCCACCCGTAACAAAAATATATTTAGTCATGATTTTTTTGAAAAATGGCTGCGGTTTTAGGCCGGAACCAAATGTTTGTGTACGGGATACAAAAGTAAGAAAATTTTCAGGCTTTGCTTTACTTGTTGAGAAAAAACGGCCCATCAAAATCACTTTGTCCGACTTTCTACTTTTAACTTGTTTTAAATGAACAAATTAAAAGGAACGAAAGCCTACACGCTTTCCTTTTGCCTGCTGTACTTTGCAATTTTGCGATGAAGCTCGTTCGGATTAAACGGCTTACTCACATAATCGTTCATCCCAACGGTAAATGCCATATCCTGGATATCAAGCATCGCCGATGCGGTGAGGGCTATAATAGGCAAATTCTTATACTTTTCGCCTGGAAGTTCCCGTATGGCTGTTGTGGTTTGATAGCCATCCATCTCGGGCATTTGAAGATCCATCAAAATCATATCGTAATCGTGCGTTTGCACCAGCATTAAAGCTATTTGCCCATTTTCGGCAACATCACATTCAATATCCCATTGTTTCATGAAATGTTTGGCCAGTATAACATTTATCTGGTTATCTTCGGCAATAAGTAATTTAGTGCCTTTAAGGCTCTTCAAATTGTAAAACTCCTCGCTATCTGATGTGCTGCTTAATTGTTTTTTACTATTTTTAAACGTTAGGCTAAACTTAAAAACAGATCCTTTATTGTATTCGCTTATAACCGTAATTTCGCTGCCCAACAATTGTAAAAGGCGTTTTGTAATAGTAAGCCCAAGGCCTGTACCGCCATATTTACGGGTAGTGTCGGTACTCGCCTGGTTAAAGCTTTCAAAAATATGCTCAATTTTATCGGGCATAATACCTATACCGGTATCGGCAATTTCAAAATCAATGGTTGACTTATCTTCATTACACCAGCCTAACGATGCTGTAATCGTTACCTTTCCCTTATGTGTAAACTTTACAGCATTGCTTATCAGGTTGGTTAATATCTGTCCTAAACGTATCGGATCGCCAATGATCGCATTAGGCAAATCCTGGTCCATCATTAGTTTTATCTGGATATTTTTTTCGTTAGCCTTTTGAAGCAGTGCCAGCCTGATATTTTTTGTAAGATCAGTAATACTAAAATCAACCTCTTCAAACTCAATTTTACCCGCCTCTATTTTACTAAAATCAAGTATATCATTAATAAGTACCAGCAGGTTTTCTGCCGAAAATTTCAGAAACCCCAAAAATTCCTTTTGCTCGGGTTTAGGATCCTGGTGAATAAGCAAATGAGTAAAACCAATCACCGCGTTCATCGGTGTACGTATCTCATGACTCATGATGGATAGAAACTGCGCCTTGGCCATAGCAGCCTTTTCGGCTAATTCCTTTGAATTGATCAGGGCTACCTCCAATTCTTTGGCTTTAGCTATCCGCTCCTGCAAGAAGCTTATAATATGGATAATATCATCGTCAGAATCAGAAAGTTTTAGTTCAACATCAGGATTGAGGGTTTTAATCGCCTCTTTTAATTGCGAAATAGATCGCTGCCTGATCTCGTTTTCCGCCTTAAGATTATCTGTTACCGAAAGGTATTCGCGCTCGCTGATATTGAAAGCATGATCGGCCAGTTTTATTGATTTATCAAAATTTTTAAAACTGGTGCTTACAGCATTCAAAAAAAGTAAAACAGCATCATCTTCCAGGTATTGTACCGGAAACAGTTTTTTAATCTGTTTATCTAACAAGGGATGATAATCCATAACTATTGCTCGGTAAAAGTGGTAATGGTCATGGTTTGGTTATGTAGTTCGCAGTTGGAGCCTTTATTTAAAGGAGATAACTCGCCGTAAGAGTAAAAACCGGCGATAATAGTATTATCACCAAACATTTCTTTAGCTGCTATAAGTTCATCTTCGGTACGTTCATTGAGTACCAGCTTACGCCCCACACAGCTTACCATTATGGCAAGCTCGGTTGCAGGCGTACTATCACTTGCATCAGTTGCTGCTGCCGAGGAGGCATTGATTAGTTTTGCAAAATTAGCCTTCATGAGGCGCACCTTGCCGCCTTCGGGCAGGTTACCGGCAAAGGTCATTGATTTTTCATCCTCATTTACACTCAATATGGTGCGCACAAGCATTTTATTATCTAAACTATCAGTGCTTAATGATAGCGGGAATAACAAAGCCGAGCCGGGTAGTTCTTTAACATACTCGCCTAAATATTCCTTGTATAAATCAAGGGCGCTTTTATTATCGATCTCAAACAACACATTTTTATCAGATTTAGTGATCGTTCTCTGCGGACCAAATTCTTCCCAGCCGCCATTTGAACCGTGATTAACCACCAGGCTATCGCCGTAAAAACCAACAGCAATAATATTGCCTTGCGAAGGCACCGCGTTAAGCCCGGTAAATGTGCTGGTAAACCGGGCTGCATCGCCGGCAAGTCCGCCGGTAACAGGCACCTTACCCGGATTGGAGTCATTAAAACCGGCAACCAGTTCGCTGCCGTTTATATGTGTTCCATCAGATATAACAAAAACACTATTCAGGTTTTTGTTATCAAGCTGCTGCATAAGATACTTACCTGTTTCGTAACTGTTGGTATGGTTGCTTACATGCGTAGCCGTAGCGACAATAGTCGATTTTTCAAATTCAATAGCGGTGGCAACTATACTATCGTCATAAACTTCACTGTCAATGATCTCGCCAGAGGTTGATGCGAAAACAATGCTGGCCGTTGGATAACTTATTTTGAGATAATTGAAAACTTCTGGTGCTTTAATTAATTGGGGAGCGCCAAAAACAAATACCAACTGGCAACTTTCGGCATTAAAATCAGGATCAGCAAAATAGCTGCTCCAACTATTATTTATAAAATGAAGCTGATTGATGTGCATAGGTTTAAATTGTTATATCAGAAAAATTGAGTGAATATAATAATTAAAAAGAAAATAATTATCTTAAAATTAATATTAATATATCTATTTTCTCTTTAAAATTCGTCACTGTATCTTACTTATATTATGTCCAATAGTTTAAAAGCTATTTTATACACACACCTGTAAGCGTAACAATAACAGCGTAACATTTGTACGCTATTTATTTGATAAAGTTTACTATTTAAAAAAGTAATAATGATGTGGTTTTAGCAGGTTACTGAACCATATTATGATGCATCTGTGATACAGGCTTACAATCCGTATGGATGCTTACCTAAGCTTTATCATCCGTCCGAGAGGAAGAAAAAAGCTGAACGCATATTTATCAAATCAAGACCACTAACCGCGTGTTATCGGCGAGACCACTAACCGCGCGTCATTGCGAGGCACGAAGCAATCCCCGATTTGCAGATTCGCCCTGTATAGTTTGGGATTGCTTCGTACCTCGCAATGACGTGGTTGTTGGGTTCCAAAACCAATGCGTCATCCCCATTTTTTAGGCTTACCTGATAAATATTTGCCATGACGTTTGTTATCAAATCAAACTTACCAACCACAGACTGCAAGCCCGCAATAGTTTTATTTGAAACAGCCCAATTTCTCCAAATCAGCAGGCACATCAACCGAATGGGTTTCCAGTTCGGTTTCGGCAACTTTAATGCGATAGCCGTTTTCAATCCAGCGCAGCTGTTCAAGGCTTTCGGCTCTTTCGAGATCGGATACGGGGAGTTTGGTGATCTGTTGCAGTATATCGGCACGATAGCCGTAAATACCTATGTGTTTAAAATAAGTATGGTGTTTAAGCCAGTTATCCGGTTGCTGGGCACGGATATGCGGCAATGTGGCGCGGGAAAAATATATCGCTTCTGATAATTTATTGATCACCACTTTGGGCGAGTTATAATTAAAAAGTTCTTCTGTAGAGGTTATTTTTTTTATCAGTGTAGCTATCTGTGTATCTGTATCCATAAAACAGGATACCAGTTTGGCAATCTGTTCCGGGTTGATATAAGGTTCATCGCCCTGGATGTTGATAATTACATCGTATTCGGGATGCAACCGGGCTACTTCGGCGCAGCGGTCGGTTCCGCTCTGGTGGTATTCGGCCGTCATAACGGCTACGCCGCCAAAAGCATGCACATGATTAAAAATGCGGTCATCATCGGTAGCTACAATAGCTTCGGCTACGTTAGTACAACATTTAACCTGTTCATAAACCCGCTGAATCATGCTTTTGCCGGCAATATCAACCAATGGCTTACCCGGAAAACGGGAAGATGCATAACGGGAGGGTATAATACCTAATATCTTCATTTTTATGTTGCGGGTTGCGGGCCTTTTTAGTTATCTAATCGGAAGATCAAAATTAAAAATAAATAACTCACACTTCAACATTATATTATCTGCTATACGCGAAACAGGCAACCCGAACCCTAATTAAAACAGGCCATTAATTTCACGCTCAATCAGCTGAACTATGGTAGCCATATCTTCGGTTTTATTAGCAAAATCAAGGTTATCTTTATCAAGTATAAGCAATTTACCCAGCTTATAGTTTTTAATCCATTTATCGTACTTCTCGTTCAGTTTGGATAAATAATCTAAACGGATCCCTATCTCATATTCACGGCCCCGGCGCTGGATGTTGCTTACCAGGGTTGGCACCGATGCTTTCAGGTATACCAGCAGATCGGGCGGTTTAATAAACTCGGTTATATTATTAAATATAGATTCGTAATTTTCGTAATCGCGGGTAGTCATGAGGCCCATATCGTGCAGGTTCTCGGCAAAAATATAAGCATCCTCGTAAATGGTACGGTCCTGCAAAATATTATGTCCGCTTTTTTGAATATCAATGATCTGGCGGTAACGGCTGTTAAGGAAATAGATCTGCAGGTTAAAGCTCCAGCGTTTCATATCGCTGTAAAAATCTTCTAAATAAGGGTTATTATCTACGGCTTCAAATACCGGCTCCCATCCATAATTATGGGCCAGCATTTCAGTTAAAGTGGTTTTACCCGCGCCTATATTTCCTACAATAGCTATGTGCATATAATGTTAATGAGTTTGTCTGAATCAGAATTTTCGTAATTTACAGAATTGTCAGAATTATAAAAATCTTTTCCGGCCCTAATCTGCAAATTCTGATTCTGAGAAGCTGTTTAAAAATAAATAAATAGACCGTCATTGCGAGGCACGAAGCAATGAGCCCCAACCCGTCATTGCGAGGTACGAAGCAATCCCCAACTTACAGAGTAACTGTGCAGATCCGATCTGTATTTTGGGGATTGCTTCGTCGTACCTCCTCGCAATGACGATCACGAGGCGGTAGTGGTATCCATACATGCCATCACTGTTTTGTCCAGCTTAGCTGGTGAATACTCGTAATGACGGGTGGGTATGTGCTTTATTAGACGTATAAAAACATTAATCAAACTAATTTAAACAGCTTCTGGCAATTTAAAAATTCTTAAATCCTATTATTTCCCTTACTTCTCTTATGGTTTTTGAAGCGCTTTCACGGGCTTTATCAGCGCCTAAGCGCGCTACTTTACGCAAATATTCGGCATCCCCGGCTATAGCGTTAATCCTATCGCGAATGGGTGCTGTTGCAATGATCATATCCTCGGCCAATTGTTTTTTCAGGTCGCCGTAGCGGATGCTCATTGTATTATATAAATTATCAAAATGAGCCAATGTATCTGCCGATGAAACAACTTTCATCAGATCGAACAGGTTTTGGATCTCCTGTGGTTTGTGTTGATTTTCTGTTGTCGGGCCCGAATCAGTCACGGCGCGCATCACTTTCTTTTTGATAACTTCGGGTGTATCGCCAAGAAAAACGGCATTCCCCTCCCCTTCTGATTTCCCCATTTTACCCTTGCCATCAAGTCCCGGAATTTTCACCAGGTTGCTGCTATAATTAAAAGCATAAGGCTCGGGAAAATAATCGTGGTTATACAGCCTGTTAAACCGGTTGCCAAAGGTGCGGGCCATTTCCAGGTGTTGTTCCTGATCCTTACCAACAGGCACTTTTGTAGCTTTATGAATAATGATATCTGCCGCCATCAATACCGGGTAGGTAAGCAAACCGGCGTTCACATTCTCGGGATTGGCGCGTACTTTATCTTTAAATGAAGTACTGCGTTCCAGCTCGCCTAAATACGCGTTCATGTTTAAATACAGGTATAGTTCGGCTATCTCGGGCACGTCTGACTGTACGTAGATGGTAGCTTTTTCCGGGTCGATACCGGCCGCAAGATACTCTACCAAAACCTGCTTTACATTACTGTGCAGGTTGGCAGGTGTTGGATGCGTGGTTAACGAATGCAGGTCGGCAATAAAAAAATAGCAGTTAAATTCATTCTGCATTTTTATAAAGTTTTGCAAAGCCCCGTAATAATTCCCCAAATGCAAATTTCCGGTTGAACGGATGCCACTAACAACAGTTTCCATAGGGGCGAAAGTAAGGATTTTTTCTATTTTTGATGACGATGAAAATGATATTGAGAAAAGTGCACGTCTATTTATATGTGATCAGCGTAGCCCTTTCCTACTTAATATTATGGCCTTTTTTCTATTATTTTTCTAAACATCCGTCAAGGTACCACAGCATGAACAAGCTGCGCCGGGTATGGGGTTTCATCAGTTCGGCAATGGTTGGTATATTTTATAAGTTTGATTACGAGGAGCCTATCGACTGGAGCAAAACCTACATCATATGTCCAAATCATACCTCCAACCTCGATATTTCGGCCCTGTGTATACTGGTTAATGGCAATTGCAGCTTTATGGGCAAACAGGAGTTAGCAGATGGTTTGGTAACCAGCCTGTTCTTCCGCTCTGTTGATATCCCGGTTAACAGGGAGAGTAAAATGTCATCTTTCAGGGCGTTTAAAAAAGCAGCCGCAAAGCTACAGGAGGGCATATCAATGGTGATATTTCCCGAAGGAATGATAACAGATGATTATCCTCCCGAATTGAGCGAATTTAAAAACGGCCCCTTTCGCCTGGCTATCGAAAATAAGATCCCCGTTATACCGGTAAGCTCATTAAACACCTGGAAAATATTTTGGGATACAGGCACCAAATATGGCAGCAGACCGGGTATTTGCCATTTTTTTGTTCATAAGCCCGTTGATACATCAAGCCTGGCCATAGCCGATGCCGACACCCTGCGTGACAAGGTTTATGGTATTATTAAAGATAAGCTTGAACATTTAAATTAGTTAACTGTGAGGCTGTTTAAATTTGATTTATTAATGTTTTTGCACTCAAATTACTGACTACCAGCACTATTTTTTAATATAATCTATGTCATTGCGAGGAACGAAGCAATCGCACGCTATACAGAGCGGACCTGCACAGTTCGCGATTGCCGCGCTGCGCTCGCAATGACATGGTTGTTTTGAGCCTCCTAAACTCAGCACGTCATTCCCATTTTTTTCAGGCTACCCCGGATGATCTCAATGACGGCCTGTTTTTTTATCTTCAAACAGGCTGCTAAAGTTTACGCTACCAAAAAAAATGAGTATTTTTTTTACATTTGGTGAACATGAAATTAACACTGAAAAAGATCCATACCAATTATTACAGGTATAGCATCGCTTTCTTTTTTACACTATGCTACCCGGCGTTATACGTACTGAAACAAAAAAAGCGGCGGTACAAATACATTAACCAGGTGAGGCGGCTCATTATATTTTTGAGCTCGGGCATATCAGGCATTTTTTACAGCGCCTCCTTTGAAGAACCTGTGGACTGGAAAAAAACTTACGTAGTTTGCGGTAACCACACCTCAAACCTTGATGTATCTGCAGTAAGTACCATCCTAAAAAATAACATTTGTTTTATGGGTAAGGAAGAATTATTGACCAACTATGTGCTTGGTTATTTCTTTCGTACTATTGATATTACCGTTAACCGGGAAAGCAAAATGTCATCTTTCAGGGCCTTTAAAACAGCAGCCGAACGTATAAAAAGCGGGGTAAGCGTAGTTATTTTCCCCGAAGCTACTATCCCCAAAGATTATCCGCCCGGATTACAGTCGTTTAAAAACGGCCCTTTTCGCCTGGCTATTGAAATGAAAGCGCCTATTTTGCCAATCAGCTCGCTTGATACCTGGAAGGTACTTTGGGATACCGGCAAAGAACATGGCAGCAGACCGGGAATTTGTGATATATTTGTACATAAACCCATTGAAACAGCCCATTTAACGTTGGAGCATGCCGACGCGCTGCGCGATGAGGTTTACGCTATTATTAAAAAGAAATTACAAACGGCATGACCATAGATAAAGAAACAGTTGAAAAAGTTGCCCACCTGGCCCGCCTTGAACTTAGTGAAACAGAGAAACAGGACATGATTAAAGACATGAGCAAAATTCTTGATTTTATGGCCAAGCTTAACGAGCTGGATACTACCGGAGTGGAGCCCCTGATTTACATGACCGATGGCGCAAATATTTTACGTGAAGATGTAGTGAAACAAACTGTTACGCATGAAGAGGCTTTACAAAATGCGCCTAAGCACGATGATGATTACTTTTTAGTAGCAAAGGTAATAGAGAAATAATTCAAAATTAAAAAGTCAAAATTAAAAAATGCTTGTTTAGCGGCTGTATTTTTAGCCATCAGAGCTTTTGACTTTTTAATTTTGAATTTTGACTTTCAATTGTAACATTCCATACCTATCTATAGTCCAAACTAAAAAAACATTCATGGAGCCATTAAAAGATAAGCCTTTAATTACCATAAACGAGATAGGACGTAAGTACGTAATAGGTACCGAAGTAATACACGCCCTTAAATCCGTTTCGTTAACTATTAATAAAGGCGAGTTTGTGGCTTTGATGGGTCCGTCTGGTTCGGGTAAATCTACACTGATGAATATTTTAGGTTGTTTGGATACGCCTACCAAAGGTGAGTACATCCTGAACGGGATAAACGTGAGCCACATGACCGATAATGAGCTGGCCGAAGTACGCAACTCCGAGATTGGCTTTGTTTTCCAGACATTTAACTTATTGCCCCGTAACACCGCGCTTGATAATGTTGCCCTGCCTTTAATTTATGCGGGTATTAACAAAGAAAAACGTACAGAACGTGCCACCAACGCGCTAAAAAATGTTGGCTTAGGCAACCGTATAGATCACAAACCTAACGAGCTTTCGGGCGGTCAGCGCCAGCGTGTTGCAGTTGCCCGTGCATTAATCAATAACCCATCCATCATACTGGCCGATGAGCCTACCGGTAACCTTGATACCAAAACATCCATTGAAATTATGGGGCTGATAGAGGATATTCACGCCAAAGGTAACACCATCATTTTAGTAACCCACGAAGAAGACATAGCCCTGCATGCCCACCGCATAGTGCGCATGCGCGATGGCCTGATTGAAAAAGATTACCTGAACCCCGAGGTGCATACCGTAAGCAGGCGGGTTGAGGAGGTGTAGATCCAGGTTATTTTACAACTTACAATGACCCAATTGTAAGTAATTGGTTATCAATATACATTTTAACAATCTCATACCTCATGTCATTGCGAGGAACGAAGCAATCGCATGCTTTACAGGGCTGATATGCACAGTTCGCGATTGCTTCGTTCCTCGCAATGACATGGTGTTGTTGGGTTCTACAACCAACGTGTAATTACTGTTTTTCCCAGTATTTTTCTGGTGAATACTCGCAACGACGAGCTTTTTACCTTCCAAAAAAATTTAAATAACACTAAAATAATTAGCAAACTTGTATTACATTTGAAATATGTATGCAATTGTTGATATTGAGACTACCGGGGGGCATGCCAGCGCGAATGGCATAACAGAAATTGCAATATGCATACACGATGGTAAAAAAGTTGTTAAACGTTTTGAAACCCTGGTAAACCCTCAACGGGAAATCCCTATCTATATCAGTGCCTTAACCGGCATCACCAATGATATGGTGCAGCAGGCGCCGCCTTTTGAAGATGTGGCTGCCGATGTATACCATCTTATCCACGGCAAAATATTTGTTGCCCATAATGTTAATTTTGATTATTCCTTTGTACGCTATCACCTGGCTGCCGCCGGGTATGATCTGCAGTGTAATAAATTGTGTACCGTACGCCTCGGTCGCAAAATATTGCCCGGCCTTCCCTCTTATAGTTTGGGGCGGCTGTGCAAACACCTGGGTATTGATAACGAAAGCCGCCACCGTGCAGGCGGAGATGCCGAGGCCACTTCGGAGTTGTTCACGCTGTTATTAAACAGCGATTCCGACGGTCATATTAAACAAGCCCTTAAACAAAACTCGAAAGAACAGGTACTGCCTGCTAATTTGCCAAAAAAAGATGTGGAGGCCTTGCCATTTTCACCTGGTGTATATTATTTTCACGACCAAAAGGGCAAAGTTATTTATGTTGGCAAGGCAAAAAACTTAAAGAAACGCGTAAGCAGCCATTTCACCGGTAATAACCCCGGTTTGCAGCGGCAAGAGTTTTTGCGCAATATTTACCAGGTAAGCTACCAGGTTTGCGGTACCGAACTGATTGCCTTTGTGCTGGAAGCCATTGAGATTAAACGCCTGTGGCCAAAATATAACCGGTCTTTAAAACGTTTCGAGAACGCGTATTGCCTGTATGCTTTTGAAGATCAGCGGGGATATATCCGCCTGGCTGTGGACAAGCGCCGCAAATTCAGCGATGTGATCTATACCTGCAACTCCTTGCTTGATGGTTATAACCTACTTAACAAGCTCATAGAAGCTTTTGGTTTATGCCCTAAACTTTGCTTTATCCAAACCAACAATAATCCCTGCACTGGGGCCGCCGGAAGTGAATGCGCATGTGAAGGTGTTGAAAGCGTTGAAGACTATAACCTTAAGGTAAACAACGCTATTGACGAACTAAAACGCGCACTGCCTACCTACGCCATCCGCGATGAAGGCCGTACAGGCGATGAGCACAGCTGTATTTTGGTAGAGAAAGGCCAGTTTTATGGCATGGGCTACATCTCGCATTATTTCGACGCAGATAATATACAGCAATTAAAAAACTACCTCACCCCCTATCCGGGGAATGACTATATTAAAAATATTGTATCCAGCTACGCCTCACGGTATCCAGACAGGATGGTGGTGTTTGCATAGGTGCTAATCAAACTTTATAAAATATGTTGAAGTCGTGAAGATTTTGCGCCTGGCAAAAACTTACGAAGTTTCCTCTTAAATATACCTCCCGCTCTAATAATAAATTATCCCTGGTGTGATTTATATATTTCTTGATTTTTCTTGATTTTTGCAGATATTAATCTAATATTAGTTATGGAGAACCCCACTCCTGATTTTTATCCCTTTTAACCTGATAAAACGAAGCCCCTGTTATTTCCCTAAAAACCAACAAACTGATAATCAGCTACAAAGGTGTTCCACCCCTTGTTTTCAATAAACACTAAACAGCTGACTACCAGCACAAATGGTGTTCCACACCGTTCGGGGCGTACCAGGCGTTCCGGTGGAACATCTGCAGGCTATTATTTCAGGTACTTATCATACCAGTCGATATACCGCTGCAACCTATCCACCTGGTAACTTGGCACACTTATACCATGAAACTGGCCCGGGTAAAGCACCATTTGCGTAGGTATACCCAGCGATTTCAGGGCCTGGTACATTTGCTCGCCGCCACCGGTTGGCACGTTAAAATCCTTTAATCCCGACATGAACTGCGTAGGCGTTTTAATTTTATCGGCATGAAAAAAGGGGTACGATAACCTGATATATTTCTCGGGGTTTTTCCATGGGAAACCCAGCTCATTATCATATTGTACCACCCATTGGTCGGATCCGTAAATGGCTAATTGCAAAGCGCTGCCCGCCCCGCTGGATGCGGCTTTGAAACGGGTATCGGTAGCTATGGTGTAATCGGTAAGAACTCCGCCGTAGCTCCAGCCGCCAATACCTAAGTGGTCTTTATCGGCTACGCCGGTTTTCACCAGTTCGTCAACGGCTCCTAACAGGTCCTGCACCTCTTTATTACCCCAATCGGCATAAATGGCTTTGGTATAATCAAGGCCTCTGCCGGTGCTGCCACGATAGTTAACGGCAGCCACCGCATAACCTGCCGATGCAAGGGTTTGCCTTATCATGTCAAACTCAAATTCGTCCTGGTCTGTTGGTCCGCCGTGGATATACAGGATAAAAGGTAGCTTTTTAGTAACTGTATCCGGCGTATACAATATGCCCGAAACCAGCGTACCATCGCTGCTAAACGACTGGAAACCTTTTACATGCGCCAACTTAACGGTACTCAACCATTTATCCTGGTAAAAAGTAAGCCGCCTGATCTTCCCGTTCTCGATAGCTACCAGTTCATGCGGCATATAGGGCGTAGTCATTTTGGCTATCCAAACGCCCGGCGAATGGCCTATCAGGCTTTCAAAACTACATTCGGCGCCTTTATAAACTGTAGTTGATTTACGAAGCAGCAGGTTGTATTGCACAATGTAGCGGATGCGATCGCTGCTTACCAGGTAAACTATGTTCCTGCTATCCCGGCTCCAGGCATGATTGCTTACCGGGCGGTCGAGTGCTTCGGTAAGCACCTTGTTGTTTTTACCATCGGCATCCATTATACATAATACATCGTGCTGGTATATGTAATAACTGGCATCGCTGGTCGACCTCAGGTAGGCGATGTGCCTACCATCCGGGCTCCAGAGCGGGGCAATATCATGCCCGGTAAAGGTGGTAAGCTGATTGATCTCGCCATCATCTTTGGCCTCTACTGTAAAAATGTCCAGGTTTTCGTTCTTATCCGGGTCGTTGGTATGGTTACTCACAAATGCAATAATTTTACCATCGGGGCTCCATACCGGCGATTCATCGTCCCTATCGCCTGTTGTTAGCGTATCAAGCTTTTTTTTATCGATATCATACAGGTACAAATGCGTGTGCAGGTGCTGCAGGTAGCCTTCAATATCCTGCTTAAAGTGGTAGCGGTCTATCTTTATAGGCGGGGTTGTTTTGGGCTTCTTACCATCATTTTCAGCATCTTTTATCACCAGCACCAGTTTTTTACTATCCGGCGACCATGCGTAATCTTCCAGGCCGCCTTTTTTAATATCGGTTAGCTTGTGTCCCTCGCCTCCCCTCCTATCCATGATCCAAACCTGGCCGCCATTTTTGGAGTCCCGCTCCGATATGAACGACAGGGATTTACCATCCGGTGTCCATTTAGGCGACGAAGCCGGCTCGCCTCCATAAGTAAGCTGAATGGATTGCTTACCATCAAAGCTCTGCATCCACAGGTGCGATACCCGGTTATCCTTAACTGTATCTACTTCTGATACGCTATAAACCAGCCATCTGCCATCTGGCGACAACTGTGGATCTGATAGTGTTGGGATAATATTTACATCGGAAGGTTTTAACAGGCGTTTTGCCGTTTGGCCAACAGCACCCGTGAAAGCAAACGCGGTAATGATAAGCAGTATGTGTTTGTTCATAATTACTAAAATCAATTGCTCTTAAAATGGCCTATCAAAACGCCTCATTACTGGCTACCTGATATATTACTTCTTCAAATACTTATCATACCATTCCACATACCTTTGCAACCTGTCAGCCTGGTAACTTGGCTTAGTGATGCCATGGAATGAATCAGGATAAAGTATCAGCTCGGTAGGTATCCCCTGCGATTTAAGGGCCTGATACATTTGCTCGCTACCGATGGTGGGTACATTAAAATCCCTCAGTCCAGACATATATAATACCGGCGTTTTTATTTTATCAGCATGGAAGAACGGGTATGATAGCTGGATCCATTTATCGGCGTTTTTCCAGGGCACACCCAGTTCGTTTTCATATTGCAACACATACTGATCGCTGCCATAAACTGATAGCTGCAATGCACTGCCCGCACCACTGGCAGCAGCTTTGAAACGGGTATCGGTTGCTATGGTATAATCGGTAAGAATACCTCCGTAACTCCATCCGCCTATACCCAAATGGTCGGGATCGGCTATGCCCAGTTTTTCCAGTTTATCAACGGCGCCAAGCAGGTCCTTAACTTCCTTATTACCCCAATCGGCATAAATGGCTTTACAATAGTCTAATCCCCGGCCATTACTGCCACGGTAATTTACAGCGGCCACAGCGTATCCCGCACCAGCCAAAACCTGCCTGGTAGCATCAAACGTATATTCATCCTGGCCTACCGGTCCGCCGTGAATAAATAAGATCAATGGCAGCTTTTTGGCGTTGCTGTCAGGAGTTAATATAATGCCCGAAACCAGTGTACTGTCAATACTGATTGATTCAAAACCTTCTACATGCGCCAGTTTAACTGTATTTAACCACGCCTGCTGATGAAAAGTTAGCCGGCGCAACTTACCACCTTCCAAAGCAAATAATTCAGCGGGAGTATACGGATCACTTTTTTGTACTACCCAGTTGCCCGTGGCATTTGTGCCAATATCAGTAATGCCATATTCACCTTTATTTATGGTGGTAATTTTACCATTGTTTACGCTCACACCGGCTACATAGCGCTCGCGGTCGTCGGCTACTATAAACCAAATACTTTTACTATCCTTAGCCCAAATTTGGTTACCAACCGGGCGGTCGAGCTGCAGGGTTAATACCTTTTTGTTTGAACCAACCACATCCATCGTACACAACACATTTTGATCATACATCATATAATCAGCATCGCTGGTTGAGCGCAGGTACGAGATCAGTTTACCATCCGGGCTCCACTGCGGGTTCCTGTCGGGGCCCTTCCAGGTAGTTACCTGCAGCATGCTGGCGTTAGGCCTGGCGTCTATGGTGAAAATATCGGTGTTCTCATTTTTATCGGGATCGATACTGCGATTACTTACAAATGCGATTGTTTTACTATCAGGCGACCATACCGGCGAGGCTTCGTCCTTATCACCTTTGGTAAGGGTATCCAGCTTTTTGGTGGCTACATCAAGCAGGTACAAATGCTGGTGCAGGTGCTGTAGGTAGCCTTCAATATCCTGCTTAAAATGGTAACGGTCTATCACTACAGGCTTTGGTGTTTTGGGTGCTTCTTTACCCTTATTTGCAGGGTCACCAATTACAATTACCAGTTTTTTACTATCCGGCGACCATGAATAATCGTCCAGGTTACCTTTAATATCTGTAAGTTTAACGCCTTCTCCACCCCGGCGATCGATCAGCCAAACCTGTGCCCCGTTCTTTGAATCGCGCGATGAAAGAAATGATAAATATTTTCCATCGGGCGACCATCTTGGCGATGAAGCAGCTTCGGCACCGTGTGTTAGTTCGATAGATTCTTTGCCATCCCAGCTTTGCATCCAAAGGTGCGATACGCGCTTATCCTTTGCTGTATCAACTTCTGATACACTATAGGCAACCCACTTACCATCCGGCGAAAGCTGAGGATCGGAAAGTGTAGGAATACGGTTGATGTCAATCGGTTTTAAAGTCTTTTTTTCCTGCTGGCCGCTTACATACAGGGAAACGGATATGGCAATAAGGGATAAGAAGGCTCTTTTCATAGACGGATATGATGAATAAAGCCTGTAATTTAACAATTAGTACCAGGATTTATGAGAATTTAAGCGCTTACAATAGAAATATTACAATATGTAAATCCCGACTCGCCCGGTCAATTATTATACTAACTATTTCAAACCCAATTAACTGTTCAATTAATTATTTGCAATAATTAAATTTATTCATTTACTTTGCTATTCAAAGTACTTTTAAATAAATCATTCATGAAAGTTAAAATGATACTCCCTGCCTTAACAGAAGCCGAAAGTCCATTTTGGCGACCAATAAAATATTCACTGTTCCCGCCATTGGGTTTGGCAACCCTTGCAGCTTACCTTTTGCCAGATGATGAAATAGACCTACAAGACCAGCATGTTGAAAAACTTAACCTGGATGATAACCCTGATTTGGTAATTATCCAGGTGTATATCACCAATGCTTACCGCGCGTATAAAATTGCCGATCATTATCGGGCAAAAGGCGCTTATGTGATTTTAGGTGGCCTCCATGTTACATCCTTACCTATGGAGGCAGCGCCCCATGCTGATAGTATTTTTACAGGGCCAGGTGAAGACACTTTTCCGAGGTTTTTATTGGATTTTAAGAACCGCTGCCCACAAAAGGTTTATAATTCCACCATCCGTACACTCGAAAAAGTTCCGCCTATACGCCGCGACCTGATCAAGAGGCATTTGTACCTTGTGCCCAATTCAATTGTGGTTACCCGGGGCTGTCCCCATCATTGCAGCTTTTGTTATAAGGACGCATTTTTTGAAGGTGGCCGTACCTTTTATACGCAGGAGGTTGACGATGCACTGGCCGAAATTGACAGGCTACCTGGCAGGCACCTGTATTTTCTGGATGATCATCTGTTGGGAAATGCCAAATTTGCCAGTAGTCTTTTTGATGGAATGAAGGGCATGAAACGTGTCTTTCAGGGCGCAGCAACTGTTGATTCTATACTTAGAGGCAACCTTATAGAAAAGGCTGCCGAAGCAGGCCTTAGAAGTTTATTTGTAGGATTTGAAACCTTTTCGCCCCAAAATCTAAAACAAAGCAACAAAAAGCAAAACCTTGAAAAAGATTATGTAAAGACTGTAAACCGCCTGCATAGTTTGGGGATCATGATAAACGGGAGTTTTGTTTTTGGTTTAGACGATGATGATAAGGATGTTTTTAAAAGAACGGTTGACTGGGGTGTAAAACATTCAATTACTACATCAACCTATCATGTTTTAACGCCGTACCCCGGCACAGAACTTTTTAATAGCATGGAGCGGCAGGGCAGAATACTCACTAAAAACTGGGACCTGTATGATACACGGAAAGTTGTTTACCAAACCGTTGGTTTAACTGCACAGGAACTTGAAGATGGCTATTGGTGGGCCTATAAAGAATTTTATAGGTGGAATAATATATTTAAAGCCAGCATGCGGCATGAATCCAAAATTCATAAATTAAAACATTTTTTTTATTCGGGAGGATGGAAGAAATTTGAAGCTGTATGGAATTTCCTGATCAAAACAAAAAGTTTAAACAATACGCTCCCCGCTCTTGAAACTGTACTGTCGAAAATAAATTTTAATAAAGGTTTAAATCCGCCATTGGATAACCGGGAGTTACAAGTACCTGCTTTTTTGCCAGAACATTAACTCCAGCTAATCAGCCTATTCCACACTCTCCAAAAAACTATATCACCCCTGCTTTCTCCAACTCTACCTGCATTTGCTGTTGCATGCTTTGGGCTTCGGCACGCGCGGCTTCGGCAAAGTTTTCATCGTTACCGGCGTAAATGATAGAGCGTGAAGCGTTTACTATAAGGCCGCAATCTTTGGTGATGCCATACTTGCATACCTCTTCCAGGCTCCCCCCTTGTGCGCCCACACCGGGAACCAGCAGGAAGTTATCGGGTGCGTATTTGCGAATATTGGTAAACTCGGTACTTTTGGTAGCCCCTACTACGTACATGATCCTATCTGCACCGGCCCAGGTATTGGCTTTTTGAATTACTGTTTCATACAGATAGCCGTCGCCGGTTTGCAGGTATTGAAAATCTTTACTACCTACCGATGAAGTAAGCGCCAGTATAATTATCCATTTACCTTCATAGGCCAGGTAAGGCGTTACACTGTCATTACCCATATATGGTGTAATAGTAATTGCATCAAAGCTCATTCCGGATGCATTTTGGTCAAAAAAGGCTTTGGCGTATTTATCGGACGTATTACCGATATCGCCCCTTTTTGCGTCTATTATATTTAAGGTGTCGGCTGGCAGGTATTTCCAGGTATCAATCAGACTTTGCAAACCTTTAATACCACGTGCTTCGTAAAAAGCCGCATTGGGTTTATAGGATATACACAGATCCCTGGTAGCATCAATGATGCGTTTATTGAATTCCAGTACAGGATCGGGGTATTCCTTTAAAAACTCCGGGATCTTATCAATATCTGTATCAAGGCCCACACATAAAAAGGACTTTTTTTGCTTTATCTGGTCTATTAGCTGCTTGCGGGATATCATCGGAAGGGTGTTAAAATGTTCTGATTGTCAAAAAAACTAAAAATTTAGCTTAAACAYCGCAGCCGACGAGATATTTATTTAATTAATTTGAAATTAAAGAATATTTGTTTACAATTGCATTGTTTTCCTTTGAATTTTTCTTGCACTAAAGAAACAATTTAAAAACCCACGATATTTATTTGTTAATACTTTGACTGGGTTTGGATGTTTACTTAATCAATGTTTCAAGATCAATTATTTACAATAAGGCCTTTGTGTACACAAAAATTTAATGCACGTGGAAACCTTATTACCGTTTGAAAACTAATTACAATATTAAAAATCCCTTTTGAACTATAATTCATATCATGTCTGATAAAATCGAATTGAACGACAAACTCGTTTCTGAGTTGCGCGATATTGCAAAAAATTTAGGTATTGCCGAGGCCGACGAACTACGCAAAGCCTTGCTAATAGCCCGTATTATTGAACAACAACAATTAATTGAGGCCGCCAGGGCGCAACAAAACATTGTTGAACAAAATTATTCACCAATTACAGCTGAACCAGCGGCCGAAACTGCAAGTGAAAAAGCCCGCAAACGTACCCGTGTGCTAAAGCCAAAAACTCAGCCCCGTGTTGAAGTACCTTTGGATGATACCAACCTGTTCGACCAGGAAGAGGATGATCAGCAGAATAACGAAGATGCTCAGAATGACATCCCGGCAGCTGCTCCTGTTGCAATCGAGGCTTCTGAAAATCAACCAGGTGAAGCAGCGCCAAAAGCTGAGGCTCCATCTGCAGAGGTGCGTCCGCAGAAATTTGACAGGCGCGCTAATGGGAACCCTAATCAGCAAAAAGCGCAGGAACCTGCTATTAACCTTGATTTTGATAATGTTATTGTAAACGAAGGTGTATTGGAAATTATGCCCGATGGTTACGGTTTCCTAAGATCATCAGACTATAACTACCTTACCTCGCCGGATGATATTTATGTATCACAATCGCAAATAAAATTATTTGGCTTAAAAACCGGTGATACGGTTCGCGGCAGCATCCGCCCGCCTAAAGAAGGCGAAAAATATTTTCCTTTGGTACGTGTTGAAGCCATTAACGGCCGCATCCCTGCCGAAGTTCGCGACCGGGTTCCTTTTGATCACTTAACACCGCTTTTCCCGTCTGAGAAGCTGAGCCTGTTTACAGATCCGGGTAATTATTCAACCCGTATTATGGACTTGTTTTCGCCTATAGGTAAAGGTCAGCGTGGTTTAATTGTGGCACAGCCAAAAACCGGTAAAACTATGTTGTTAAAGGATGTGGCCAACGCCATTGCCCGTAACCACCCCGAAGTATACCTTATTATATTACTGATAGACGAACGCCCTGAGGAGGTAACTGATATGGCCCGCAGCGTACGCGCCGAGGTGGTATCATCAACGTTTGATGAGCCAGCAGAACGCCACGTAAAAATTGCCAACATCGTTTTAGAGAAAGCTAAACGTATGGTGGAGTGCGGTCATGATGTGGTGATCCTTTTGGATTCAATCACCCGCCTTGCACGTGCTTACAATACTGTAGCACCGGCATCGGGCAAAATATTATCGGGTGGTGTTGATGCTAACGCACTGCACAAACCCAAACGTTTTTTTGGTGCCGCCCGTAATATTGAGGATGGCGGTTCATTAACCATCATTGCTACCGCTTTAACAGAAACCGGTTCAAAAATGGATGAAGTTATCTTTGAAGAGTTTAAAGGTACCGGCAACATGGAGTTACAGCTTGATCGTAAATTATCAAACAAACGTATCTTCCCGGCCATTGATATTACTGCATCAAGTACACGCCGCGACGACCTGTTACTTGATCGCGACACACTGCAACGTATTTGGATTTTACGTAACCACCTGGCCGACATGAACTCACAGGAATCAATGGAGTTTTTACAGGCCCAGATAAGAGGTACAAAAACCAACGAAGAATTTCTGATTTCGATGAATTCGTAATATTTTAGTGATAATGAAGTTATATTTAATGTAAATATTATTTGTAACTTCATTTTTACTTAATAAAATCCTGATAACTTCATACCGAAATGAAGAGACGCGTTAGAAAACATCTACCTAATACTATAACCTGTGCCAACTTATTCAGCGGTTGTATAGGAATAGTATTTGCCTTTCAGGGTAACTTATTAATTGCATCCTATGCAATTTTCTTAGCAGCAATTTTTGACTTTTTTGACGGCTTTGCGTCCCGTGTGCTTAACTCCTACTCGTTTATAGGTAAAGATCTTGATTCGCTGGCTGATATGGTGAGCTTTGGCTTTTTGCCGTCGGCCATATTATACGAGTTATTTTTAAAAGCCCCGCAAATTAATCATGTAAGCGATTATTTATGCTACATTGCTTTCTCCATAACCGTTTTCTCGGCCTTACGCCTGGCTAAATTCAATAACGACACCCGGCAATCGGATAGTTTTATTGGTTTACCAACACCGGCCAATGCCATATTTATAGCTTCGTTGCCTTTAATTATTGAGCAGTACGAGGTTTTGGCCCGCTACATTTTAAACCCGTACGTATTAACAGTTCTTATAATTATAATGTGTACTCTGCTGGTTTCTGAATTACCGCTTATGTCGCTCAAATTCAAGAACCGCGATTTCAATAAAAACATTTTCCGTTATTTACTGCTCTTGTTTTCGGCAATACTGATACTATTTTTTAAATTTGTGGCAGTTCCGGTGGTTATATTTATTTACATCACTTTATCTTTAATTCAAACAAAAATCACAAATGACAAAGTTCCAGGCTGAAATTGACGTAATGCCAAAAAAAGAAATACTTGATCCTCAGGGAAAAGCAGTAACCGGAAGCATGAAAAACCTTGGTTTAGCCGAAATTCAAAATGTACGCATAGGCAAACACATCACCCTTGAAATTGAAGCCGCCAACGCCGAAACAGCGCATAGCAAAGTAGACGAAGCCTGCAAAAACCTGTTAGCTAACCTGATTATGGAAAGCTACACTTTTAAAGTGGTAGAGATAGCCTAAAGCAGAAGGCTTAAAGCAAAAAGCCAACATATTTCATATAATGATTGAATAGCAAAAGCTATTTGTAAGGCTATAAAATTATAAAACCCAAAAGGCAACCATAATGGTTGCCTTTTGGGTTTTATACTCGTATCTAAAGCTTTTGGCCTTCGGCTTTAAGCTTTCAGCTCTTTAAAGGCTTGCTTCCTTTTCTTCCTTAATTTGTTTCAGTGTAACAAGGTTGGCGTTAACTGTTGCTTTTACCTGGTTAAATTTTGCAAAAATCTCGGTTGGATTTTGTCCTCCGGCCTTACAGGCCAACTCAACTTCCTGTATGGTAGCCTGGCTTATAGGCATACCAAAAAAACCAAGATTAGGTTTTAGCTTATGCGATGCTTTACCTGCTTCTGCCCAGTCACCAGAATCAAGTGCATTGCTGATATTACCAAGTAACAATGGAGTTTGCTCCAAAAACATACCAATAGATTCAACAATAAATTCATCACTGCCATCGGCAATCTCATACAAAAAGGAAAGATCAAAGTCTTGCTCGGGTAATATATCTGACATATATAGATTTATGTATATTCAAAATTATACTTTTTTTACGATCAACTCGTCTTTAAGTTCGCTTTTTAATTGTAAAATATTTTTTTTCATCAACGGGTGTATAAAATCAGGAGCTATCTGGGCCAGTGGCTCTAAGGTAAACCTGCGTTTATGTAGTTCGGGATGGGGAACCTTCAAATCCGGCTCATCTATTATATTATCGCCATAAAACAAAATATCAATATCTATCGTCCGCGATCCCCATTTTACTTCGCGCCTGCGCCCCAGCAAAAGTTCAATGCCTAAAATTTTTTGCAACACAACCTGAGCAGGCATTTCTGTTTGTAAAAGCAGTACCTGGTTTAAATAATCTGGCGCATCGGTTTTACCCCACGATTGTGTTTTGTATACAGCAGATGCCTTCAAAATGGGTGCAACTTCTGCTTCGATATGCTCAATAGCCTGTTGCAGAAACAGTTTCCTGTCGCCAAGGTTGCTGCCCAAAAGTAAAAAAACATCAATCATGTTGTAACAAATATTATAGAACAGGCTCTTAACATTATACGGTATTGAATTACTAAGTTTGCATAGTTAAAAAGATTTATAACATTAATGAAACAATTCTTCAAATTCGTTCTGGCCACCATGTTCGGGGTATTTTTAGTAACAGTGATTCTGGCTTTTGTAGTGGTAGGTTTGGTGGTAGCCGCAGGAAGTGAAAAAACGGTAGATGTTGAATCAAATTCGGTGCTACACATGGCTTTTACTACTGCTATTACCGAGCGTACACCCAATAATCCCCTGGCCGGACTAAGCTTTTTAGGATTGAACAGCGAAAAATCAATCGGTCTGAATGATATTTTGGCGAACATAAAAAAAGCAAAAACCGACAAAAACATCAAAGGCATTTTTCTTGATGAAAGCTATATGACATCGGGCCAGGCTACTACCGAAGAGATTCGCAATGCCTTAATCAACTTTAAAAAATCAGGAAAGTTCGTTGTAGCCTATTCTGAAATTTATACCCAGGGATTTTATTACCTGGCATCTGTAGCCGATAAGGTTTACATGAACCCCAAAGGTTTTTTTGAATTTACCGGCTTTAGCCAACAAGTAACCTTTTTAAAGGGGGCATTTGATAAACTGGGCATTGATGTGCAGGTTATTAAGGTTGGAACATACAAAAGTGCAGTTGAACCTTTAGTCCTTACCAAAATGAGCGACCCTAACCGCTTACAGGTTACCTCCTATTTAGGTTCGTTATATGATCATTTTTTAACCGGCATTAGCAAAAGCAGGGGAATTAACAAAGATTCGTTATTTAATTATGCAAACAACGGCCGCATTCAGTTTCCTGAGGATGCTTTAAAATTAAAGCTGATTGACGGCTTGAAATACAAGGATGAGCTATTGGATGAGTTGAAACACCGTACAGGTACTGGTTCAAAAAGCAACCTTGCCAGTGTTGATCTTGATGAATACACCAAAAGCAAGAGTGATGACAAGGGAGATGATGATGCTTCATCAAACAACCGTATTGCCATTGTTTACGCTAATGGTGAAATATCCGGTGGCGAAGGCGACGATAACAGTATAGGATCTGAAAGAATCTCGAAAGCAATCCGCAAAGTACGGTTAGATAATAAGGTAAAAGCCGTTGTACTCCGCGTAAATTCACCAGGAGGCAGTTCGTTGGCATCTGATGTGATCTGGCGCGAAGTGGCAATGACAAAAAAGGTAAAACCTATTATTGTTTCTATGGGCGATTATGCAGCATCGGGTGGTTATTATATTAGCTGCGCCGCGGATTCAATTATTGCCGAACCGAACACCATAACCGGGTCGATAGGTATTTTTGCCATATTGCCCAACATGCAAAAGCTGTTTAATGATAAACTGGGTGTTACTTTTGATGGTGTAAAAACCGGTAAATACGCCGATCTGGGCGACATCAGCCGTCCATTAAGCTTAGAAGAAAGAGCCATTTTACAAAACAATGTAAATCATGGTTACGATGATTTTACCAAAGCCGTAGCCGCCGGCCGTGGTAAAACACAGGCTTACATCAACAGCATTGGCCAGGGCCGCGTGTGGACTGGTACCCAAGCCGTAAAACTTGGCCTGGTTGACCGCCTGGGCAATATCCGCGATGCCATTGCATCGGCAGCTAAAAAGGCCAAACTTAAAAACTACAAGCTGGTAAGCTATCCCGAGCAAAAAAGCTTTTTCAAACAACTGGATGGCGACGTAACAAGTCAAATGAAAACCAAAATGATGCAGTCAGAATTGGGCGATAACTATCGTGTTTATCAGCAAATAAAAGGCATTACGCAAATGATGCGCACCCCGCAGGCAAGGTTGCCTTATGATATTGTGATCAAGTAAGTTTTATTTTATATTTTGAAAGAAAGAGCTGTCCGGATGGATAGCTTTTTTTATTTTACAACCAACATATAAATGAGATAATTTCTCAAAAAAACAAACAAACTTATACATATAATGTATATTTGATCCAATAATTGGATATTTTACTCAAATTCATTATGCTAATAGAGTTCACAGTTGGTAATCATCTTTCGTTTAAAGACAAAAAAACATTAAGTCTTGAGGCGTCTTCTATTAAAGAATTTGAACAAAACACTTTTAAGGCCGGCAACTATGATTTGCTTAAAAGTATTGCAATTTATGGGGCTAATTCGAGTGGTAAAAGCAACTTATTAAAGAGCCTTGCTACTATGAAAAATATTGTTAAAAGTTCCGCTCAAATGTCATCATCAGATAAAATTAATGTCAAGCCATTTTTGCTTAATACAGCAACTGAAAATGAACCGTCTTATTTTGAAATTTTGATGCTAATTGATAAAGTAAGATATCGCTATGGATTCGAAATAGATGAAGATATAATCCATTCTGAATGGCTTTTCGAATGCAAATCTAAAACCGAACGAATCTTATTTTTACGTGATAGAGAAAAAATCGAAATTACTAAAGATTTTCCAGAAGGTACAGGAATAGAAGATAGAACTCGTGAAAATGCTTTGTTTTTATCTTCTGTCGATCAATGGAATGGTGAAATATCCAAAAAAATCATGAGCTGGTTTAGCGGGCAAGTATATAGTATCTCCGGGCTAATGCACGAAGGTCGCAGACCTGTTACATTACAACTCAGTAGGAGCTCAACTTACAAAAGTCAATTTGATGGCTTCCTAACTCAGTTTAATTTAGGATTTAATGAATTTAAAGTAGATCCTCAAAAAAATGACAAAGATCAAACTGAAATTTCCACGCTTCACAATAAGTATGAAGTTGATGGTAGTATATCAAGTACTTATTGGTTTGACCTCGTTACTCAAGAATCATCCGGCACCAATAAAATCTTTGACTTAGCTGGATATTTTATGGCCGGGCTGTTATTAGGAAAATCGATAATTATCGATGAACTTGATGCAAAACTTCATCCGCTGTTAACAATGTCGATTGTTAGACTTTTTAATTCACCTGAACATAATCCAAAAAACGGCCAACTTATATTTGCGACACATGATACTAATCTGTTAAATCACGGATGTTTAAGAAGAGATCAAATATATTTTACTGAAAAAAATCAATTTGAAGAAACTGATTTATACTCTTTAGTCGAATATAAAAATGGAAACGGCGAAAAGATCAGAAACGACAGATCGTTTGAAAAAGATTATATCAATGGTCGCTATGGCGCTATTCCTTTTATTGGCGACTTCTCAAATTTAATGAAAAATGGCCAGGATAGCGAAAATTGATAATGCTTTTAAGAAAAGATTTGAACGTAATGAACAAAAGCGACCTGTTGAAACTCGTGAAAGGCGGATTTGCTTTTTAATTATTTGTGAAGGTGAAAAAACCGAGCCCAATTATTTTGAAGGACTAAGAAAAGATTTGCCTGTTGGAACCTTAGTTATTGCTGACATGACTATTAAGGGAACAGGAAAAAACACCGAAAGTCTTATTGAATTTAGCATTAATTATCGTAAGCGATCAAATCAAAGCTTCGACAGAACCTGGGCAGTATTTGATAGGGACAGCTTCACCGAGGAACAATTTAACAATTCGATCATTAGGGCTGAAGCTAATCAGATCAATTGCGCATGGTCAAACGAAGCTTTCGAGTTATGGTTTCTGCTCCACTTTCAACTGATTGAGAATGGAATGTCAAGAAAGGACTATCAATCATATTTGGAGCGGGAAATAAAAAGAGTAACGGGTAAAGTGTACAAATACAAAAAGAACGACATAAACATGTTCTCAATTCTTATAGAACACGGAAGTCAAGAGCAAGCCATTAATCGGGCTAAAAAATTAAAAGCACATTTTAATGATGGCAAGCATGCAAATCACAATCCTTGTACACTTGTATATTTATTGATTGAAGAATTATTTAATCCACAAAAAATAATTGAAGTTTTAAATAAATAGGTAAAACTGCTAATTGCCGTGAGCATAATAGTGTTAGTACTTCTCTTTTTGCAAAAGTCTTGTACAATTGCAAATAACGAAAATGACTCACGCCTCAATCTTTTCGATAACGACAACTCACCTTCCCAAATAAGCATTCGGTACATTCTTAGGCGTATAGTCAATCGCAAAAGCATGCTTTATTAATAAGGTAACAACTTCCATTACCGTTTTTTCTTTCCGGTGTACCTGGGGTAACGATCCCATCATAGCGTAACTTATAGGATTAATGGCAGGCATAAGTGTTTCCCATTCGTAACCTTTACCCCAGATGAGGCCTTTAACCGTAATTAATAACTCTGCCCCGTTTTGCAACAGAAAGTGAAGCATATCGATGGAGCTGTTTCCATTTTGATTTACTGTATGAAAGATTGGCGTATGTCCGCCAAAACCATATTCGTCAATGGCGGCTTTCGCGTTTATATCTGCACCGTTTTGTAAGAGCAGTTCGGCGCATTCAAGGCTGTTGTACTCTGCGCAAAAATGCATGAGAGTTCCACCGGCTAACGAAGTATAGGCATTATTATATAAAGAGTACGCTTTAAAAACAACTGCAGGGTCATCGCCAATGCAAGCTTTCAAACTTTCTGCATCGTGGGCCAACACAGCCAGCAGCGCCTTATCCTCGAACTCCAGCCCGGCATCAATAAAAGCCCTTATGCAATCTTTAAACTTAGGGCTGCGATAATACATCTCCACCATGGTTGTAAATAGTGGCATACCATCATGAACTTCGTTGGGATTGCCACCATCGCCAAAATATTTTTGAATCCCTTCAACTGAATGAACTTCGGTGGCGTAAAGGATTTGGTTATAATCGGGCATGATATTTTTTATATAAAATTAGGCAATTTCTTTATGCATTAATCCTTCTTTTACACCTTGGTTCCGTAATCCTTAAAAAACACCGCGCTCTCAAAACAAACACTCCTGCTACACTGTCTTTACAATGGCTTTTTGTACTTTTACAGCTTCAATTTCACAATGGAAAATAAACCCATAGCCCGCACGCTTCGTTTACTATCGCAACTCATGGAACTGCATGAGGTTAATCCCTTTAAAATTAAGTCGATAGCTAACGCCGCCTTTAAGGTTGATAAACTGCCTTTCTCTATCGCTGGTAAAACGTTGGAGCAACTGGAAAAAGTAGATGGCATTGGCAAAAGTATAGCAGGTAAGATTATTGAACTTTTTGAAACCGGCACCATAGCCGAGATGGACGAATTACTTGCCAAAACCCCCGAAGGTGTGGTGGAAATGATGCACATTAAAGGCATTGGCCCCAAAAAAGTGGTAATCATTTGGAAGGAACTGGGAATTGAGAACACCGGTGAACTTTTTTATGCCTGTAACGAAAACCGCCTGATAGAGGCCAAAGGTTTTGGATTGAAAACGCAGGAAGAGATTCGCAAAGCAATCGAATTCAGGATGGCCAGCAACGGCAAGTTCCTGTTTGCGCAGGTGGAGAAAGAAGCCAATGCACTGATGGATATGGTGAAAGCTGTATTTCCTGGTGCACTGAAGCATTTTGCAGGTGAGTTTCGCAGATTGAATGATATTATTACCGAGATCGTGATTGTGATAGGCAGCATTGACCAGGAAATTGCTTATAACACTTTTTTAGAATCGGAGATATTGCAAAATGTAAGTCAGAATGAAAATCATATTTCGGGCGAGTTGAAAAACGGTTTGCTGGTTGATATAGTTTGCGTGGATAAGGGCGATTATTACCTGGAATTGTTTATGAATACCGGTACCGACGACCATGTGCAGGCTGTTCTTGATCGCATTAATAGTCCGCTTGACCAGCCAGAAACCGAGGAATTGATATACACCAAAGCAGGTTTAGCCTGGATACAGCCCGAATTGCGGGAGGGTACAACCTTTTTTGAAAAGGCTGAAAAGAATGAGTTGCCAACACTTATCATTACACATGATTTAAAAGGCAGTTTACACAACCACAGTACATGGAGCGATGGCGTAAACACAGTTGAAGAAATGGCCCTTTATTGCAGGGACAACCTGAAACTGGAATACCTGGGCATGTGCGACCATAGCAAAAGCGCTTTTTATGCCAAAGGCTTAAGTATTGAAAGGGTATTACAACAGCAGGAAGAAATTGACCACCTGAACAAAAAAATTAATGACTTTCATATTTTTAAAGGCATCGAATCGGATATATTATATGATGGCTCACTGGATTACCCTGACGAGATATTGCAAAAGTTTGATTTTATAGTGGCATCGGTTCACTCTATTCTTAAAATGAGTGAAGATAAAGCTACATCGAGGTTGATCGCCGCTATCGAAAATCCGTACACTACTATACTGGGCCATCCAACCGGGCGGTTGTTGCTAAGTCGCGGCGGTTATCCTATCAACCATAAAAAAGTAATAGATGCATGCGCCGCAAATAATGTAGTGATTGAAATAAATGCCAACCCGTTAAGACTTGATCTTGACTGGCGCTGGCACCAATATGCGTTGAAAAAAGGTGTTTGGCTGTCTATAAACCCCGATGCCCACCGTTTGGAAGGCCACCTGGATATGCATTACGGTGTATTAGCTGCCCGTAAAGGTGGCTTATATAAGGAAATGTGTTTAAATGCGTTGTCACTACCAGAAATTACTAAGGTATTTGAAAATAAAAGGTCGGCAGTAAAATAGATAAAGGACAAAGGACTKACAGGAAAAGGATAAAAACCCAATCACTTAATGACCAATGACCTAATGACTAAACAAGAATGATAGATAAAATACGTTCCATACAATCATCAAATACTAAACCTACTATATTGGTAATAGGTGATTTAATGATAGACCATTATATTATTGGCGGTGCCACCCGCCTATCGCCCGAGGCACCAGTGCCTATTGTAAATGTAAAAAAGGAAACATATACCCTTGGCGGTGCAGGTAACGTGGTACAAAACCTGGTATCACTGGGTGCAAAAGTAACCGTTGCCGGTGTTATTGGCGACGATACCTCGGCATCGCAGGTTATAGACATATTAACAGAAGAAGGTGTAGAAACGCATACTATCATTAAAGATGGTAGTCGTCCTACTACCGTTAAAACCAGGGTTTTGGCCGGTAGTCACCAGTTGGTGAGAGTGGACAGAGAGGTTACCGATGCAGTGTCTTTAGCTATTGAAGATGAGCTGATTGGTAAATTAGCCGCTTATATTGCGCAGGCAGATATGGTGGTGTTGTCCGATTATAATAAAGGTTTATTTTCGCCATCCTTAACTCAAAAGATTATCATTGAAGCCAATAAACGTGGTAAAAAAGTAGTAATAGATCCTAAAGGTTTAAATTACGAAAAATATAAAGGTGCTTTCATCATTAAACCCAACCGCAAGGAACTGGCCGAAGCAGCTAAAACCGAAAAGATTAATTCGCTCGAAAGCTTACAACAGGCAGCGAAGGTTATATTTGAACAAACCGGTACAGAATATATTGTAGTTACCCTATCAGAGGAAGGCATGGTGATACTAAGCGAGTTAACACACAAACTATTACCGGTAAAAGCCACCGAGGTATTTGATGTAACCGGTGCCGGCGATACTGTACTGGCAACCATGGCTTATTTTATAGCAGCCGGGCTAACAGTTGAGGAAGCCTGCGAACTGGCCAACCATGCCGCCGCTATTGTTATAAGGCAAGTAGGCAGCGCTACCACTACTATTGACGAAATAGTAAAAGACATGGAGAAAGGCTGATTTGCGGAGTAAGGACAAAAAAAGACAAAGGACAATAGCGCCAACACACATTATAAAAAAAATAAAACTATAAAATGGTTTTAGACGAACTTAAAGATCATCAGAATACTATTCAACAGGTAATTGATACGCTTACAGGCGATATTGAAACTGCCTGTGAAATGATGACCACTACCTTAAAAAACGGCAATAAAGTATTGTTTGCCGGTAACGGCGGCAGCGCTGCAGATGCACAACATCTTGCGGCCGAATTAACCGGCAGGTTTGTGAAAGAAAGGAAGGCTTTTCCGGGTATAGCGTTAACCGTTGATACTTCGGCAATTACGGCTATTGCAAACGATTACCACTATGATAGGGTATTTTCGCGCCAGGTAGAAGCATTTGCCCGCCCGGGCGATCTGTTTATCGGGATTTCGACCAGCGGAAACAGCCAGGGAATTTTGAATGCTTTTGAAACCGCAACCAAATATGGCTGCAAAACTTTAGGCCTTTCGGGCAGGGATGGTGGTAAAATGAATGGTCTTTGCGATCTTAATATTGTAATACCATCAAGCACTACCGCCCGCATCCAGGAAATGCATATACTGATAGGCCATATTATGTGCCAGGCAGTTGATGACTTGTTTGATTAAAAAATCAGTAGGAACGCAATATTTGTGTTTCCCGTTTGGTATGTTAAATAAGACGCAAATATGCGTCCCGACGAAAAAACTCAATGAGAATCGATTTAGAAAAAACACTTACCGATAAGATCAGCGATTTAGCTTCGCTTAAGATGAAGCGGCAAAACTGGGCGATTGAAGGTAAAAAAGTGGTTTTTACCAATGGCGTTTTCGACCTTTTGCATATCGGCCATATAACTTACCTGGCAAAAGCCGCCGAACTGGGTGATAAGCTCATCATCGGGCTTAATGCAGATAGTTCGGTTACAAGAATAAAGGGCGAAAACAGGCCCGTTAATGACCAGAGCAGCCGAGCTGCTATCCTGGCCGCCCTATTTTTTGTAGATGCCATTGTTGTATTTGAGGAGGATACCCCGCTTAACCTGATCAGCACTTTACTTCCTGATTATTTGGTAAAAGGTGCTGATTATTCTATTGACAACATAGTTGGCGCAAAGGAAGTGATAGCCAATGGTGGCGAGGTAAAAACCATTAATTTTGTGGAGGGCTATTCCTCTACTTCTATAATTAATAAAATCAGGAACCAAATTACCTGATAAGCACATCAACATGAAGATACTGGTGATCCGTTTTAGCTCGATGGGCGATATTATTTATACTACCCCGGTTGTGCGCTGCCTCAAAAAACAGGTCCCCAATGCTGAAGTGCACTTTTTAACCAAGCCTGCCTTTAAATATATCTATGATAGCAATCCCTATGTAGATAAACTGTTGCTACTAAAACCCTCCCTTACTGATACCATAAAAGAGATAAAGGCCGAGCAATACGATCATATTGTTGATTTGCATAATAACCTGCGCACCACTATTATAAAACTACGCACTGGCATAAAATCAACCACCTATAAAAAGCAGCCCATTAAAAAGTGGCTTAGTTTAAAATTTAAACTAAAGCTGATACCTCCCACCCATTTAGTTGACCGTTACCTGGAAGCAGCGAAACCTTTAGGAGTTGTTAATGACAACCAACCCATTGATTACTACGTCAAAGCCGGATATCAGCTTAATAAACTACTTCCGGCATCGCACCAAAACGGCTACATCGCGTTCATCATAGGGGCAACACATTTTACCAAGCGGATGCCAAATGAAAAAATTATCAGTATTTGCAGTCAGCTTAAACTACCGGTTGTATTGTTAGGCGGTAACGATGTTAAAGCTAATGGTGATGTTATTGCTGAAGCAATAGGCGCTCCTGTTTATAATGCTTGCGGCATAACCTCGCTTGATGAATCTGTTTTCCTGGTATCAAAATCCGAAAGTATCATTGGTTTTGATACCGGCCTCACGCACATTGCCGAGGCTTTTAACAAACCCATAGTATCTGTTTGGGGCGGCACTGTACCGGAGTTATTGGGCGTGCAACCCTATATGGTTGAGGATGTACTGGTTGCAGGCATTGATTTGGATTGTCGTCCATGCTCCAAATTTGGGTTGGAGAAATGCCCGCTCGGACATTTTAAATGCATGAATGATATGCCTGTGGATGGGATTATTGAGTTTGTAAATAAGTAATGCCCTATCTTAATTATAGGTAGCTGTTATATTATTAATCAGCCATTCGTAATAGTTTCATATTATCTACTCTAATATTTTAAACCTTATCAATGAAAACACTTTTCCTTTCCCTTTTTTTTGTCATCGGTTCATTTACCTCTTTTGCACAATTACCGGGCTTTGGTATTAAAGGAGGGATTAATTTTTCCAAATTAAGCACATCGTCTCAAAACAACGATCCCTATATTATCTCATCCACGCTAACCACATTTTCCGTTGCGGCCTTTATCGATTTCAAATTTGGTAATTTTTCGTACCAGCCGGGTGTAAATTTTACTGGCAAAGGCGGGCAGACTTTTTATAAGGGATTACCAGCAGATGGTATAGATGTTACCGAAAAAGTAAAGTTATATTACCTCCAGGTACCAATGAACATAGTTTATCATTTTCCCGTTGTAATTGGTAACCTGTATTTGGGGGCAGGTCCCTATGCTGCAGTTGGTACAACAGGAAAAATAAAATATTCAACTTCAGCAACTTCAAAAACCCAGGATGTAAAATTTGGCAGCAATGGCGATTTTAAAGCAACTGACTTTGGCGCCGATATTATAGCTGGCTTTCAACTTAATACAGGTTTACTTATAAGCCTAAATTACGATCTTGGTTTATCAAACATATCAAATGACGGTAATACCAAAAACCGGACGTTTGGGATTTCTGTTGGCTTTGTGTTTTAACATTTTACCAAAGCATCTAAAATTATATTGTGATAAGTAGGTTGCTTCTTTTTGATTGATTGATTTTTATACATTTGTTAAATTTCGACCTAACCAAAATCAAGTGAAAAAACTATTACTCCTGCTATTCTTAACTACCTCATCAATTGCAACTTTTGCACAATTGCCAGTTATCGGTATAAAGGGTGGTGCAAATTTTGCAACGCTTACTTCGTCAGGAACTGCGGCTAATATGATTGCCGGATCAAATGTTTATGCTAATTCGGGTTCGGTTACCTCATTTAATGTAGGTGTTTTTATTGATGTTAAACTTGGTCATTTCTCATTACAACCTGCTGTTAACTTTACCGGTAAAGGCGGTACATTTAATGGTTTTACAGGCACATTTCCAAATGGTTCAAAAAGCGAGGTTACCACCAAATACAATTTATACTATGTACAGGTGCCTTTAAATATTGTATATCACGTTCCATTTGTGGTTGGCGAGTTTTATATTGGTGCAGGTCCTTTTGTGGGAATGGGTGTGTATGGAAAAAAGAAATTATCGGCCGATAACAACAATAATGGTACGCATACGATGATTTCATCAAGTGATAAAATTACGTTTGGCGATAATGGCGATATCCGGTCTGACGAGTATGGAGTCGATGCTATAGCGGGTATTAAATTAAAAGGAGGCCTGCTTTTTAATTTAAATTACGACCTCGGATTATCAAACATAGCCCCCGATGCTTTGGGCAACAAATTTAAAACCCGGGTTTGTGGCGCTTCAGTAGGATTTATTTTTTAATTTTTTGAGTACATAAAGAAACAAAATGCATCATTATATACTTAATTTTAAAAAAGAGATATAAGCCTCTCCTTTATTTAAATCATGAAAAAGCTACTCCTGATTCGCCACGCAAAAGCAACCCACGAAGCCGGTTATGTTGACTTTGAACGACCATTAAAACAATCGGGCAAGGACGATGCAGAACTGATGGCTTCAATTGTAAAAGGGCAATCTATTAGTCCACAGGTCATTATCACCAGTCCGGCGTTGCGTACACAAACAACAGCTGATATTTTTACCAAACACCTGCAATTACCCAAAGCAGGTACCGATAAAAGGATCTATGAAGCCGGCGAAAAAACCTGGATAAAAGTAATTAACGATTTGCCAAATAAGTATGATTTTATTGGAATTGTAGGTCATAACCCCGGCATTAGCCAGGCCCTGCACTACCTCACAAGCCAAATTCGCGAAATGCCTACCTGTGCGGTAGCCCTCATCACCTTTGATAACGATAATTGGCAATCCATCAGCGAAGAAGATGGACATTTAAGCTTTTTTGATTCGCCTAAGGGATAAGAAGCTAAAAGCAGGATGCACAAAGGTTGAAGCCAATACATTGATTTTCAATCTTAATAGACTTCATATAAGATATTAAACAGCAATATTTTTAATCTTCGGACCCAAGACTTAGAACTACCTACTAACTCACCCTATAAGTTTTCCCCGGTAACGATCTGATATATCCCTGCATTTCCATATTAAGCAGGTTCATTGCCAGAATGCTCATAGGCATATTGGCTTTTATGGTAAGTTCGTCTATAGCCAAAGGCATTTTGTTTTCCTGTAAAATATCAAAAATAAAGCGTTCATCCGCTGACAGATCCAACGGTAACATAAACTGTTCAATGGGTTTGGTATTGTCGGCCTTTTCCCAACCGAGGCTGAAAGCCAGGTCGGCCATGCAGGTAAGCAACGCTGCTTTGTTATTGCGAATGAGGAAGTTACAACCCTCCGAATAAACATCGTCCAACCTGCCTGGAAAGGCAAACACATCCCTGTTATAGGAATTGGCAATTTCGGCAGTTATCAATGCGCCTCCTTTTAAACTTGCCTCAATCACCACGGTAGCATCAGCCATACCGGCTACAATGCGGTTTCGCTGCGGAAAATTCTCCCTGTCGGGCACTGTGCCGGATGGATATTCGGTTAATAAACCGCCATTTTCCAGCATTTTATCGGCGGTTCCCCGGTTTTGGCTGGGGTACAACCTGTCCAGCCCATGCCCCAGCACACCTACTGTAGGCACATTTAATCGCAAGCATTCCCTATGAGCGGTTACATCAATGCCCAAAGCAAGCCCGCTTACTATTAATACATTGTATTGTTGCAACTCCTCAATAAGCTGCCGGCACAATTGGCGGCCATAATCAGTGGCATTACGGGTACCCACTATGCTGATCACCTGCGGCGGATTCAGGTCCATTTTCCCTTTAGCATACAATAGTATAGGCGAATCGGCACAGTTTTTTAACCGCTTGGGATACCTTGCATCCGTATAAAATATCAGTTCTATTCCCTGTTTGTCTACAAAAGTCAGTTCCTTTTCGGCCAGTCTCAGCGCTTCATTAAAATCCCACTGACCGGCTCTTTTTTCGCCGATACCCGGTATAGTGCTCATTTTGGCGGGCGAAGATTTAAAAACCGCATCAGCACTCCCCAAATAAGCCATCAATGACTTAGCTGCCACYGGACCTAAATTTTTAACAAATGATAAAGCGGTATTATATAGTAAAGACATTTTAAATGTGCAGATTTCAGATGAGCAGATTAGCTGCCACCTGTTTATGATACGAACATACAAAATCCTAAAAATATTAGCAAATATATTCGAATTTCAAATGTGCAGATGCAGGCACTTTTACTAAGATTAAATTTTCAAACCGATTATTCAATAATCTGCATATCTGCTCCCTCATCCACACATCTACTGCGTGTACATATGTTTATCCTCAGTTTTCTTAAAGGAAGATTGTCATTTCGAATCCTTGAAGGGAAGGCCTATGTACGGAAAGGGTGAGAAACTATATCTTGAGCGCAGCGAAAAATCTTATACGACTTTTAAGCGGACTATGCATGTCATCTTAGCATATCGCATAAGGTTTCTCTTTCGCGCCCCCCTCTTTCCCCGTCAAACTCTCTCGTATTCTAGGTTTACTACAATTCCAAATTTAATTTAAAAAAGGTTTTCTTAAGCGGATCTTCGATAGTTTTCCACATACATTTCTCCTCTTTTCACCAGGGAGAACATTCGTAAAATCAGCTTAAACTTTACATTGTTTAATACTATCCCATATTCCTTGTTTTTTAGTTGCCGCTCTGCATATGCCCGGAGTTCCGGGTCATGCTGTACGGCTGCTTTAGCCGCCTGGTTGAGTTCTTGTTTCAACTCTTTTTGAGCTAAGTTGCTTGTTCGTCTTCGCCCTTTTATGCTTGTGCCCGATGTATGTTCAAATGGTATCACTCCCACATAAACCGCGTAGTGCCGCCCATCAGGAAAACTGGTAAAGTTCTCCGTATAAGCTATCGTCATCCAGCCGTTTACCGGGCCGATGCCTTTAATACTGGTGATAATCCGGTAGTTCAAATACATTGATTCATTGCTTTTGATCAGATATATGATTTTGTCTTCTACCTGCTTGATATATTTTGTATTTGCTTCAATTTTTTTATTGGCTGTACTAATAATCATATCCTTATTTCCGAGCTCATACATGTGTTTCCGTTCCTTAACCGTGTTTTGATAACCGGCATTTTCCCGAACTAATCTTTTCCGGAACGATAGCAACTGCTTGAGTTCTAAGACATTCTTGTCCAGTGGCTTAGCCGGAGTCAAACGCTTGATCTTTTCATCACCGTATGTGCTGATCCGGTAAGCATCGGCCTTGTCGCTCTTGCCCCTGGCCATACCCATCGATTTCTTGATCTCCAGACCTGGAACCCTCCGGTAATTTATAGCCTGCGACTCGCAAAACTGGATAAACCGGTATTCATAACCGCCGGTATATTCCAATACGATAAACGTTTCCTGTAAATCGATCTCATGGTCTTTACACCACTTTTTAAACTTGCAGAACCCTACGCTGCTATTGTCTATACAGATAAATAATTTGTATTCTGCCCAGCAGATGTCAATCGTTTTTTTTGATACATCGACACCTAAAACAACATTCCATGTTCTCATACGTTTGTGTTTTTATAAGTTAAAATAATTGCCTTTTGCCAATCACCTTTGATAAATCAAGGGAATAATTCTAGTTGGGCCTTGGGCAATTTAAAAAGGCAGGGAACTAATACGACGAATGGTTCTACTAAACCAGAAATGACAAAAGTTCACCCTGCCTTTTTTATAACTTATCCACAAACTTTTTAGTTTTTAACACCCCCCTGCACCCCCCATTATCAACAATAACAATTCTTATTAATTTGCTATTCTAAGACCAAAGGAATTGACATTTTCTTTTATTAAAAAGATGTGTACACACAGTGGCGCACCTGCACATCCTCCCACAACTGAATAAAAAACTATAAAAATAGTTTGCAAACTATAAAAATAGTTCTACCTTTACTTAACTATAAAAATAGTTTGCTATGAATGTTAAAGAACTCACCAAAGCCGAAGAGCAGATAATGCAGATACTGTGGACTTTAAAGGAAGCCATTGTGAAGGATATTATTGAACAAATGCCCGAACCTAAACCTGCTTACAACACCGTATCAACCGTGGTACGGGTACTTGAAGGTAAGGGTTATATTGATCATAAGGCCTATGGCAACTCGCATGTTTATTACCCCCTTATCAGCAATGATCAGTACAAAAAATTCACTTTTGATAAGATGATGAAAAACTATTTCAGCAACTCTTATCAAAGCCTGGTATCATTTATTGTCGACGAAAAAAAAATCAGCATAAAGGAACTTGACGAGTTAACGTCCCTTATTGATAACCTAAAAAGCAAAAAACAATCATGAACTGGCTGCATTACCTCCTCGAAGCAAACATATACCTTGCGGTATTTTACGCCGGGTATTGCCTGTTTTTAAATAAAGAAACTTATTATACGCTTAACCGGGTTTACCTGTTGCTAAGCTGTGTTATCTCGTTTGTTTTACCGCTTATCCAGGTGGGTGCGTTAAAGCCCGCGGCCGCACCTTTGCAACAAACCTATATAACCGTGGTGCCAAATGCTCAGGCAACTACTGCCCCGGCAGCTGTAAATTACCAGCCCGAACTGAGCCAGTTTACGTTGCAGGATGCTGTTTGGTATATGTACATAACCGGTGTTTTAGTGATGACACTATTACTCATCATTAAGGTAGCCAGGCTCATCAAAATGACAAGGGGAAGCAATACGCTGCTTGATGATAAATATAAGTTGATAGGTATCGATGGCTCAAATACCGCTTTTTCATTTTTTAACTACCTGTTTATCGGCACAAAAACCACCGGGAGCGATATCATCATAAGGCACGAACTGGTGCATATTAAACAAAAACACTCGGCCGATATTATTTTTATAGAGCTTATCAGGGTCATCAACTGGTTTAACCCCATCATTTACCTGGTACAGGTAAGTCTTAAAACAGTGCATGAATACATTGCCGATGAGCAAACCGCAAACAAGGGAACCGATGCTATTGCCTATTCATCCTTTCTTGTTAATAATGCTTATGGTATTACCGGTTCATCTGTCACACATTCATTTTTTAATTATAACCTGTTAAAAAAGAGGATCATTATGTTAAACCAAAAACGTTCGGGCAATTTAGCAAGGCTAAAATATCTGGTGGCAGTACCCATTTGTGCAGTGGCGCTTTGCGCTTCAACATTGGCATTCAGCAAAAATTATGCTTTAGTTGACCTGGCACCTAAAAGAGTGCTTCCCGATACCGTAATTCAACATGTTTCGAAGCCTTATGTTAATACAAAGGGTTTTACTATTAATGAAAAAAGCTTCACGGCCAATGGCCAGCCAGGATTTATTGCAACCATTACCGATAAAAAAGGTAAAAAACTGGTAGCAGATGCCAGCAAAATTAATGCGTCCGGCGAGTCGATGCTATATGACGTTTATGGTTATAAATTTCCGGCTGCGGTGAAGGTTAAAAAAATCCCTTTGGATATTCCGCCACCCCCTATAGCTGTAAACGACAAATATATTGCGTTATTTAATCATTTAAACAAAACGGTTAATTACCCTGCCGACGCCTTAAATGCCAATAAATACGGAGTTGTTGGCATAATAATTACAGTAAAAAGCGATCACAAATTAACTGACGCCAGGATAATTAACAACGGTGGAACTGAATTTAACAACGAAGTTTTAAAATCAATTCAATCGTTTAATGGTACTGTTAAAGCATCGCCAGGCCAACACAAAGTGCTTGTTTATTTTTGTACCGATTATTATAAGTTTATTAAAACCAGGGAAGCAGCTATAATCAGTGATCCATCTTATGATTTAAGCATGCTCATCTATCGCGCAGGTAAATACCCTCCAATGGCCAACGGTGCGAAAGATCTGAAGGCCGCCAATGCTGTAGCACCACCTGCTGTTCCAAATCAAAATCCTAAACTCCCCCCTCCGCCACCGCCCGCTCCGCCGGTTAGCATGCAGGCCGATACACCGATCCGCACAACAACCGATGCTTTTTACAAATATGTAGCTAAAACCGTACGATATCCGGCTGCTGAACACAATGAACATATAGGCGGACGAGTGATCATTAAATTTAATATTGTTGACGGTAAAATCACCGACCCTAAAGTTAGTAGAACGCTTACCCCGGCAATGGACGAAGAGGTTTTAAGATCTGTTAAAGCCTTTAATGGCTCACTTGATCTAAAGCCCGGTTATTATTCCATGCCACTCTCTTTTACTTTGATTGATAGCAAAGATAAACAGGTTGCTCACTTGCCAAAGGCAACAGCCGCTGATAATCAGACACCAAAAGTGGATGTTTATACTGTATCAAAGCCATCCATTCCTTTAAATGAAATTGCTGTGGTAGGTTATGTAAATGATTAATCATAACGGTATTTTTCAATAATAAACCTATAAACACAACCCGATGAACTGGCTGCATTATCTACTGGAGGCAAATATTTACCTGGCTGTATTTTACGCCTGCTATTGCCTGTTTTTAAATAAGGAAACCTATTATACACTCAACCGGGCCTACCTGTTGTTGAGTTGTATTGTATCTTTCATCCTACCTGTAATGCAGATAGGTGCTTTAAAATCAGTGGAAAAGGTGCCGGAAATTACCCTGGCAAGCCATACTGGCCCGGCCCACACTATGATGGCCGCCGGTTCACTGACTGTGCAGCCAAACACAGTTTATCACATCACCTGGGATAATGTATTATGGGGTGTTTACATCATCGGGATATCGGTATTGGCTTTGTTACTGGTTATTAAACTGTTTAAACTGGTAAACCTAACCACATCAGGTAAAAGGCTTATTGATAATAAGTACAAGCTGATAGATATTGAAGAAGCGGATACTGCCTTTTCATTTTTTAATTACCTTTTTATCGGCACAAAGATCAGCGGCAGCGATATTATTATACGGCACGAGCTGGTACATATCCGCCAAAAACACTCGTTTGATATTGTTTTTATCGAGGTTATTAAAATCATTAACTGGTTTAACCCCGTCATTTACCTGTTACAAATAAGCCTTAAAACCGTACACGAGTACATAGCCGACGAGCAAACTGCTGCTCATGAAACAGATGCGCTGGCCTACTCGTCGTTCCTGGTTAATAATGCCTACGGGCTTAACGGCCCTTCTGTTACACATTCATTTTTCAATGATAATTTATTAAAAAAGAGGATCATTATGTTAAACCAAAAACGTTCGGGCAATTTAGCAAGATTAAAGTACCTGGTGGCCGCGCCTATTTGTGCAGGGATGCTTTGTGCATCAACATTCGCTTTCAGTAAAAATTATGGATGGATAAAGATCCCGCTCGAAACTAAATCTGTATCAGTGGGCAAGGTTACAGCAGATCCTAAAAGAGCAATTAATGATTATTTAGATAAAAACCTTGGATATCCACAAAATGCATTGAGCAATAACATCCCCGGCAATGTTACCTGCTTAATTAATATAGATGACAGCCATCATATAAACGGTATTAACGTTACCGAAAGCACCAGCCCGGAATTTTACAAACAAGTATTTAATTGCTTAAATAATTGTAAAAAAATTATTCCTGTTAAAGCAGGTACCTACGCTGTGTATATTCAATTTGTTTTACAGGGGCCAAATACTTTTTACGCTGACGCTGGCAAACAAAAAGGCCAACCTTATCCTTGCGCCATAAACCTTGTGCAGCTTGGATATTCAAAAACACTTAAAGCTGGAAAACAAAACCTGGTATTATAACTATCTATTATCAAAAAACCAATGAACTGGCTACATTACCTCCTCGAAGCAAACGTCTACCTTGCGGTATTTTACGCCGGGTATTGCCTGTTTTTAAATAAGGAAACCTACTATACGCTTAACCGGGTTTACCTGTTGCTAAGCTGCGTTATGTCTTTTCTTTTACCGGTTATCCAGGTTGGCGCTTTAAAACCGGTTGAGCAATCTGCCGGATCAATTGAGATCATTAGTACTCAATCAATTGAAATACAGCCAACTGCAGATACGATAATATTTGATGATGTATTAATATACACTTACCTGCTGGGGGTTATTGTTTTGGCCGTAGCGCTGCTTATAAAACTATCCAGGCTTATAAAAATGATGGGCAAAAGTAAAACACTTGTCGACAATAAGTATAAACTGATAGGCATCGATGGCTCAAATACCGCTTTCTCATTTTTTAACTACCTGTTTATAGGTACAAAATTAAAAGGCAGCGATACCATTATAAGGCACGAACTGGTGCATATTAAACAAAAACACTCGGCCGATATCATTTTTATTGAGCTCATCAGGGTCATCAACTGGTTTAACCCCATCATTTACCTGTTGCAAATAAGCCTTAAAACCGTACACGAGTACATAGCCGATGAGCAAACCGCGTCCCTGGAAAGTGACGCCCTCACTTACTCTTCCTTCCTTGTTAACAATGCTTACGGCATTGCCGGCCCATCCATAACGCATTCATTTTTCAATTATAACCTGTTAAAAAAGAGGATCATTATGTTAAACCAAAAACGTTCGGGTAATTTAGCAAGGCTAAAATACCTGGTGGCCGTACCCATATGTGCGGGGATGCTTTGTGCATCAACATTGGCATTTAGTAAAAATTATGGTTGGGTAGATATTGCACCAAAACATACTGCATTGCCCGCAACCACTAAAACCACCCCAACAATTAAAAGCGCAAATACCGTGGCCGATACATTGGCCAGGAGCCGGGTTAAAACAAAAGCTACAACGGCAAAAGGGTACAATTACGAAGAAACAGGCTACCTCATCAACAACAAAGCCGATTTCAGGGTGATTATTACCGATAAAAACGGCGATCAAAAAGAGTATTACAAAAGCAAAGCAAAACCCGAAGAGCTGGCTATGCTGAAGGAAAAATATGGCTATTCGTTCCCTAAAATGCTGATATTTCCTAAAATGCCGCCGCCGCCGCCAATGCCTCCTGTTGCTAGGGCCGATACGAATAAAATGCCGCCACCACCACCTGCATCACCAAAATCCGGCGCCAAAAAACTTCACAGGCTGCCACCACCACCGGTTGGTTCAGTGGATATTAACAAAATGCCACCACCGCCACCAGTTCCACCGGTTGGTTCAGCGGACATAGACAAAATGCCACCGCCGCCACCAGTTCCACCAGTTGATTCAAAAGACCTTGCTGCAATGCCTGTGCCTGCACAACCGGTTTCGCTAAAAAGGTTAAATTTAAAAGTGGCGCCTGTAAAAACCGCCGACATTACTATTGATGCGCCTGCTGCTACTGCACAGCCAGCTTCAACAAAACAGGTTAAAAAGTTGAATTTAAAAGTGGCACCCGTAAAAGTGGCTAAGGTTATTTTTGACGAGCCTGCTCCTGCACAACCGGTTTCACCAAAACAACTTAAAAATTTAAAAGTGGCGCCTGTAAAAGTGGTTAAGATTATTTTTGACAAACCTAAAGCAAAGGAAACTCCTGCACCGGCTGTAGCCCCTACCGATGTAAAACCATAATATCCGGCAGTAAGTTTAATGGTAAATGCAGTACCTGCACAGCATTAAATACATTTTATGATAAAAGGCGCACCGCATAAAAAAACCTCAACCCAATGAGGCAAAATTGCTGAACGGACTAAAATCCGCTTCGGCATTTTTCTGTATAAATCTCACCCTCTTTTTAACCCTTTTTCATTCAATTATCCTTAGGATAATATTAAAAAAATAGTTAACTTGGTACAAACACAACAAACATACTGTTTGTTGAAAAATCAAATACTCAATTGATATGCGGACTTAATAATACCAATTGGGTGTCATTTAAATCAATTATCATGAAAAAGTTTGGAATCACTTTAGTCATTGTGGGTATTGCTCTTTTTATTGTCAGCAACTTCTTCTACAAAAAAACTGTTAATCTGGTAGATAGTTCTGGCAGCAGCACAATTGTAACCGGCCCTAAAGGCAGCTGGACATTTAAATTACCGGTTTTTGCCGGCGGAGCACTGTTTGTAATAGGATTGGTGTTTTACGCTGCATCGCGTACAAATAACCAAAGCCATGATCATCATGCCATATAACAGCTAAAAGTTATTCATTTACGTCAACAAATTTATTTCGCCTGGCACAACGTGTTACAAGGGAGAGGAGAAATAATGTCATAAACCCAAAATCAGCAAAATTATACCGCGGCCTTTACATATATCACCTGCTTGGTTTCAAAAAACTCTTCCCCGAAATAATCTTTAAGGTGGTATTGCTGCACTTTAAGTCCCGATTCCTTGATCTCCTGGTCAAGATCGCCCCCTTTTAGGTAAAGGATACCATTGGGCAGCTTGTTTTTGGATTGCTTATTGAACTTAGTGCGTACCCATGGATAAAAATCTTTCAACTGGGTTACCGCGCGCGATACCACAAAATCAAACTTTTCGTCAACCTGCTCGGCCCGGGCATGCGTTGCTTCTACATTGTTTAAGCCCAAAGCTTTGGCTACTTCCTGCACCACTTTTATCTTTTTACCAATAGAATCAACCAAATGAAACTGCGTTTTTGGAAACAATATAGCCAATGGGATACCCGGAAAACCGCCGCCGGTGCCTACATCAAGTACAGTTTCGCCCGGTAAAAAGGACATTATTTTGGCTATGCCAAGGGAGTGTAAAACATGGCGCTCATACAGCAAATCGATATCTTTACGTGATATTACATTGATTTGGCTGTTCCATAAATTATACAGTTGGGGCAGTTGCTCAACCTGTGCACGTTGCTGATCTGTAAGGCCTGGAAAATATTTAAAAACGATCTCAGATGTCATCCCTGTTAAAGCGGTTTATGATGTTGCCCAATAAATACCGGGCCCTAAACAATTGTGCCTTAACGGTACCTAACGGCAAATCAAGCTGTTGGGCAATCTCCTCGTAAGATAATTCGTCAAAGTAACGTAAAGTGATCAGGTTGCGGTAACGCGCCGGCAAGCTTTCTATGAGTAATTTCAGTTCCTGAGTTTGTTGTTTTTTGATAGATGTTTCTTCGGGATTAAGTACATCTGCCTTTATCTGCAGCGGCTTTTCATCACCATCCTCATCTGTCATCCCGTGGATAGATTGGGTATTAAGTTTTTTCTTGCGGATAAAATCGATACAATTGTTGGTAGCTACCCTAAACAGCCAGGTGCTAAACGCATAATCCGGCTGGTATTTCTCCAGTTTTTCAAATGCTTTGGCAAAGGTTTCAACGGTTAGGTCCATGGCGTCCTCTTTGTTATTCACCATTTTAAGCACCATAAAGTAAATCGAATCCTTGTAACGGTGCATCAAGTCAGCATACGCTTTCTGATCGCCGGTGCGCGCCCTCACCACCAGGTGAAAATCGTTTTTGGCGTTCTCGGTAAAGTTTGCGTTTATTTCCATTGGGTAGTTTTAAAAAAGGCGCCAACCAAGCCAAATATATTTAAATACATATAATATATTATGTCAAAAAACGGCAAATACCAAATAAGATCTTTACCATCAAGCTTTTTAAATACCTTACTGTATATTATCAACTGCACAACAAGCCTAAAAGCCAGCAAACCTAATGCCAATAAGGGCTCATAATTTAAAACCAGGCAGAGTATGAATAATATATAAAATAAAAAACCGCTTATGGCATCAAAGCTAAGCATTTGGCGGTGCTTATTTTTGTATAATTTACCTACACCTGCATGTCTTTTCTTTTGCCTGAACCATGATGATAAAGTTGTTTTTGCACTGGTATAAATAAAGGTTTCGGGATGAATTTCGATAATAGTATTATCTGCTGTGGCATGCTGATTTACAAACAGATCATCATCGCCGGATATTACGTGCATGTGCGATGCAAAGCCTTTAGCACTAAAAAACAACGTTTTTGTGTAAGCCAGGTTACGGCCAATACCCATATATGGATCACTGTTTAAAGCACTCGACAAATAGTTCATACCTGTTTTAATGGTCTCGAAACGGGTAAACCTGTTCAAAAAACTGCCGGCCTTATAATAAGGTGAATACCCCAAAATTATCTCGGCTTTGGTACTAAAATTAACAGCCATGCGGGCTATCCAGTTTGCTGATGCTGGTTTACAATCGGCATCGGTGAATAATAAATATTCGTTTTTTGATGCTTTTATGCCAAGTGTAAGTGCAAATTTTTTGCCTGTTTTAAACCGGTCATGCTCGGTTATAGTAACCACCTTAAGATGCGGATACCGCTGTTGCATATCTTCCAGTATTTCATCCGAAGTATCAAATGAGCAATCGTTTATCACCACCACTTCAAAATCAGGATAATTTTGCTCTAATATAAACGGAAGATTCTCCTGCAGGTTTTTAGCTTCGTTACGTGCGCTTATAATTACAGAAACAGGTATCAGCACCTGCGGTAACTCATCCATATGCTGGTAGCCGGCAAGGCGGCTATGGTTGCTTACCAGGTAGTACAGCTGAACAATAAAACAAAGCTGAAAAAGCAGAAAGAGTACGTCTTGTATATAAGTTTCCAATGAACAAAAATAATCAGGCAAAGTTGTTAAAATTACACGAATTTAAAGACCTTAATCGGGTTAAATTTAGGGCTTGTAGCCAATAGAACAACGGGTAGTTTTCCACACTTTTTATAGTAGAGGGAATTTGTGTGGATAAGTAGGCCCCCTGTCATCGGGCTTATATACCTCTTACTTTTGCCACGAGCGAGCTATTTTCACTGTGGGGCCGGATAACAAATAAACTTTTATATTTGACTATGCCAAACTATAACCCACCAGTTACCGGGAAATACATCGATCCTTTAGTCGACTTCGCCTTTAAAAAAATATTCGGCAGTGAACCTAATAAAGACTTGCTGACCGCTTTTTTAAATGAAGTATTCAGGGGGCGCAAGCATATTGTAGACTTAGTTTATAACAAAAACGAACACCCGGGCGATTTAAAAGACGAAGGCTCGGCCATATTCGACTTACTTTGCACGGGGGATAATGGCGAACGTTTTATAATTGAGGTACAACGGGCAAAACAAGGGTATTTTAAAGAAAGGGTTTTATTTTATACATCCCGCCTCATAAGCGATCAGGCGCCAAAAGGCAAACGGAGCGCCTGGGGCTACAACATTGCCGAAGTATATTTAATAGCCTTGCTGGAAGATTTTACGCTGGACGATAGCCCGGCAAACAGCTACCTGCATGATATTTGCCTGTGCAACAGGGATACCGGTGAAATTTTTTACGATAAACTGGGGTATACATACATAGAATTAGGTAAATTTGTAAAGGCGGATACCGATTTAGACACCGATTTGGATAGATGGCTTTATGTTTTAAAAAACATGAGCCGGATGGACAAAATTCCGGTTTATCTTCGGAAACCGATATTTGAGAAATTGTTCAGTATTGCAGAATATACAAACCTGACAAAGGAGGAAAAAACAATGTACGATAGCAGCTTAAAATACAAATGGGATAATAAAAATGTGGTTGATTATGCCCGGCAAGAAGGCATGGAAAAAGGTATGGAAAAAGGTAAGCGCGAAGAAGCGGCAGCCATTGCCCATGAAATGAAAAAGGACGGTCTGCCGCTTGCCCAAATCTCAAAATTTACTAAACTTTCTGTTGAAGAAATAGAAAAGCTGTAGTTGAACATCGGTCTCGCTTTTAAAATTATCAATAGGCGGGGCGTCTTGCTTTTGACTACATCACCGACAACCTGTAAAATCAAACTGGTCAATAATTCATTACATATATCTATTTTCCCCCTTAAGATTGTTCTCCAGACTTTCCTAAACAAAACTTCAGTGAAAAAAGCATTTTGTAATGCACTACTCCTGACATTTTTTGCCATTAACAGCTATGGACAAAGGTCAGAGATGATTCAGCAATTGAATAAAATTGACACCTATGTTGACAGTATCGATCATAACTTAGCTTCGTTAAAAACCATATGGTATGTAAACCGCGAAATGGAAGATGAAACATTTCGTTACAGGTTTATTTATAAGGATAAGGAGGATAAAACAGTGCAGATTGTTACCATGTTCAATGATAATATAAACATAAGTATCGATTATTTTCTGGATAAAAAGCTTCTGTTTACTAAGGGAATCAAACTTGCACGCGAACTTAGAAGTTACGAATATTTCAAAAAACCAAAAAGTATTTTAGCTAAATATCCCGATGCGGCTTCGGTGTTAAGCTGTACCTACTATAATAACAACAGCATAATTTACACCGACAGACTTACGGACGAACATATTAAAAAATTCATTATCGTCATCCCCCACCACAGATACGAGATAACAAAAGATTCGGTTAAATGCTATTATTTTTATAAACCCGACTGGAAATTGGTTTCATCAAAAGTCAGCAGCCCCGGCGATTGGTATCAACTGATAAATAGTTTTACCATTGATACATTTGATAAAATAGCTACCACCGAAGACCATGAGCAGACTGACGGACAAAACCAGATTACATTATGATAACCGATAAAAAACGACACGCTATGCGTAACGGTTATGATGAAGAGACCTACAAAGAATTAATTGTCAATTTTTTAAAGAAAATAGACAGTTACATATATAAATAAAGACCGCTTTTCTGCCTATGCATATACACTGTACCTCTTACTTAAAGCGACAGAATCATTGAGATTTCCGGGTAAACATATTAGCATAACCTTCTATTCCCTTAGTTACCATACTTATAAATAAATCTTTTTTAACTCCCTCTCCCTTGAGGAGGGCTGCGGTGAGGCTTTTTTTGTTAATTTTGCCCCTTCGAAATGAAATTTAAATTAACAGCACAAGACCCGCTTTCAAAAGCCCGCGCAGGTGAAATAACTACAGATCACGGCACCATACAAACCCCTATATTTATGCCTGTTGGTACAGCCGGCACAGTAAAAGCAGTGCACCAGCGTGAGCTTAAAACGGATATAGAAGCGCAAATTATTTTAGGAAACACCTATCATTTATACCTGCGACCAGGCCTAAACACGTTGGAAAGCGCCGGTGGCCTGCACAAATTTAACGGCTGGGACGGCCCCATTTTGACCGATAGCGGCGGTTACCAGGTATATTCACTTACCGAAGTGCGCAAGATCAAGGAAGAAGGCGTTACCTTCCGCTCGCATATTGATGGTTCAAAACACCTGTTTACGCCCGAAAATGTAATGGATATCCAGCGCATTATCGGGGCCGATATCATCATGGCTTTTGATGAATGCACCCCCTACCCGTGCGATTATAGCTACGCCCGAAGGTCAATAGATATGACCCATCGCTGGCTAAAACGCTGCTGCGACAGGTTCGACAATACCGAACCAAAATACGGTTACAGCCAAACACTTTTCCCTATTGTACAGGGCTCTGTTTATAAAGATCTGCGTATGAAATCGGCCGAAGTTATTGCTTCATTTGAGCGTGAGGGCAATGCCATAGGCGGGCTTTCGGTAGGCGAACCTGCCGAAGAAATGTACGCCATGACCGAAATTGTATGCAATATATTACCTGAGCAAAAACCCCGGTATTTAATGGGCGTAGGCACTCCTGTTAATATATTGGAAAATATAGCGTTAGGAATTGATATGTTTGATTGCGTTATGCCTACCCGCAATGCCCGTAACGGCATGCTATTTACCAAAAACGGTATCATCAATATCAAGAATGAGAAGTGGAAAAACGACTTTAGCGCCATTGAAGATGACAGCGATTTGTTTGCCGATAAGGAATACAGCAAGGCTTATTTGCGCCATCTGATCCACTCGGGCGAGATGCTTGGGGCGCAAATTGCCACCCTGCACAACCTGCATTTTTATCTTTGGCTGGTTAAGGAAGCCCGTAAAAAGATCATTGCCGGCGAGTTTTATGCATGGAAAAACATGATGGTGGGTCGTTTAGGCCAGCGATTATAATTACAGGATGATCAAATAATGCACCGTAAAAAGCGTTGCTTACATAATATAAACCATGGCTTTAAAAAACAATTAATCTGCCGATGAGGACTTTTATAAACCGRTACCTGATGGTTATCGACAGGTTTATCATCAAAAAATACCTGGGCACATTTGCGTTCACCATGGCCATTTTTGCGGTGATATCGGTTGTGTTTGATGTATCAGAAAAGCTGGATAATTTTACAAATAAACATGCAACACTTCATGATATCATATTCAGGTACTATGCCGGATTTGTTCCCTTTTACCTGAATTTACTTTCGCCGCTTATCAATTTCCTGGCGGTGATATTCTTTACGGCCAAAATGGCCAACCAAACAGAAATTGTACCTATTTTAAGTGGAAAAGCCAGCTTTAACCGCTTTTTACGACCCTATTTTATAGCTGCTTCCTTTATATTTATTGTATCGTTTTTTGCCAATGTGTACTTAATACCTTATACAAACCGCCTAAAAAACGACTTTGAAAATGCCAATGGCATAACAGATAACGACCCTACCAAAAGCCAGGTACATATGCAAATAGATAAACATACCTTTGTTTACCTGGCAAACTACGACCCCACTAACCATACAGGTTATACTTTTATCATGGAGAAATTTAATGGAGATACCCTGCGCGAGAAGCTCATAGCGCAACAGGTAACCTACGATTCTGTGAAAAAAATATGGTCGTTAAAGGATTATTCGGTAAAATATGTGAATGGGTTGAAGGAGCAATTTATTCATAATCCGGCCCAAAAAGATACCGTTTTAGACATGCACCCAACAGATTTTATTGTGTATGATAACGTGTATGCAGCCATGTCATTAAACGACCTGAACAAGAATATTGACAAGGAAAGACTGCGCCGGCCCGAGGTTTTAAATAACCTTTATTACGAAAAATTCCATCGTTTTGTGTACCCTTTATCGGCTTATGTTTTAACGGTATTGGGGGTAGCTTTGTCTTCACGTAAGGTGCGCGGTGGTGTTGGCTTGCCCTTGGGGATAGGGATTTTGCTTTGTTTTACCTACATAATTTTAGAGAAATTCTCTATCGTATTTTCTATAAAAGGCGGGGTGCCTCCCTTATTAACCGTTATGATTCCTAATACTGTATTTGGTATACTGGGTTATTATTTACTTTTAAAAGCCCCAAAATAGTGGATAAAAGTAAAACAAATGTGAATAAAAACCTGATTATACTCCATTTTACCGTATTTATTTGGGGATTTACAGGCATTTTAGGCCAATTAATCACCATTTCTGCGGTACAATTGGTGTGGTACAGGGTGTTAATAGCCTTTGTTTCGTTATTTCTGTACTTCAAATTCAGCAAAACCGACTTCAAAATTGAACGCAAAACCATGCTGAAAATGGTTTTAACTGGCGCCTTGGTAGGCGGTCACTGGATCCTTTTCTTTGCTTCTATCAAGCTTTCAACTGTTCCGGTAACGCTGGTTTGCCTATCCAGCATCACGTTATTTACGGCCATTTTTGAGCCGCTGATCAACAAAACGAAGATCTCAAAACTTCAAATTTTGGCAGGTTTATTAATCATCAGCGGTATAGTTTTAATTTTCAAATTCGAAACACAATACACTAAGGGTATCATAGCCGGCCTGGTAAGCGCCGTTTGCGCCAGTCTTTTTGCCATAATTAATTCACGTTTTGTAAAGAAAAGCGAAGCTCCCATCATTGCATTTTATGAACTAACCGGCGCTTTTTTCTGGATCTCGATATACCTTTTTGTCACCAATGGATATAATGAAAAAATGATACTAAAGCCAGCCGACATTGGCTACCTGGTACTGCTTGGCACCGTATGCACATCGCTTGCTTATGTTGCCGGGGTATCGGTAATGCGCGAGCTTTCTGCCTTTCGGGTGGCGCTTATCACCAACCTTGAGCCGGTGTACGGTATCATCATGGCGTTTATTTTCTTTGGCGATATGAACAAAATGTCTGCCGGTTTTTGGGTAGGATCCGTCCTCATCCTGTCTACAATCTTCCTGTACCCTGTAGCGCAGAAACAAATTTCGAGGCGCAGAAACCGGGCTTAGATTTCCTTTTTTTTCCAAACCTTCAACCAGGTGGTAATTTTTTTGCCCGCCTGGCGCTGCCGTCAGCTTTTCCTGTCTACTGAAATTAATCTCCTGTTTTGTAATATCCGCATCAAAATATTGGCTAAGTAGGGGATAAAACTACACCTCAAAACAGTTCTGTTTTAAGCCCTGTGAGCCACTATAATTTTCGGGCATGTTCTGATACGTTTAAATGCATCGGCGTTTAACAGCGCCAAAATCCGGTTTTTAGTTAGTGTACAAACTTCATTTTTTACAGCAATACTCAAAAATCACAACTTATGGCACAGGCAAGGTTTCAACTTGATAAATAAAATTTAAAAAATCATTTAATTAAAATTCATATACACATAATATTCTAATAGTTATGTACTTTATATCATGTGATAATTTAACAAAAGATATCTAACTGAAATTGCAAAAAACTAAAAAAATTAGCACAATTAAAAAACACACMTAAATAACCTACTTATAACACAATAAATGAGATACTTACGACATGTTATTTAAGCAAATAATACATTATTGATATCCGCACCAATTGCAATTACAAAGTGTACCGAACCAAAAAATGAGAGTTTAAATTAAATGCGGGCAGCTGCCCGGTTTGTATACAGCAAATAAAAATGAGGGGGGAAATTTTGATTCTCATCAAAGAAAAATCCGGCGGGTTTTTGAGTTTTAAAATTACCATGAGGAAAACATACAGCCGGGCTTATGGCGATTTGCTGAGAAAATTATTTTTAAGAAATGAAGACTAAAATCCAGCCGCTCCTCTTCAATTATTTTCGCGCACCAAAAACGAATCGGATTACATGAGCATAATTTCAAATGATTTTAACAAGAGGAAAAAAACCGGCACCGGATTAAATCCGAAGTTTAATATCCGGATTCCAAAATCAAAATAAATCCGGGTTCCAAAACCCGGATCCCGAAATCACTCAAAACCATTTTTAATAAACATTTAAAAACCGCATATTGTATTAACTGTTAAATCAAATCACCATGAGCATAAAAACCATCACCATAATCGTCATCACAATTTTGCTTACAACAGCGTTCGTCCAAAATACCGACGAGGTTACATTTGCATTTTTGTTCATGAATTTCAGAATCTCCAAACTAACCATCATGATCACGATGACAGTGATCGGATTTATTTTGGGCTTCCTGGTTGGCCGCCCCAAAAAGGCCAAGTATGATATCGGCGGCTATCATGACAACATCCACAACAAAGAAGACAACAATACACTAAGTGACGAAGACAGAGACTACATCAGCTAACACTATGGAAAACAAAATCGGATTTATCGGCCTTGGCAACATGGGTACCCAGATGGCCAAAAACCTCATCAGCGCAGGCTACCATTTACAGGTTTACAACCGCACCCTCTCAAAAGTCGACGAGCTTGGCACGGCCCACATCACCAAATGCCAAACCCCGGCTGATGCCGCTGCCGGCGTACCCATTGTGGTGAGCATGCTATCAGAAGATGAGGCCCTGCGAGAATCGGTTACAGGCGACGACGGAATTTTAAAAACGCTACAGCCAAATGCTGTGCACATATCCATGAGCACCATCTCGCCAGACACCGCAGAGCAACTGGCAAAGGCGCATAAAGAAAATGGCAGCTTTTACCTTGCCGCGCCGGTATTCGGCAGGCCAGAAGCGGCGGCGGCCAGGAAACTTTTTATCTGCGTATCCGGCGATCAGTTTTCAAAAGATGCAGCCAAACCGGTGCTTGATTGCCTGGGGCAGGGCATATTTGATTTTGGTGAAAATGTTGGCAGCGCCAACGTATTGAAAATAGCCGGCAACTTCATGATTATGGCTTCGATGGAAATGATGGCAGAGGCCTTTACACTTGCCGAAAAGAACGGACTTGACCGCGTGCAGGTAGCCAACTTTTTTGGATCTACATTGTTCAACGCCCCCGTTTACCAGAACTATGGGAGGCTCATTGCCAACAAGCAATATGAGCCGGTAGGCTTTAAGGCAAAATTAGGCTATAAGGACGCGCGCCTGGCATTTAAACTATCGCAGACAATCGAGACACCCATGCCGCTCGTAAACGCCGTACACAGCCGCTTATTAACCGCCATTGCAAAAGGCCTTGGCGACAGGGATTGGGTAGAAGGTTTCGGCAGAGGCGTGAGTGAGGACGCGGGTGTTTGATTTCGATTTCGGAATTGGGATTTTCGATTTCGGAATTTTTATTTTTTGATTTGATGAATTTGGGATTGATAAATCTTTCAATCTACAAATCAAAATAAATCCGAAATCAAACATCCCAAATCCCAATTACAAATAGAATACCTGGTTTGAGGATTCTAAATATTTAACATCCGGCATTTCACTGAATATCCCAAACACCGATGCTCCGCTCCCGCTCATGCTGGCGTAAATAGCGCCGGCCTGGTACAGGGCTGCTTTAACACCGCGGATCTCTGCGTGATTTTTGAAGATTGATATTTCGAAATCATTTTTGATATGCCTCTTCCATTCGGTTATCGGTTCGGTGATCAGCTCCAGTAAAGAGTCTTTTACCGGTGCTGGTTTTATCCCGCCGAAAGCTTCGGAAGTGGAGATATGAATATCGGGCATTACCAATACAATTTTGTAGGCCGACAGATCGAGTTTGACAGGCTCAAATTCATCTCCCTTTTCAAAAGCGTAAACAGGTTTGTTTTCGATGAAAAATGCACAGTCGGCGCCAAGGCGGCGGGCATAGCCGGTCATTTCATCAATGGACAGCCCAAGTTTAAACTCTTCGTTCATCAGCCTGATAAAAAATGCGGCATCGGCAGATCCGCCGCCCAGGCCAGCACCTATCGGAATATTTTTGTGCAGGTGGATATTTACCGGTGGCAGGTCAAAATCCTTTTTCAGCATGTGGTAGCCTTTAACACACAGATTATCCTCTACCCTGCCTGGTATGCCAAGGCCCGATGAAGTAAAGTTCAGCTTATCGCCCGCTACTACTTCCAGCGCATCTTTTAAGTTGATGGGATAAAAAATGGTTTCGAGATTATGATAACCATCAGGGCGACGTTCGGTAATATTGAGGCCAATGTTTATTTTTGCATTTGGAAAAAGGATCATAATAAAAAACTAACACTGCTTGTATTTTTACACATCTGTTAGGATACCAAAATTAGATTATTTTTCTTTGTTCCGAAATCGTTCATTGGTTCACTGGTTCATTGGTCTCTTCTTACCCTGATCAATCCAACTACTCACCCAATTAACCATTCACTTAATTAACCAACAAAATGAAACAGTATCTCGACCTGATGAAACATGTGATGGAAACCGGCGCGCAAAAGCACGACAGGACAGGAACCGGTACCGTAAGTGTGTTTGGCTACCAGATGCGTTTCGATCTGAAAGATGGTTTCCCGATGGTGACCACCAAAAAGCTGCACCTCAAATCAATCATCCATGAGCTGATATGGTTTTTGAGCGGCGATACCAACATCAGCTACCTCAAAGAAAATGGCGTACGCATCTGGGACGAATGGGCTGATGCCGAAGGCAATCTCGGTCCGGTTTACGGATACCAGTGGCGCAGCTGGCCAAAACCTGATGGCGGCCACATCGACCAGATAACCCAGGTGGTTAACCAGATTAAAAACAATCCCGACTCGCGCCGCATGATAGTATCTGCATGGAACGTTGCCGATGTAAACCAGATGGCCCTGCCGCCCTGCCATAGCTTGTTTCAGTTTTATGTGGAGCCTCCTAACCCGCTGAAGGGGGAACTGAAGGGCAAGTTGTCTTGCCAGTTATATCAGCGTAGTGCGGATATATTTTTGGGTGTGCCTTTCAACATTGCGTCGTACGCGCTGCTTACCATGATGATGGCGCAGGTATGCGACCTGGAATACGGCGACTTTATCCACACCTTTGGCGACGCCCACCTGTACAACAACCACATGGACCAGGCCAACCTGCAATTAAGCCGAGAGCCGAGGCCGCTGCCAACCATGAAGATTAACCCGGAGGTAAAAGACATCTTCGCCTTTAAGTTCGAAGATTTCACTTTGGAGAACTATGATCCATGGCCGCATATTAAAGCAGCTGTGTCGGTCTGAAGCAGAATTTTCCGAATTATCAAAATTTCACTAATCTTACAAAACAAACCACGCGTCATTGCGGGGCACGAAGCAATCCCCGATAAGCAGATCCGCTCTGTATCGTTAGGGATTGCTTCGTGCCTCGCAATGACGGTTTACGTGTAAAAATTCCGGTTCATACAATTTACAACAATGACAACATCAATCATCGTAGCCATCGCCAAAAACAACGCCATTGGTAAAGACAATAAATTACTCTGGTACCTGCCTAATGATTTAAAGCATTTTAAGGAGGTAACAACCGGCCATACAGTAATCATGGGGCGCAAAACCTTTGATTCGGTTGGTAAGCCCCTGCCAAAGCGCCGCAATATTGTGGTAACACGGCAGCCAATTACTATTGAGGGTTGCGAGGTGGTTGGCTCCATTGAAGCTGCTTTAGCGCTTTGTGCCGGTGAGGAAGAAGTATTCATGGTTGGCGGCGCCGAGATTTACAGGCAAGCTTTACATTTAACCAACCGCATCTACCTAACGCGGATTGACCAGGACTTTGATGGCGATACTTTTTTCCCCCAACTTGACCCAAAGGAGTGGGAGGAAAAAGAACGGGAAGATTTTGAACCGGATGAAAAAAATAAATACCACTATTCGTTTATTACGCTTGAGCGGAGCTAACATTTTTTGTCATCAATTTGTTTTAATTTAAAATTTTGTGCTTGCGAAATTTTATTAGATTTGCCGTCTTATTAAAAATAGCTTATAAACTAATTAATTACATATTACAAATTCGATGCAAGGTAAAGGGGTTATTAAATTTTTCGCCATTCTGCTGGCAGTTGTATGCTTATACCAGCTGTCATTTACATGGGTGGCCCAAAAAGTTGAGAGTGATGCCAAGGCATACGCAAAGGGAAGCACAGATAAAGAAAAGGCTTACCTGGACTCAATGTCTACACAACCGGTATATCCGTTATTTAAACACACTTATGCTTACGTAAAGCAAAGGGAACTTGCACTGGGTCTCGACCTTAAAGGTGGTATGAGCGTTACCATGCAAATTCAACTTGACGAGCTGGTAAAGAAAATCTCAAACAACAACCCGGATGTTGTATTCAACCAGGCTTTGGCAAATGCCGACAAATTGCAGGCTAATGCAAAAACCAGTCAAAAAGATTACATCGCGCTATTTGTAAGCGAGTATGAAAAGTTAAATCCAAACGGTAAGCTGGCTGCTATCTTTTCAACAAAAGACAACCAGGATCACTTAAAGTTCAACGCGTCAAACAGCGAAGTTGAATCTTATTTGAAAGATCTGGCCAATACCGCGGTAAAACAATCATTCACGGTGTTAAACACCCGTATCAACCAGTTTGGTGTAACCCAGCCTAACATCCAGCTACAGGCTGGCTCCAACCGTATCCTTATCGAGCTGCCTGGTGTTAAAGAACCAGATCGCGTTCGTAAGTTATTATCGGGAACGGCAAAGCTGGAGTTTTATCAAACTTTTGATAACACTGAAGCTTACCAGTACCTTGGCAGTATTGATAACCTGCTTGCTGCTAAAAACAAAACCGCAAAAACCGATACGTCAAAAGCTAAAGCAACAGCTGCAACTACTCCTGCTAAAACTGATACCACTGCCAAAGCAGGATCGTTATTAAGCAAGGTTCAAAAAAATGCGGAGAAAGATACTTCGGCTGCAGCCTTAAGCAGCAAATCGCAGCAGGCAGCATTACACCCATTGTTCGCGGTGCTTGAGCCAAACGTTGGTCGTGATCAAAGTGGTCAGCCACAATTAGGCCAGGGCCCGGTTGTTGGTTATGCGGCTTTAAAAGATACAGCTAAGGTTAATTCATACCTGCACAGCAATCTTGTAAAATCGGTTATACCGCGCAACATGAAATTCCTTTGGGATGTAAAACCTTTAAAGGATGCCAAAACTAAAGCATTTGCATTATACGCCATTAAATTAAGCGGCGCCGAAAACGGCCCGGTACTTTCCGGCGATGTAATTACCGATGCCCGTGCGGATGTAAATCAAAAAGGCAGCCCCGAGGTTGTGATGATCATGAACTCAGAGGGAGCTCAAAAATGGCGCACCGTTACTGCCGAGGCAGCCGCTGCAACCAATAAAAAAGCTATCGCTATTGTTCTTGATGATAACGTATACTCGGCTCCTAACGTCCAAAACGAAATTTCTGGTGGTGTATCTTCTATTGAAGGAAGCTTTACCCTGGAAGACACCAAAGATTTGGCCAACGTATTAAAAGCTGGTCGCTTACCTGCTCCGGCACACATCGTGGCTGAAGAAGTGGTAGGTCCCTCGCTGGGCCAGGATGCTATTAACGCCGGTGTATTATCAAGCGTTTTAGGTTTGGTGGTTGTATTGATATTCATGATCGCTTATTACAACCGTGCAGGTACTGTAGCGGTAGTTGCGGTAGTGATCAACATCTTCTTCCTGATGGGTGTATTAACCAGTTTAGGCGCGGTATTAACCGTACCTGGTATTGCGGGTATAGTATTAACACTGGGTATAGCGGTTGATGCCAACGTACTGATATATGAGCGTACACGTGAAGAGCTTGGCTTAGGCAAATCATTAAAGATAGCCGTGGCCGATGGTTTTAAACACGCTTTACCATCCATCCTGGATTCGCAGATCAGTACATTCCTTACCGGTTTAATCCTGTTCATCTTTGGTACGGGCCCTATACAAGGTTTCGCTACCGTGTTGATGATCGGTATCATAACTTCATTGTTCTGTTCATTATTGATCTCAAGGGTTATATTTGAGTGGATGCTTGGTAAAGGCTGGGATATTAAATTCAGCAACCCATGGAGTTCACACACCTTTAAAAATGCAAACTTCGCGTTTGTAAAAAACCGCTTTAAGTTTTATATCTTCTCTGGTACATTTATCACAGCGGGTATCATCTCTATTGTATTGCGTGGCTTTACTTACGGTGTTGATTTTGAAGGCGGACGTAACTACATTGTTAAATTCCCTAATAAAACGGTAAGTACCGGCGCCATCCACAACGCTATTGATCCTATTTTAGGTCGTGGTACCGAGGTTAAAACAATGGGAACCGAAAAGATCAGTATCACAACCAACTACCTGATCAAAGAAAATACGCCTGCGGCTGATGCTAAAGTAAGGAGTACCCTTGTTGAGGCTTTAGGTACCACGGCAGAAACCAAGATTGCCGATAGCGATATCCTTGGTGGATCAAAAGTAGATGCCACTATTGCCGATGAGTTAAAAACATCAGCAGTGTACACGGTATTGATCGCCATATTTGTCATCTCGGCATATATCCTTATCCGTTTCCGTAAATGGCAGTTTAGTTTGGGCGCGATGATTGCAACGGCGCACGATGCCTTGCTGGTATTATCGTTCTTCTCGTTGTTCAATGGCATATTACCATTCTCACTGGATATCGACCAGGCGTTCATCGCGGCTATCCTTACGGTAATTGGTTACTCTATTAACGATACCGTGGTAGTGTTTGACAGGATCCGTGAGTTCCTTGATCATCAATCAAAAGATGACAAGCCCGAAGATGTTATCAACCGCGCTATCAACAGTACATTAAGCCGTACCATAATCACTGCCTTAACTGTGATATTTGTATTGATCGTATTGTTCATATTTGGTGGCGATGTGATCAAAGGCTTCTCGTTCGCATTATTAATCGGTGTTATTTTCGGTACATATTCATCTATCTGCGTAGCAACACCTGTGATAGTTGACTTTGGAAAAAAAGACCTTAAATAAAATAATTTGAATTATTAAAAGGCTCCAAAGAACATTTGGGGCCTTTTTTGTTTTAAACAAGAGCCGCAACCACCTTCTCAAAAGCAGAGTACCTGATTGCCAATTGGGTACGTTTTAAAACAGGCGGATGGATGGGGTTGCAAATATTTTATAATGAGGTATAATTGCATTGTAAAATGAAATATAAAATACTGCCAAAAACTGTCATCGGCACAGGTATTGTACTATAATAAAAGGCAGAGGCGTATATTTGCGCCTGATAGGCAATTACTGCAGCTCAATACGCATCTCTGCATCATCATTAATAATCTGTATATGAACAAATCAGATAGCTCAAAATTCCCTTTAGTAGTTATAATTGGCGGCGGCTTCGGCGGCCTGCAGGTAGCTAAAAAGCTGGAAAATAAACCCGTTGACGTTTTAATGCTCGACAAGCATAATTACCACACCTTTCAGCCGCTGCTGTACCAGGTGGCTATGGGCAGTATCGAAGCCGAGTCGATAGCTTTTTCCTTGCGGAAGAACTTCGCAGGTCAAAAAAACTTTCGTTTCCGGATTGCCGAAGTGTTAAAAGTAAATCCCGAAAGCAATACTTTAGATACTACCATAGGCGAAATAGCCTATGATTACCTTGTGATAGCTACCGGATCAACTACCAACTTTTTCGGTAACAAAGAGATCGAGCATTTTTCCATGCCGATGAAATCCATCCCGGAAGCACTGAATCTGCGGTATTCTGTTTTGCAAAATATTGAAGAGGCCCTGCTAAAACCAAACAAGGAAGAGCGGGAGGCCCTGCTTACGTTTGTATTGGTGGGTGCCGGGCCAACGGGCGTTGAGCTTTCGGGCTCATTAGCCGAGCTGCGCAACCACATCCTGACCAAGGATTATCCCGAGCTTAAAAAGGAGGAAATGAAGGTGTACCTGGTAGATTTTTTGCCAAAGGTGCTGGGACCGTTTTCTGATCAGGCTTCAAAAGCGGCTAAACAATTCCTGGATAGTATGGGTGTTGAGGTACTGTTAGGTGTAAAGGTTGAAAGCTATGATGGCAATGAAATAAAATTTGAAGGCGGTAAAACCATCCGTACTAACAATGTTATCTGGAGCGCCGGTGTTATGGGCGTGGTACCCGAAGGTATAGATAAAGGAAATATTGAGCGTGGCAACAGGATAAGGGTTGATAGTATTTGCCGTGTTGTTGGCAGTACCAATATTTTCGCCATTGGCGATGTGGCCGCCATGATCACTGATGAAACACCTAAAGGCCACCCCGGCGTGGCACAGGTGGCTATTCAGATGGGTGTACATGTAGCAAAAAGTATAGTACAGCTTATCAATCATGAGCCAACGGCTCCTTTTAAATATTTTGATAAAGGCTCATTGGCAACCATAGGCCGTAACAAAGCCGTTGCCGATTTGGGCAGGATCAGGTTCCAGGGATTTTTCGCCTGGCTGGTGTGGATGTTTGTGCACCTGATATCGCTTTTGGGAGGGCGCAATAAAGTGATTGTGTTTATAAACTGGGTATTTAGCTATGTTAACTATAATGGCGGCACAAGGCTCATTATCCGTAAGTTTGAACGTGAAGGCCTCACCGATGAGCAGCATTTGCCGGAGACGGTGAATTAGTGAGTGGTGAGTAGTGAATGGGGAGTGGGGAGTGGGGAGTGGGAATTGTACCGGTTGTTAATTATTAATAAAAGTTTTAAGCTTGCATATAAATAACGGCATATAGCAACCAATTAAAATTAATCAACATTAACCACTCACTACTCACCACTCACTACTGACCAACAATGGACATCAAAATAACCGAATGCCCCCGCGATGCCATGCAGGGAATAGTGCATTTTATCCCCACTGATGTAAAAGCTACTTATATTAACCTGCTTTTACAGGTGGGGTTTGATACAATAGACTTTGGGAGTTTTGTATCGGCCAAAGCCATACCGCAGTTGCAGGATACCGCCGGGGTTTTAAGTAAACTGGATTTAAGCAATACCCGGTCAAAACTGCTTGCCATAGTTGCCAATTACCGCGGGGCTGAAGAAGCTGTAAAGCACCCCGAAATTACATATTTGGGCTATCCGTTTTCGATATCCGAAACTTTTCAGCTCCGTAATACCAACACCACCCTGCCACAGGCATTTGATAACGTGAAGCGCATGCAGGAACTGAGTATGGCCAATAATAAAAAACTGCTGGTTTACCTTTCCATGGGTTTTGGCAACCCTTACGGCGACGAGTGGAACACCGCCATTATTCATGAATGGACTGAAAAATTAGTGAGCGAAGGCATTCACAACATTGCTTTAGCCGATACCATTGGCATTGCTGATGCTGCACAGATCGGCAGTATTTACCCCGACCTCTGCACGATGTTTCCTCAAACGGAATTTGGCATCCACCTGCACAGCACTCCTGGTACCTGGCAACCCAAAGTAGCAGCGGCCTATCAAAGCGGGTGCAAACGTTTTGATACAGCACTAAAAGGCTACGGCGGCTGCCCAATGGCCACGGACGACCTTACAGGCAACATAGCCACAGAAAACCTTATTGATTACCTCAAATCCCAAAACGAGCTCCTGGGGCTTAATTTTGATAAATTACAGGAAGCGTTGGATTATTCGGGCAAAGTGTTTTTGTAGAAACATATCCACGCGTCATTGCGAGGCACGAAGCAATCCCCAACTTACAGAGTAGCTTTGCAAAATCACGGTCGAGTTTTAAATTTAAGAGGCTGTTTAATAAATAGATCGTCATTGCGAGTAACCACAAGGATAATCCTGGAAAAAACGGGGGATGACGTGCTGGCTTTAAGGGGCTCACAACAACCATGTCATTGCGAGCGCAGCGCGGCAATCGCGAACTGTGCAGGTCCGCTCTGTATAGCATGCGATTGCTTCGTGCCTCGCAATGACATAGATTATATTAAAAAATAGCGCTAAGAATCAGTGATTTATAAACACGTCATTATAAGGCACGAAGCAATGACGGTAGTTTGAGGCCCTAATCTTAACATTTGAAATCTGCATATCTGCACGCACCTACCGCACAACCGCTTTCTTTGTTTTTGAAACTTTAGCCTTAACCGATTTATCAAAATTTTCCATAACCAATACGGATGCGCCAATCAATTCGGCATCAAAACCAAGTTCGGATACCAGCAGCTCTGTACCAGCCGAAAGCCTCGGGATGCAATATTTATGAATAGCCTGTTGTATAGGCGCCATTAGTATTTTGGCAACCTTTGCGCCCCTGCCGCTCAATACAATGATGGCCGGGTTCATGATATGCACCAGGATGGCCAGGGCCTTCCCTATTTTATAACCCGCATCTGATAACAGCTCAATAGCAAACTGATCGCCGTTGTTGGCAGCTTCCAGCATGGCATCGCCCATAAGTTTAGAATGATCGTTACTATTGTATTTTAAACTGGTAATGCGGCCTTGTTTAATACCGGCAACAGCCTTTTGGGCCACCACCAGTAACGATGCTTCTGCCTCCAGGCAACCGCGTTTGCCACATTCGCAAAGTGATCCATCCTCAGATACCGGAATATGGCTCAACTCGCCTGCAAAACCATTATGCCCCCTAAACAGCTTCCCGTTCACAATCATTCCCAAACCTATTCCCCAACCCAGGTTAATAACCATTACCTCTTTTTGGGCTTTGGCAATACCAAACTTTTGTTCGGCAAGAGCTATCAAACTCGAGTCGTTATCAATATAAGTATCTATCCCGGTTTTGTCGGTAAAGTACTCGGTAAGGCTTTGTCCGCCGGCATCAAGATATGTATAATTTATACCCTCTGTAACGTTTACAAAGCCAGGCATTCCAATGCCTATCCCGGCAATTTTTTCCTTAGGGATACCGGTTTGTTTGATATAACCGTTGATTTCTTCGGTCAATTTACTTAACGCCTCATCATTATTCAGCAGCTTCAGCTCAAAAGTAAGCATATCGGCTACCGGGCTGTTGAGCAGATCAAAAAGCTGGATACGCGCGGTAAGCTGATCGAGCGCAATTGCCAGTATGTACATGGCATTGGCTTTTACCGAATACATCAGCGGCCTGCGGCCACCACTTGACGGGGCATAACCATCCTCAACCACGAAACCTTCGTGCATCAGTTCATTAATAGCTTTAGCTATCGACGGAATACTTTTATCAAATAACTCGCTCAATCCCGCACATGACATCGCTTTATTAAAATAAAGCTTCTTGATGATCATATTTTTTAGCTGACTGCCCCTCACACCTTTATTTTCGGGTTCCATTCAATAATTAATAGTAATGTTTTTAAAAGACTAAGCTTAAGTGTTTAAAGTTTATAAAATTATAAATAAAGTAACGATAGTGCAACTGTAAATATTACAGTTAGTAAAATTGATTAATTGACAAAAATAATCAAATGAAATAAAATGAGAGGATGTCAGGTAAATAATTTAAGGAGTGGCATTTACTGGAGACTGTATGAAGATAGAGCCATTGCAGATTAATACAAAAACAATAAGTATCGACAGCAGGGAAATCGCTTTAGTTATTAATTTCCCTTTGCATAAACATCCAACGCTTGCCTTCCAGGTCAGCGGCGCGGTGGCGAACACCGGGGTAACCTTCGATGTACTTTTTATGTTAGAGGCTCCTGTCTAAAAATAAAAAACTGGTCGTCATTGCGAGGAACGAAGCAATCCCGAACTATGCAGATCGGATTTGCAAAGCGACTCTGTAAGGCGGGGATTGCTTCGTACCTTGACGTGTGGATATGTGTTTCGTTAGAAGTCTAAAAACCTCTAATAAATCATTTTTAGACAGCCTCTTAGATCAGGTTTATTTTTCTTCATTTTCCTGGTTTTTTCTCAATTTTTCTTCATATTCCTGAGATTTTCCGGATTAAGAATCGCTTAAAATCAACGTTTTATCCTATGGGGCATTTTAAATAAACCATTATTGTAAAATAGCAATAGCGTTAGCCCGCTGCATTTTGGTATTAAAAATATCCATAATTTACGATGATCGCCGATTATTTAAAAAACGCAAATAACTGATAATCAAACCGAACAGTGTTCCACCCCTATTTTGACAAAAAACCTAAAATCCTGACTATCAGCACAAATAGCGTTCCACACCGTTCGGGGCGTACCAGGCGTTCCAATGGAACGCCGGATCAGATCAGGCTCAATAAAGCGCGAAGAGAATAAAGGTAAGCAGCTCTTCGCTTTTTGCATTCTCCTTACTCTACTTCAAACTCTTTCTTCAGCTTAATATCCTCCGATGAGCTGCCTATCATCACCATAAACTTACCGGGTTCAACGGTCCAGTTCATATCCTTGTCCAACAGCGCCAGGTCGTCTGGATGCAGGGTGAATTGTACCGTCTTTTTTTCGCCGGGTTTAAGGCTGATGCGTTCGAAACCACGCAGGTCGTATTCATAGGTAGTTACGCTGCTTACCTCGTCCTTCAGGTACAGTTGCACCACCTCATCACCCACCCGCGCACCCGTGTTGGTTACATCTACACTTACCTTTACATCACCCTGCGCGTTCTCTTTTTCGGGCGACACCACCAGGTTACTATATTCAAATTTGGTATAGCTTAAACCAAAACCATAAGGGTACAAAGCGCCGTTCACACTGGTTTTGCCCCAGCTGTTCTGGCCTTTCTGCCCGGCCTGCGAGTTGGGCTTAAACGGAAAGTTAAACTCAATTTGCCCGGTTGTTTTGGGAAAGGTAATAGGCAGTCTGCCGCCGGGATTATTATCGCCAAACAAGGTTTCGGCAATTACCTGCCCGCTTTGCACGCTTGGGAACCAGGCCTCCAGGATGGCAGGCACATATTTGTTTTCCCAGTTGATGGTAAGCGGCTGCCCGTTTATCATCACCATAACTACAGGTTTACCGGTAGCCTGCAAAGCCTGGATCAGCTTTAACTGGCGGCCAGGCAGGTTCAACCCCGTACGGGTAAGACTTTCGCCTACCCTATCCACATCCTCGCCCACAACGGCTATAACTACGTCGGATAACTTTGCCTGGGCCACGGCCGAATCAATACCAGCCTGTTCCAGCGCTGTAAGCGGGGTTTCGATGATCTCGCTTTCGGGCCAGGTAGCATCAATTATATCGCAGCCTTTGATGTAGTTTACCTTTGCTCCTGCACCAACATAGTTTTTAATGCCATCCAATACATTGGTCACCGGGTTATGCGAGGGACCGTACCTGCTGGTGGCATAATTGGTTTCGGCAGCCAGCGGACCGGTTACCAGTATGTTCTTAAGCCTGGTTTTATCCAGGGGTAATAAATCCCCTTCATTTTTTAACAACACCATAGACTCCCGGTTCATTTTAAGCGACATGGCCGCATCAGCTGCAGTATGAACAATCTTATCGGCAGCCTTAGTATCTTTCACATAAGGACTATCAAACAAACCCAGGCGGAATTTTACCCGCAACACGTCACCAACCCTGGAGTCGATGATTTTCATCGAGATCCTGTTTTCTTTAATCAGCTCACGAAGCGGCAAAATAAAGGTTTGGGGCATGGTGAAATTGGTGCGCACATTCAGACCGGCCTCAACCGCCTGTCTTACAGCTTCTTTATAATCGGCTGCAACATGGTGTTTGGAGTACAGGAATTCAACTGCCTCGCTATCGCTAACCACGTAGCCGTCAAAACCAAATTGCTGGCGCAGCAGTTGCGTTAAAAAGTAATAGCTGCCGGTTACGGGTACACCATCCCAATCATTATAGCTGCTCATAACGCCCATAGGGTGCGCCTCCTGGATTACCCGGCGAAAAGGGTACAAATATACCTGGTGCATTTCTCTCGGCGCCACATGCGGATCGGTACGGGCGCTGCCGTCGCGTCCGCCTTTGGGCACACTATACACCGCGAAGTGTTTCAGGGTTGAGGCAACCCCTTCTTCCTGGATCCCCAGAACCATTTGCTTGCCCAGTTCTGCAATATGGAAAGGGTCTTCGCCATAGCACTCCACCACACGGCCCCAGCGCTGGTCACGGGCGGGGTCGAGTATGGGGGTGTAAACATTGGTATAACCCAAAGCTTTAGCCTCGCGGCCTACTGTCTGCCCAGCCTGGCGCACCAGTTGCTTATCAAACGTACTGCCTATACTTATAGGTGCCGGTAATGGTGTTGCACGGTCGTGATTTAAGCCATGAATCCCCTCGTTGGTAAAATCAACCGGGATGCCCATACGGGTTTCTTCCACAAACCATTTCTGAATAGTATTGATAGCCGATGCATGTTTGCTGAAAGGAAATGAATATTGTGTCGGCGCAGCATCGGTATGCGAGGTAAGGTTATTCAATTCCTCATCGATGTTGGCAATACCATCCTTCCAGATCTCGTTTTTCCAGTTGGGTACAGGCATTTCGTCCTTCAAAACCCGTTTGTAGCCATACAGTGTGGCCATCTGGCAGGTTTTCTCCTCAACGTTCATCTGGCTGAGCAGATCGGCAACACGTTTATCAATAGGTTGGGATGGATCTTCGAACACATCCATTTTGCCATTTTTGTTAAAATCTATCCAGCCTTTATGGTAAATATTTTTTTGTTGTGCCGATGCCGGTAAAGCCAGCCCGGCTGCCAGTGCCGATACCATGCAAATGCGTGGCAGGTAATACTTTGTTCTCATGTAGATGAATTGCGGTTAGTATTTCAAATATAGGAGAATGGGTAATGCGTTGTATGCCTGACACAAAGCTGTTACAATGCCCCCCAGCCACCTAACGGGGCAGTTTGAAGTATAAATGCAATTTAAAAGCCTCCCTTTAGGGGGTCGGGGGACTCAGCGTCTTCTTAAAAAACCCAACGGCTAAAGTATCCACCTTTAAATGCACAGCATGCCTGTCCACAGATGCATCATCGGTAAAATAAATGGGCGCTTCTTTTTTAACCGGCTCAATAGCTTCTGATAGCATTACGTAATGGCCAACCTTACCAGGGTTAATATAATATTGAGATCCCTTGATGAGTTCATGGTAAAGCAACGCATTGGTTTTTACCGGGGCTATGCTATCACTTTGCGAACCCACAATATAAACCGGGCCGCCTATGTTTTTAACCTGCTGCTTAGCTGTAAAACCCGGACCCAAAGCCGGTGAAATGGAAAAGAAAGCCTTAATGCGTTTATCTTTGAGGGGTGGATAATGTTTAGCTCCGGCCAATAGGGCACTATCGTCCAGGTATTTTATAAGACCCGGGTATTCGGGAATCTCCATTTCTCTGCGACCTATGGTTTTATAATAGTTACGGAGTACTTCAAAATCAAATTCGCCACCTGCTAAAGCTATAACGGTATATCCTCCAAAGGAAAAACCTGCTGCTCCTATTCTTTGCGGATCTATCACCGATTTAAAATCATGTTCGTTCAACAGTGAGGTTAGTGCAAAGCTGATATCCTGGGGCCGCTCCCAGGGCTTTAAAAACTCCATGCGGATTTTATTATCAAAGGTATTGCCCCAATGGTCAACCGCAGCCACAATAAACCCGCTTTGAGCAAGTGCCGAAGCCAGCCACTCCAAAGTTAACCTGCCGCCGCCGGTACCATGGGATAGCATAATGATGGGCAGTTTACCTGCGGGTAATTTACCATCGCGTACGGTGGGCACGCGTAAAAACGGGAAAAAGACCTTGTCCTGCACCTTTAAGGTATCGATTGTTGGATACCAAACCTCGGTAACAACCGGCCGGTTGCGTTTTTCGTCCTTAAAATGAAAAGTGCGCTGCCCGATATTGGTTTGGGCAAAACTGATATAATTTGATAATAAGAGTATTAACGCGATTAGTAGTTGCCTGTACATAAGTTGTGTGGTTTAATGATAACAAAGCAAGCCATTAAGAAGCTCAAAAAGATTGACAAAAGTCAATAAATAAGTTTTTTTTATTTAACCTCGGTAAGCCAATCAAATGGCCCTCCCTTTAGCGGGCCGTGGGGCCTTTAACCGGCTCAAAGTTTCCTGCGATATTCCCAGGTAATCCGCAACAATTTTATTGGGCAAACGCCGGATGATGTCGGGCCGGGTATCCATCAATACCTGGTAACGGGTTTTTGAATCCATGGTGATAAGGCTTTCTATCCGCTGAATAGAGGCGATATAATCCTGCTCTAAACCAATGCGATACATGGTTTCCCAGCCGGGGATAGCATCCAGTAATCTTTGCCGGTCGTTAAAGCTTAACATCAATATTTCTGATACTTCCAGGCATTGAATGGCAGCTACAGACGGCTTACCGGTAATAAAGCTGGGGAAAGCAGTACCCCAATTATTTTCAAATATCAGGAAGCGTGTCGATTCGGAGCCATCGTCTCCTACCAGGAAAATCCGCAGGCATCCCTTTACCACAAAATAAATATGCTTAGCTACGCTGCCTTTTTGCACCAGGATCTCGTTCCGTTTGGCATTTTTTAGTCTAAAGCAACCATCAACCAGTGCCTCATGTTCTGGTGAGAGGCTGATCTTATCTGAAAGGTATTGTTTTAGCGCAGGGTGCATAATTAAACTTTAACAAGTAAATTATCTTAATCATTTACCGCAATATATAACAAAGACCTTATGTTTTAGTCTTTTATCCCTCATCCATTAATCCTTTTGGCCTTCATCTAATAGTCCTTCATCTATTTATCCTTCATCCATCAATCCTTTGTCCTTCATCTGGTAATCCTTCGTCCTTTATCTATTAGTCCTTTGTCCTTCATCCATTAGTCCTTCATCTATTATCATTTATTAAAAAATAATTTAAAATGTTTTCAATCCTCAATCGTCTCTATCTTTATTAAAGGAATAATAAATTGATAACAGCCGTAATGCCCGAAGACAAAAACAGTCAAATTATACATACAATAAAAGCGTATGGTAAAAGTCTGTTGAGTTTTATCCGTCGGAGGGTAAAAAATGATGCTGATGCCGAAGACATTCTGCAGGATGTATGGTACCAGTTCAGTTCGGTGATCAATTCTGAGCCTATTGAGCAAACAAGCGCCTGGTTGTACCGAGTGGCGCGAAATAAAATAACAGATAAGCATAAAAAGAAAACGGAAACCTTGCTTGATGATATGCTTGCAACTGGTGAAGACGAAGAGGAAACAGAAAACTTCAAAGCCATCCTGTTCGCCGAAACCAGCACCCCCGAAACTGAATACCTGCGCAGCCTGTTTTGGGAGGAACTTTTTTTAGCGCTGGATGAATTGCCCGACGAGCAGAAACAGGTTTTTATATGGCAGGAGCTTGACGACATCCCTTTTGAGGAAATAGCTAAACGTACAGGACAAAACATCAATACTTTAGTATCACGCAAGCGATACGCGGTGCTGCACCTGCGCAAAAGGCTTAAGCAGTTATACCTTGAAATTACAGAATATTAAAAAATTTAAAAAAATTAAAGATAATGAAAAGAACATTGTATAAATGGCGGTTCATATTTATACCCTTCGCGGTAGCCGCTTTCCTATCGCTCATCAGCTTTGTGGTGATGCAATTATGGAACAATTTATTACCGGGAATATTGCATGTAGGCGTTATTACCTTTTGGCAGGCCATGGGCATATTTATTTTATGCAAAATACTGTTTGGCTTTGGCAAAGGAGGTAAACCGGGATGGGGTGGCGGAGGCGGTAACCCATGGATGCGCAAACGTATGGAAGAGCGCTTTAAAAACATGAGCCCCGAAGAACAGGAAAGATTTAAAGCCAAAATGCGCGATCGTAATTGCGGCTGGGACAATCATGGGCATGGCCGGTTTGGCCGCCGCCAATGGGACGATTTTGCACCAGAGCAAGAGGAGAAGGAAAAACAGGATTAGTGAATTGTGAATTGTGAATGGTGAGTGGTGAGTAGTGAATAGTTTGTTGAGCTGAAACCACTCACCATTCTCCGCTCACTATTCACTACCTATTACTTGATATAAAAAACTACATACTATGGATGTGCTGGTATTTTCAACAAACGTTAAAGAAAAAAGGCAAGTGAGCAAGGTAACTACCCTGCTCACTCAAGTTCCTTCAATTGCCCAATGGAATTTCGACCTGGAAGATTGCGATAATATATTGCGGATAGAATCCAATGGGCTCTCTCCACGTTACATCGAATCGCTTTTGACCCGGGCTGGTATCCATTGCCAGGAACTGGAATATTAAATTTGTACTGACATGACCGCAGCTTTAGAACGCACATTAATCCGCTGGATGCTCATCATTTTAAGTGTTCCGGTACTTGGCTACATTTACGGGCCTAATGAAAACCGACTGTACACCACAGCTCCGGTTAAATGGATATTTTTACCGCTCATCGTGTTATCGGGCTTTTGGTTGTGGAAAGGCCATTGGTTTAAAAAGATACTAAAAGCCGAAAACATAAAGCGAAAAGCCGGGTAATGTTTTAATATCATTTTTTGATTGCCGGGCTGTTGATTTCGATCCAATAGCCGTCCGGGTCCTGAAAATACAGCTGTAGCACCCCATCTTTCCTCAACGTCGGCTCTTTGCTATCGCCATTCCAATTACTGTATGGGATGCTTAGCCTGTCTAATGTTTTAGCAAATTCTGTTACAGATCCTACAGAAAAACACAAATGTTCGGCTTTAATATGTACACCTGTGCAGTTGCCTTGTATGGCGTGTAGTTTTACATGGTTACCCAGGCTGTACCATTGATGTACAGTATCGGCAAATGGATTTGATACTTTTTGCAGGTGCATAACATCGGTGTAAAAAGCAGTGCTTTTTTTAAGGTTTTTTACACAAATAGCGATATGATCAACCACCGGGATAGTATCCGGGCCTGATTGGGCAAAACAGAAAACCGGTAAAGCAAAGGCAGCAAGCAATAATCCCAGTTTTTTAAGCTTACCGGTTTTATGGGTGTTCAAATTAATTAAAAGGCTCATTTTAAGTTTTTGGTTTAAAAACTTAAAGATATGTGTTTAGGTAACACTAAGGCAAATTACACAGAAATATTACTCAACAGGATATTTGTTGCTTCATATCAAAATCGGGAATAAAATTAACTGTATTATTCCTGTTCCAATCGTCAATATCAATTAAACCCGACCTGGTTTGGTAGTGGCCGTTATCATTTGGGCATTTAACCACATATAAACCATCTGCCGCCGGTTCAATAACCGGCCTGGCCCCACATATCTTGCAAAATTTACAGCAGATGGTTTTTGGTATGTTAACAAACGCCCTCATATACTATTGTTTACGGTTAACGTTGGCTTCTGGTTGCTTTTAATTTCAATTTTTAATATAAAAATGATCCTGGCATTTTATACACTGAGCAGCTCGACAGCCCTCTGCTTATCAGATAAGCCTGCCCGGTATCAATTTCTTTTATTTATATTTATCACCATGCAACCCGGTATTGAACAATTAAAAACTACCTATAAAAATTTATCCGATGATAAACTTGCCCGCCTGGCAGTTACGGAAGCGGCCAGTTTACGCCCCGAAGCTCTTGAAATATTAAAGGCTGAAATAAAAAGCCGCGGCTTGGGCGAGGACATCATCAGTGGTGTTAATGCGCAGTTAATAGAAACCGGAAGTTTAGAATTTGATAGCTACGTTTCACTTATCCGTAATCAGCCTTGCCCTATTTGTGCCGGTACCCATCAACCGTTAAATGCGGCAGTAATTGGTACAGTCAAAAGCTTTATCCTGTTAACACAGTACAAAAAGAAGCTAATAATAGCTTGCCCCACCTGTTTACAGCAAACAAATCAAAGTGGTACCTCAACCACTGCTTTGTTAGGATGGTGGGGATTGCCATGGGGCATTATCAGGTCAACACAGGCATTGATCAGTAATATGAAAACAGCCAAAAAGATCTGGTCTGATGAGCCAACCGATGCACTAATTACTTTTATAAAAACAAACATAGGCGTTATTGAAGGCTTACGTAAAAACAAGCAATCGTTACAGCTTATGTTAAATAGTGTAAATAAACAGTAGCACATTGCACTAAGCAAAACGCCTCCCGATTGAAACCGGGAGGCGTTTTGCTTTTATGGTGTATTAACAGGTAAAACCTAAATTTTGTGATAATGCTTAATCGTTCCAGAAGTGATTATAGGGCGATGATGATGCCAGTTTATTTTTCAGATCATCCTCTTTTTGCAAGCAATCGTTGGTGTAAATATCCTCATCGGCGTTTACTTTAATAATGCTGCCTGCTATACGTTCAACAATGGTTGATAGCGTGGTTACTTCGTTGTCTGGGATTTGAATTGTTAATATTGCCATAGGTATTGATGTTTAAAAATTGATAATCAAAAATATGTTTTTGTATTTAAAGCTTTGTTTGGTAAAAGTAAAAATTAATCATTTGATTAACTTTTTTCTCCGCGGTAATTTAAAATCATAAACGTTACAGAATTTTGTGTATTATTTATACCCGTTGGGTTTAACAAACTTTAACAAGAATTAAACCACAACCTTGCTCTTACTTCTTTTTTCTTGTGGGAAAACCGGACTAAAACTAATTTTTTTCCTCCAGTTACCTCATCATTTGTTAAATTGCTTACCTAACACTCGTATATCTATGCATGGCAGTGGTTTTATTAAAGTATTTGTAATTATATCGGCCATCAGTTTATTGTTTGACTGGTATGTTTTCGCGGGACTGAAAACCTTAAGCGCCAACTGGTCATCGCAAATCCGGCGTAATATTGTTTTATGGGGATACCTGCTAATTTCTGTGAGTGTAACTGCATTGCTGTTAATAGGCTTCAGCGCTTTTAGCACCGCAAGTGGCATGCGCCCTTTTCATGAATGGATATTGAGTTTATTCCTTACCTTTTTTGTAACCAAACTGGTTTTCATTTTAGTTTTGTTTTTGGGTGATACAGGCAGATTTTTTGTCGGTTTGTTTAACCTGGCAGGTGCCAAAGGTAAAGGATCGCCTTTTCCCGGCAGGCGTAAATTTATCAGTGAGATAGCCGTTCTGATGGCGGCAGTGCCATTTACTTCGTTTTTTTATGCTATGTTAAAAGGTAAATACGATTACAAGCTGCATCGCACTACACTATATTTTGAAGACCTGCCCGATGCTTTCGAGGGCTTTACTATTACCCAGCTATCAGATATCCACTCTGGCAGTTTTGACGATGCCGAGGCCATGCAAAAAGGGATCGATATGGTTAAAGCGCAAAAAAGCGACCTTTTTGTTTTTACCGGCGACCTGGTAAACAACGCAGCCACCGAAATAGAACCTTACATTGACAGGTTTGGCTCCATTAAAGCGCCTTACGGCCAGTTCTCCATATTGGGCAATCATGATTATGGCGATTACATTCAATGGAGCAGTGCGCAGGAAAAAGCCGCTAACCTTGATAAATTAAAGCAGCACCATAAAGCTTTAGACTATCGGCTATTGCTGGACGAAAATGTGACGATAGAAAAAGACGGCCATAAAATATCGCTTATTGGGGTCCAAAACTGGGGCCGTGGTTTTGCACAGGTAGGCGACCTTAATAAGGCCTTGCAAGGTGTACCAAAAGATGCCTTTAAAGTATTGTTATCTCACGATCCTACCCATTGGGAAGAACAAGTGCGTTACAATCCGGCAAATATTCATCTTACTTTATCGGGCCATACCCATGGTGCACAATTTGGTATCGAGATACCCGGTTTTAAATGGAGCCCGATTAAGTACAAATACCTTGACTGGGCTGGCCTTGCCAACGAGAAAAACCGGTACCTGTATGTTAACCGCGGTTTTGGCTTTCTGGCATTCTCGGGCAGGTTGGGCATCTGGCCCGAGGTTACTGTTATTGAGTTAAGGAAGAAGGTATAAATAAAAGGCAAATTTGTAAATCATTCTTTTAATTCTACCACAATAATCCCGTTGCCGTAAAGATCGTAACAATGAAAAAAGCTATACTCGCCGGTAAAAAAAGGCGCCTGTTTTATTGTAACATTGTTTTTAACTAACTTTTGGTATAAAGTATTCAACCCATTGGTATACATAACAAAAGTTGGCTCGCCGTTAGTTTGATTACCAACCCTATGATCAGGAACGGTAGTATCTGTTTTTAAAAACCAAATCCCTGTTGCTGATGCGTCATCAAAACCCACATGTAAAAAACGCTGGCCTTCGGCCGTAGTATAATCAACCAATACTTTACAATCAAAATTCAGCTGGTAAAATTTCAAGGCATCCTCATAATCGCTAACAAGTATAATGATTCGGCCAATATGGTTTTTTATTTGCATTTAGGTTTGGTTAGTATTCAAATATAGCAATGCTAATTTATGGCAAGGTTTTTATATCTATATCACTTAACTATAAATTTAATAACATTATGGCACGCAAAAACGTAAATAAGATAGGAAAACGTGAAACCGAAGTACAAACTGCGCATAATGCATGGGAAGTGATGAAACCCTTTGTGCGTTTCGGTTTAAAGGCAATGGGATTAATTGCAGTGGCATTGATTGCTGTTATCAGGAGCATCCCAAAGCCCGATGGCAGCAAACACCCCGAACATAAGGATAATAAGATAATAAAAGTCTGATCAGCGTATCTTAGTTATAATAATTTATCTCATATTTCATAGGGTAATATCTACCTTTTACCCCGTGTTTTAACGGGGTAAAATACGGTGTTTTCACGGATTGACAGCGCCGTATAAATTTCAGAAATTTATGCCATCAATCCCTGATATAAGTAAAACGATGCCCATACAAATAACTGGTGTTACCAAAACTGACGATGAGTATGAAAATCCTTACCTGTCTATCAACTCTTTAATGTGGGTTGATGACAACACCCAAAATCGGGGAATTACAACAAGAGACGTACTTTTTGATTGGATAAATGATAATGGAACGGCTTACATCCTTGATGATGAAGGCAATAAATTCAAGCTTATTGCCGCCACAACCAAAAGTGGTTTTAAATATGTAAGAACCGTTTTCGACGAAACAAAATCAGACAAACTGCTAAATCTTTTGGCATTAAAATAATTAGTAATAAGCCTAAATCTTCGTTTTTTATACCTAAACCTTATCTGCCTTACACCCGTCATATTTATGATGGGTGTTTTTTTATTTTTTTAATGGTAAACAGGAGTTAATTTATTTCATCATATCTTATTATTCTTGTGTCGCTTGCCTGACTCACTTCAAAATAAAACTTAATTATCTCCACCTTGTTCTACCAGGGGTATGGATCGTTTACAACAAAAACTCGAAAAAATTGGTCGCGACCCTAAGATCACGGCAAAGGCGGCCGGCTTGCGGTACGCATCTGATTCGTTGCCCGGCTATACCCGCAAAAAAGTGGGTAAAGGGTGGAATTTTTATGATGCAGATGGCAAACTGGTTAAGGATAATGAACTGTTAACCCGTTTTAATAAACTGGTGATCCCCCCTGCTTATACCAATGTGTGGATTTCGCCGTACGAAAACGGGCATCTGCAGTTTACGGGCACCGATGCTGCAGGGCGCAAACAATACCGCTACCATTCCGGTTGGACCCAGATTCGTAACCAAAGTAAATATCATCGCCTGCAAAACTTCGCGGCACACCTGCCTGCTATACGTGAACAGGTTGAAAAGGATCTGAGCCGACATAACCACGATCATAAAAAAGTGGTTGCCCTTGCTGTTCGGTTAATGGAATTGACCGGTATCCGTGTGGGTAATGAATCTTATAAGAAATTATATGGCTCGTTTGGTTTAACAACCTTGCAAAACAGGCATGTTAACATTAACGGCTCTAAAATAATGTTTGAGTTTAAAGGTAAAAAAGGCGTTTTTCATAAAATTGCCCTGCAAAGTAAAAAGCTGGCACGTTTAGTGAAACAATGCCGCGAGATACCGGGGAAAGAACTTTTTCAATATTACAATGAAGCCGGCGAACGCTGCAGCATAGGCTCGGGCGATATCAATAACTACCTGAAAGAAATTACCGGGGACGATTTTACGGCCAAGGATTTCCGGACATGGGCCGGCAGTGTGAGCGCTTTATATGCGTTTAAAGAAGCTGGCGAATTTGATAACGTAACCGAATGCCGCAAAAAAATAGTGAGCGTATTGGATGAGGTGGCTATAAACCTTGGTAATACCCGCACGGTTTGCAAAAAATACTATGTACACCCAACGGTAATAAAAAGCTACGAGGAAGGAACCATCTTTAAATATATCGGCCAGCTTGATGAGCGTGAAGATATAAAAACCGCCGAGCTTAACATAGCCGAAAAAGCGTTGCTTAAACTCCTTGAAACAGAAAAACTTGCTGTCGCAAGTTAGGTGGGTGGTTGATTAGGCTGATTAAGTTAAGGAGAGCAAACTTATTAACTACTAACCATTAACTGATCCTATTTAACTTTAATCTAACCCAATCAACCGTCCGTCTAAGCACTACTTTTTCTTTTTCAGGGTGATCATGATAACACCTTGCTTTGCTTTGTCGCCGTATTTTTTTATCGCGGCATCATTTTTTAAAACAAGCATCTTATCAATATCATCGGGATTAAGGTCTTTCATTCCTCTTGATGAAGCCTCCTTACCATCTATCAGGATCAGCGGGCTGGCTTTGGTACTATCGGCCGGTCGTCTTATGTAAATAACATCAGCGCCGCTCACTGTTGTCAGGGTATCACTAATACGTTTGCCATTTACTACAATTATTTGATGAGGCGGGGTGCTGCTCCAACTGGTAACGGTTGTTGCAGTAGAGGTACCAATGCCGGAGAGCTTTTTAGTAACAGTAATATTTTTAGCGCTGGTACCTGCAACTGCGATGCCGCCTTCAGGTCCATCATCATCATTCATAGTGGCGCTACCAGGGTTAGCAGTAACCCCCTTTATTTTGATGTTCGATTTAACTGTTTTGTTTCCGTAGCCGGTAACAACCACACCTGTAAGAGGTTTTGCTGAAACCGCACCAGGTGTATTGGTTGAAACATTATACTTATAAAAAATGGTTTTTGTTTTTCCGTTAGCGTCTTTTAAGGTATCGCCTGTAATTTTAACGTCGGAAACTATAACGTTTTCTTCTTTACCTTTTAAGTTCACATCAGAAAAGTTAGTAGCGGTAGCAACATCCATATCTGGATGCACCTTTAAATAACTATCCAGCTTTTCTTTTAATTTTAATCCTTCTGCTGAATTTTTGGTAGTTATAAATATAACCCCTACGTTATCTCCTATGTTTTCATTAACCAGTTGAGCTGCCCCTTTTGCCAAACCACCTTTAAACACATTGATACTTTCAATATCATTGGGGTTAACACTTTGCATATTACCTTTTTTACCATTGATGTAGTACACTACCGAATCGCTACCAGAAATACTAAATGTTATTCTTTTTTTAGTAGTATCAGATCCATCATGATCTGCAATTTCCTTCAAAATAGCATGCACTTTGGTATTTACGCGCTCAATGGCCTCCTTATTAACGCTGTTTACTTTAATTTTACCGGTAGCAACAAGCTGCGCTATTTTTTCTCTTATTGCTTTGCCTGCGGCCGAGTTCTTACGAGTACTGTACGCGATGATGTGTTTGTCATCCCCTGCGTTAAAATACTTTTTTGCGTCAGCAGCGGTAATGTAATCGATGCTTTCGGTGTCATCGCCAAAACCAAGTTTTTTTGACACTTCCGCACCATCAATATAAAACAATGCATCGCTATTGTTATTGTTAAGTTCATCCTTCACTACAGCTGCCGAAGTTTTATTTTCATCCTTACCCGGTAAAATTGATTTTATAGTCGCGGCCATCTTATTTATACCAACCGCATTACCAACGTTGTTTGAGAGTATCGTTATCGATTTAAACGCAGCGCTCTTTTTCACAAAATCGGCCTTTGAGATACTAAAAACCAACAACATAGCAATAACAGCAGGTACAAGGAAAGCATAACGGGTTAGGTTTATTTTTGAAGATCTTTTCGCGTTCATCATGATGATCCGTTTTTTTATGGTTGATAAGTTGAAATGATTAACTATACCAGGTTGTGTGTTACTAAAACTTACAGAAACCAGGCTGTACTGGTAAGTTTTACTATCGATACCTTTTTTTAGGATTTTTTGGTCGGTTATAAACTCAATATTCTCGCGGATAGCTTTTTTCATGAGCCAGATACCGGGGTTGAACCAGTAAAATATGCTGCTAAACTCGGCAAGCAAAATATCGGCCGTATGCCATTGGTTTACGTGCACCTGCTCGTGTAATAATATGGCTTTAAGGTCGGCAGGTTCATGGTTGGCAGGGTTTACAAAAATGCTTTGCCAAAACGAAAATGGCGCTACATCTGTATTCATTACCCTTACCCGGTGATTACCAATGGTTGCAGGTTGTGAGCTTTTATATAACCTGTATAAAGAAAACAGCTGTATCATTAACCGGATAGCAAGTAAACCCGCCCCTATCCAGAAGATCGCTTCTACATACAACCAATAGTTTGGTTTATCAACCTGTTTTACCAGGGCCTGCGCCGGGGCCTGCCAGTTAATTACTACCTGTTGTACCGGTTTGGCCAATCCTTCGTATCGCTTAACAAAATCGCTCAGGTTTATTTGGGGATAAATACTGGCAAACACAATGGCTGCAAGCAAATAAAAGCGGTTAAGGGTATAAAAGGTAAGATGCCTTAATACCAGGTAATAACCTGCGCAAAACAATAACAGTGCAACATTTACTTTAAGTAAAAAAACAAATAATGCTGGCATGGCTTTATGATTTATTGTTTTTCAATCAGTTTAATGATCTCCTGCAGATCGCTGGCGCTTAGTTTCTTTTCTTTGGCAAAAAAAGTAACCAGGTCTTTATAAGAGTTTTGAAAGTAATCACTCACAAAACCACTCATAAAACGCTTTTTGTACTCCTCTTCTTTAATAGCAGCACTGTAGCGCAGCGAGTTGCCCATTTTTTCGCTTTTTAAAAATCCTTTACGTTCCAGGTTTTTTATGGTTGATGCCAGTGTGGTATACGGCGGCTTAGGTTCGCCCATCTGGTCAAGAAAATCTTTTATAAAACCCGCGCCGCTTTGCCACACTGCCTGCATAGCTTCTTCTTCCTGTTTAGATAATTTTTCCATATCAATTACGATTATTTCGTAAATCTACGATTATTTCGTAATTAACAAATTTATTTAACAATTTTTAACAAGGCAAGCTTCACCCTACCCTCTCCAAAGGAGAAGGTTCCAATGACAGCAAATAAAAAGCCTTGAGGTGTTTTTAATAACGCAAGGCTTATATGCAAATAAAAAGTTTTCTCCTCTGAAGAGGAGTTAGATGAGGCCGGGGCTCTTAATCTATTTTAATCCCCTTATAATACTCCGCAGCCTTATAATCCTTGCGAAGCGGGAAACCCTCCCAGTCATCGGGCAACAGGATGCGGCGTAAATCGGGGTGATTGGTAAAGAAGATGCCTAACAGGTCGTAAGCTTCCCGTTCATGCCAGTCGGCAGTACGATAAACGCTGGTTATGCTTTTAAATTCGGGCAGCTGATCACTTTCGCGGTCATGTGATTTGCTTACTTTAAGTGTAAGCTGTGTTTTGTACGGAATGGAAGTTAAGTGATAAACCACTCCATAACGGTTAGTTTCATCATTATAATGCACCCCGCTAATGCTGGATAGGAAATCAAAATAGGTTTTAGGATTGTTCCTCAATTCAAGACATACCCCGTCAATATCATCAGGATTAATGAGCAAAGCGGGTTGCAGCCCACCCGTTTCTTCACCTGTAATTACAGCCTCACCAAACTTTTGGGTAAGTAATAATTTGATATCGTTAAACATCATGGAGCTAAACGTACTTTTTTCCAGGTTTTTTTATCAGTTCTTTTATAAAGAATACGGTCATGCAGTCTGCTTTCACGGCCTTGCCAAAACTCCACCATCTGCGGCTTTAAAATATATCCGCCCCAATATGACGGTTTTGGAACGTCCTTACCTTCGTACTCGGTTTCCAGCTGGTTCATTTTTTCCTCCAGCACATTACGGTCATCAATCTCCTGGCTTTGTGGCGACACCAAAGCACCAAGTTGACTACCCTTAGGGCGCGAATGGAAATATCTTTCTGACTCTTCTTTGCTTAATTTTTCAATAGTACCTTCAATGCGCACCTGGCGTTCCAGTTCGCCCCAGAAGAAAGTTATTGCCCCTTGCGGATTTTTGGTTATCTCTTTACCTTTACGACTCAAGTAATTAGTATAAAATACAAAGCCTGCATGGTTAAAACCCTTTAACAAAAGTACCCGTGCCGATGGCTTTCCTGTTGTAGTAGCCGTTGCCAGTATCATTGTATTAGGTTCGGGCAATTTTGCGGTTAAGGCTTCGTTAAACCATTGTTCAAATTGGTTTATCGGGTCGGCCTTGGTGTTGTTTTCTAATAAAGTAGCGGCAGAATAATCCTGCCTTAAATTTTGTAGTTCCTGCTGATCCATTTATGCAAACTTACAAATTAATTAATCCGTATACATTGAATAGAATTCATTTTCATAAATGAACATATTTTTACTAAGCTTGTTGTATTATTATAAATTATAAACCTTTATGCTAAGTCTTATTTCGGCTGCCGCGGGGCGTTTACTTATTTCGGAACCATTTATGATGGATCCGAATTTTAAACGATCCGTTATTATACTCACAGAATTCTCTCCCGATGGCGCCATGGGTTTTATTTTAAACCACCAGGGCGAATATATGCTTGGCGATGTACTGCCAGATGTTTCCTACTCCGAGATGCCGGTTTATGAAGGTGGACCTGTGGCTAAAAACACGCTGCATTTTATCCACTGTGTTCCCGAAAAAATTGAAGGCGGTATAGAGATAGCTCCCGGTTTATTTTGGGGTGGCGATTTTGATATGGTAAAAAAACTGGCAGGCAATTATCAGCTTAGCGAAACCGAGATCAAATTTTTTGCAGGTTACTCGGGCTGGACGGCCCTTCAGCTTGAAGAAGAGATCACTGCCAACAGTTGGATAGTATCTGATAAGTTTAAATCAGAAACCCTTTTCGGCACCGACGAGCAAAATCTGTGGAAAGATGTAGTGATAAGTTTGGGTAATCGTTACGCCCATATTGCTAACTTCCCCGAAAACCCGGCGCTCAATTAAGTTAGTAGTTTGCTATTCTATTGATCACCTATTTTGGCGCGACCTGAATTCACCAGATTTGAGGATTACCATAATTTTTGGCACCCTCATCCTCAATGAATAGCAAACTGCTAATTCACTATTCCATTTCTTTGGCAGATTCTTCTACTTTTTTCTTCAGGTCTTCTTTAAAATCTATAAGATTTTTAACCAGGTATTCATCGGCAGTTGATAATATCTGTGCAGCCAGTATACCAGCGTTTTTAGCAGCGTTTAGGGCAACCGTAGCTACCGGAATACCATTAGGCATTTGCAGGATAGACAGGATAGAATCCCAGCCATCGATAGAGTTACTTGATTTTACCGGTACACCAATAACGGGTAAATGGGTTAATGAGGCCACCATTCCTGGTAAATGCGCGGCACCGCCCGCACCGGCAATAATTACCTTTATACCGCGGTCTGCAGCGGCACGGGCATAGCTAAACATCCTGTCGGGTGTGCGGTGAGCAGATACCACGGTGATTTCAAAATCAACACCTAATTCTTTTAATACATTGGCCGCATCCTGCATAATATGCAGATCTGACTTACTGCCCATGATAATGGCTACTTTTGGTTGACTCATGTTGTTATAATTCTACTTAATATTATATGTCCGTCGTTTCGAGGTACGAAGCAATCTCTAAACTATACAGGGGAGCTATGCTTTTCCACACAAACTTCGTGAGGTTTCCCGGGCTGATAGTACGACCTAACTTATTACTTTCAGCGTCTTCTGCACAAACCTTGCCTTTTCTACGGCCTTTTCTCTATCTACATCCACAATGGTAACATGTCCCATCTTCCTAAAGGGTTTGGTAAGCGCTTTGCCGTAAAGATGAACGTACACGCCTGGTACCTTTAATACTTTCTCTATCCCCTGATATATTGCAGGCCCTTCGTAGCCGGCTTCGCCTAAAACATTCACCATAATGGCGTTGTTGAGGCAGGCAGTATCGCCTAATGGCTGGTTAAATATCGCCCTTAAATGTTGTTCAAATTGAGATACCACATTACCCTCAATAGTCTGGTGACCACTATTATGCGGACGAGGCGCCAGTTCGTTCACCAATATTTTGCCATGCTTATCTAAAAACATTTCTACCGCCAGTAAACCAACAATTTTCAGGCTTTCGGCTATCTTTTTGGCTATCTGCTCGGCCTGCTGATGTATTTCGAATGGCAGGGTTGATGGCGATATCAAAAATTCAACCAGGTTGGCTTCGGGATTAAACTCCATCTCTACCAATGGGAAAGTGCTTACCTCTCCGTTTTCGTTACGGGCTACTATAACACCTATTTCCTTTTCAAAATCAATCCATTTTTCAATCAGGCTGGGCTCTTTAAAGGCTTTATCAAGATAAGTGGCATTAAGCACTTTGTAAACACCTTTACCATCATAACCATCCCTGCGTAGTTTCTGTATATAAGGGAACGGAATATAGCTTTGCTGCAATTGCTGTGGCGATGATATGATCTGGAAATCGGCAGTTGGAATATCGTTCTCTTTAAAAAACTGCTTTTGCAAACCCTTATCCTGTATCAGCCTGATAATGCGCGACTGGGGGTAAACCAGCACGCCCTCCTTTTCTAACTGTTCAAGCGCGTCAACATTCACTTTCTCAATCTCGATGGTCAGCAGATCGACGGTTTTACCAAAATTGTAAACGGTTTCATAATCACCCAACGAGCCAACGGTAAACTCGTCGCAGAGTTTACGGCATGGAGCCTCACGATCGGGGTCCAGTATTTTAACCGTAACATTATAATTTATAGCCTGTTGTATCAGCATGCGCCCCAACTGGCCGCCGCCTAAGATACCCAATTTCAGATCTCCGTAAAATGCTTTCATTTGATGTTGCAAGTTTACCTCAAATCTTTCAAAAAAGCCATAAACTGCTTAAACATCTATACCTGTGCCTGCTTTTTTACGGTTAAATAATAAAATACAGAATGAACTATTAAAAAAATGCATCCTGTAAGCAGGTAAATAATTTTGTACTGCGGAGGAAGGCCCATTGTAAATATAGTTACGATAAAAGCTATCGAACCGCCAAAATACAAAGGCAACCTTACAGGCAGATTGCGCCAATAAACTGGGTTAACCAGGAACAATGATGGCAACGACATAACGAATACAATAATATTCAGCAAAACTATCCCCTCAAAAATCTTTGGCAATGCATTGGCATAGTCTGCTCCTTTTTGATCTATGGCGTAGTAAATGCTGTTAACCGCTATGGATAAGATGACAGAGAATATAAACGTTTTAAAAAGCTGTTTGGCGCGTACTTTCATGGTTGATAGATAATGGAAAAAACACTTCTTGTTAATGCCTGTTATTATTTATGCAAATAAATGAATCAACCGGCATAAAGCTTTAATATGAATGTCACAAATTGCCGGAAAAAGTATAGCAGGCCTTAAAAGGGCTGCATTTGCGCCGTTGTTAGCATAATATATACTTCTATGAAAACCAAAATAGCAGTTGCAAATGGCGATGGGATAGGCCCCGAAATAATGCAGGCCGTACTTCGCGTTTTTGAGGCAAACAATGTGCCGCTCGCGTATGAATTTGTAGAAATGGGTAAGTCTTATTTCGATGCAGGCTACTCTACCGGGATGACACCAGAAGCTAAAGAAACCATTGAAACCCTGGGTTTATTATTTAAAGGCCCTATGGAAACCCCGAAAGGAAAAGGCGTAAAGAGCATAAATGTAACCGCCCGCAAAGTATGGAACACCTACGCCAACCAGCGCGATTTCCGCAGCCTAAACGGTGTTGATACCGTTTTCTCAAAAGCAGGCATCCCAATCAATTTAACCATTATCCGCGAAAATATAGAAGACACTTATGGAGGGATTGAGCACTTGCTTACCTATGATGTTGCTGTTGGTCGCCGTATTATTACCCGCCCGGGATCTGAGCAGGTTATTCGCTATGCATTTGAAATGGCCCGTCGCAAAGGACTTAAAAAATTAGCCTGCGGTCACAAAGCCAATATCATGAAACTTACCGACGGGTTGTTTTTAGAAGTTTTTCAGCAGGTTGCCAAAGAATACCCCGACATTGAGGCATCAGACATTATTGTGGACGACCTGTGCATGAAACTGGTAACCCGCCCGCAAACTTTTGAGGCTATCGTACTAACCAACCTCCAGGGCGACATCGTATCCGATTTGTGTGCCGGTTTAATTGGTGGTTTGGGTTTTGCACCATCAGCAAATATTGGCGATAACATATCAATTTTTGAGGCAGTACATGGTACCGCGCCAGATATTGCAGGGAAAGGCATAGCCAACCCTACCGCTTTACTTTTATCAGGTATTTCGATGCTGCGCTTCCTGGGGTTCTCCAAAAATGCTGCCGATATCGAAAACGCATTATTATATACTTTAGAGCAGGGCGTACATACCGGCGACTTTGGCGACAAAGCTACCCCTGCATCAAATACCAATAGCTTTACCGATGCCATTATTGCCAATTTAGGTAAAGTACCCGCAAATGGCGGCGTGTTTTCAAATCCTGATTTTGAAATAAAGGCCGACCACGTACAACCTTTAAAAAACAAGCTAACTGTTACCCGTAATATCAAAGAAGAAATGGTTGGTGTCGACATTTTCGTTGAATCTAAAGTTCAGCCTGCCGCACTTGCCGAAATAGCAAAAACTGTACTTACCGATAACTTCGACCTGGTGATGATCTCAAACCGTGGCACCCAGGTTTGGCCAATCGGGTCTATCTACACCGAACTGGTAAACGAGTATCGTGTACGCTTTGAAAAGAAGGCCGACCGTAATATCACTCAAAAAGAACTCCTGCACATCGCGGCAGATTTTTCTGAAAAAGTAAAAGTTTGTTCTGTTGAGTTCCTGATGAAATTCGACGGCAAAATTGGCTACACCCTGGCACAGGGGCAATAAAAAAGACACGAATTTAACAGACACTAATTTCACGAATTGGAAGACAATTTACACGAATTTACCCCAACACGTCAGTATAAATTCTTGTAAATTACTGTTCGTATAATCGTAGCAATGCATATTCGTGTAATTCGATAACATTAGTGTAATTGATGTCCTTTTATTCGTGTAATTCGATACAATTCGTGAAATTAGTGTCTACTGATAAAACATTTTTCGTAATTATTAGTTATAACATATACATTACACAACTAATTAATAATTTAAACGAAATATTATCGAAAAAACTGCTACTCATTACATTTTATTATGAACTAAATCAAAAGAAAGATGAACATGAAAAAGTCAGTTTTAATTGCCGTAGCCTCATTAGCTATTGGGTTTTTATCTAACAATGCAATTGCACAAACACAACAACAGGACACTACTAAAGCAGCAACCCCTGCAACCACTTCCGCTGCACCTTCTGCAGCCACAAGCGACGTAGTTGGCGTATTGAGTAGTAGTACAGATTTTGCTCCGCTGGCTTTAGCTGTAAAAACAGCCGACCTGGAACCTACTTTAAAAGGCCCCGGTCCGTTTACTGTATTTGCGCCCAATGACGTGGCTTTTAGCAAAGTTCCTAAACCAACCATGGATGACCTGACTAAGGACCATGCAAAACTGGCTAAAGTTTTAAAATATCACGTGGTAGCAGGTGAATATACCAAGGCTGATATTATTAAGGCACTAAGCGCCGGCAAGGGAAAAACCACAATGAAGACCGTAGATGGCGAAACACTTACCCTATCCGTGAATGATAAAAGCAATTTACAGATAGCGGATGCCAAAGGAAATGTGGCGCTGGTAATTTCGTTTGATACCATGGCATCAAACGGCGTTATACATGGATTAAACGGTGTATTAATGCCGCAATAAAGATAATTAGTCCAAATTTTAAATCCGAAGAGCCCGACAGTAAAACGCCGGGCTCTTTTTTATTCGGCGGTAATGGTTTGCCACGTAATACGGTTTATTTTGTAAACAAGCTGGCCTCCTATAGTTTCAGTATAGCTAAAATGATGCCTTTCCAGCAGTTGAACAGATCGTACATTTGCAGGAGAAGGCCATGCTGTTATAGTATCCAGTTCCATTTTGTTGAACCCATAAGCTAAAACGCTGTTAATAGCTTCCTTCATGAGACCCTTACCTTGTTCTGATGGCAATAATTCATAACCTATTTCGGCGCTTACAGCTTCATAATTAAGGTTCCAGTAACAAATTGCTCCTATAAGTTTACCTGTACTTTTAAGTTCAACACCCCAATAAACACCTTGCTTATCGGCCATATCCTTCCTCCGCGCTTCAATAAACTGCGTTATCGCTTCAGGGGTTTGCACGGAACTGCGGCCAATATAGCGGTTTACCTCATCGTTGCTGCGGATGGCTAACAATTGTTCTGCATCTGCATATTTCAGTGCTCTTAACAGTAAACGCTCAGTATCCAATTCCGGAAATTGTACCGAAGGGAACTTAACAGGCATACTTACCAGGTGAAAGTTTTAGAGGCCCAATATTTTTTATCTGCAATAAGGGCTATTGGCAGGCCTATGCAAACTATCATGATAATTATCCCGGTTATGGCAACCTGAACCCCGATGGGCTGAAAACCGATCTTACTTGCCGGCACAACAGCCAGGTTCATTACCAGCCATGCGATAACACCGTAACACACAGCAATTAAATATTTATTACCCAAACGCTTATCAAAAGCCGGATAAAGCAGGTAGAAGGCGATAGTAAACAAAAAAGCAATAAGGTAATGGAATACAATACCTGCCACTACCATTTCGATACCGCCATTAAATGCCGCTTTACCAAATACCGCGCTTGCAATAAACTTAAAAATAATATCAGCGTTAATACTGCCGCTTGTAATATAGTTCCAGATGATGGCGGCTATACCATCAAGCGTACCGGTTAAAAACCCGAGCCATAAAATAGTAAGTATGGCATTTTGCTTTAGTATGATGTTTTTTGCAGCCATGACAGTAAGATTTAATACTATAAAGTTATGCTTTTTATAAAAAGCACTCTGCATTGATGCAGTTTATTTTTTGCAATTAAATAAAATATCAAAACTGATTCCCGGCGTTTCGTCAATAACTGGAATGCGCTGTGATATTACGAACAACTTTTAAAAGAAATAGTAAAAGAGCGTAATGTGATGCAATCCCGATCTTATTTCAAATACTCATCCAGGTAATAAAATACCTTATTCCTGATATCTTCCGCATCAAACATTACGCCGTAATGTGGGGCATTGGGCACGATGATCAACTCATTTTTTACGCCGGCAAGTTTCAGGTGTAAGCTAAGTGATATGGATTGCTGAGGATCTACGGATTCATCCTTTTCACCCTGTATTATCAGGAATGGCGGATCATTTTTATCTGCATAAGTAACGGGGCTGGCTGTTTTGGCCAGGTCGGGCCGGTCAAACACCCTGGCGCCCAACAATAAAGTTAACGGGCTTTTAGGATCTGGTGATTGGTTGCCCCTGATGGATAAAAAATCAGATGGTCCATAAAAATCAAGCACAAGCTTAATTTTAAAACTGGTCTTTTTTTCTGCCGGATAAAACCCTGCTACATTATTGTTATTAGATAAGCCCATTAACGACGCCAGGTGTCCGCCCGCCGAGAAGCCTATGAGCGCGAATTTATTGCGGTCGAGTTTATATTTTGATGYGTTTTGATATAAAAACTCCACCGCCTGGTTACAATCCTGTATTTGTGCCGGGAAAGGGGCAGTTGTGCTGTGCCGGTAATCTATAGATGCAACCGCGTATCCTTTGTCTATAAAACCTTTTAGAGTTTGAGTCATATAACCCATATCTGCATATTTATCATTCATCATCCACGCGCCGCCATGAATCCAAATCACTACCGGGTAGCTGCTCTTAACAACCGGTGGCAGGTAAATATCCAGCAGGTGTTTTTTAAGGGTATCATTGGCGTAAGGTACATTACTAATGAATGTTGTGCCTTTGGGAAAAATATCCTGCTTAGGATTGGTTTGGGCGGTAGTATAGTTGCTGATGCATATCAACGCAATAAAAAGTTTGAAAATATTTTTCATAATTAGTTGGTTTGCTTAAAGGTAGAGGATAATTTGTAGAAAAACAGCATAATTTGAAGGGCTGCTAATTAATATTTTGCATGCTGCCTTTTGAGATATATTGGAGATAAAAACATTAATGATCCATAACCAAATCTGGCTTAGGCAATGTTGTCAACAATGGGGAAATCGGAGCGGTTGTTATTCTTTATAACCCTACTGAAAAATACAGCACCCAACCAATAAACAACAACTGTAAAGGAATCCGAAACCATAAATAAGCCGTCCCGCTGCCATCATATGTCGCCTTTTCAAAGTTGATATGTTTTATAGCAGCATTGATGTTGGCAGGCAGCATGAGGACAAACATAACGAGGAGTAAAATACCAGCAACATGCCTGCTTGCATTAAATAATAGGGCAATACCAAGAGCTGGCTCTAAAATACCGGTAAAATAAACCAGGAACCTTTTAAAGGGAACAAAAACCGGCATCATCATTACCATACCATCCGTATACATAAAATGCCCCAGAGACGAAAAGCATAGCATCAACATCATGGCCAGGTTACCGCTAAAGATGACATTCCAGTCGCCGACAAAAAAATGAGAAATAATAACGGATACGATAAAAGTTGAAAGAAGGACGATAAGTACTTTCATACGTGAATTTTCTTTACGCCTTTATCAAATGCTCACCCTCAATCTTTTTCTGCAGTTCTAATATAGCCCCTATTAAAGCCTCGGGACGTGGCGGGCAGCCTTGCACATACACATCAACAGGGATCACTCTGTCAACCCCCTTTACCACATGATAACCATACTGCCAGTATGGGCCGCCGCAGTTGGAGCATGACCCCATCGAGATAACGTATTTGGGTTCGGGCATTTGCTCGTACAGGCGTTTAATGCGTTCGGCCATTTTAAAGGTAACTGTACCGGCTATGATGATCACATCGGCCTGGCGGGCTGATGGGCGCGGGAAAACGCCGAAACGGTCAAGGTCATAAGTAGAAGCCATAGAGCCCATCATTTCAATGGCGCAGCAGGCTATTCCAAAGCTCAATGGCCACAAGGACGATAAACGCGCCCAGTTAAGTAAGTCGTTCATTTTGGTGATCACTACACCACCATCTTCGCTGGTTATATCGCTACTCATTTGCAGGCTTTTTAAAGGTGGGTTTAAACATAGGTTTCCTTGGCGGCGGTAATTCCGTCGGCGTTTCGGCAGCAGCTGTTTCGGCAACCGGCTCATTACCCATGCTAAAGGCTTTTACGGTGAATTTACTTTGCTCCAGGTTCAGTTTTTCATAAAACGACGCAGGAATATTCACATCGGTGGTTGGCACCATAGGTTTGGCTTTTATCCATTCCAGGTCGCCCTTTACCCAGGCGTAAACTAAGCCTAATATCAGGATACCTAAAAAAATAAACATTTCGGCTAAAGAAAACCATCCCCAACGGGCATCCTTCGCTATCAGTTCATGATTACCAAATACGGTAGCCCAGGGAAAAACAAATACCATTTCTACATCAAACAATAAAAATATCAGCGCTATTACATAAAAACGCGAATTAAAGGGTAGCCAGGCATTTCCGGTAGGCTCTTCGCCACATTCATAGGAAGTTAGCTTCTCGTAGTTGGGGTTATCGGGGGCCAATAACCTGTTAAAAAAAAATATCACGCACACCATAATTATTCCGGTGATAAGAAAGATGAGTATCTTTCCAAATTCTGATATTTGCGAAACCTCGGTCATGACTACAAATTTAACAAAACAAACAGATTTTGATGCAATAATAATTGGCGGCGGAGCGTGCGGACTCATGTGCGCTGTACAAGCCGGCTTTTTAGGCAAGCGTACACTCGTCCTTGAAAAGAATGACCGTGTGGGCGCCAAGATCCTTATCAGCGGCGGTGGCAGGTGCAATTATACCAACCTGTACGCAACCCATCAGCAGTTTATCTCGCAAAATCAACACTTCTGTAAATCAGCCTTTTCGCAATGGACGGTGGATGATACCATCAGCTTTTTTGAAACTTACGGCATCGAAGGCAAAGAAAAAACGCTGGGCCAGCTATTCCCGGTGAGTGACAATGCTAAAGATGTGGTACAGATTTTTACCAGCCTTTGTGCCGACCTTAGCCAGGAAATATGGTGCAATGCCGACGTAAAAATAATTGAAAAAACTAACGATGGTTTTACCGTTCGTGCAGAAATTAATGGCCGGCAGGAGTATATAAGCGCGCCAAATGTTGTAATTGCAGCCGGAGGTTTACCCATTCCCAAAATGGGTGCTACCGATTTTGGGTTACGCACCGCCCGTCAGTTCGATTTAAAAATTGAAGATACCGCTCCTGCACTTGTACCGCTAACCATTACGGGTAAAGACCAGCCATGGTATGAGCAATTATCGGGCAACAGTATTTTTTGCCGGGTTTGGAACGACAGGATCAGCTTTGAAGAAAACATCCTGTTTACGCATTGGGGCTTAAGCGGTCCCGCCATCCTGCAGATTTCCTCGTACTGGAAACCAGGAGAGTATATTTATATCGATCTACTCCCCAATCAAAACATTGCCGACCTGATTCAGCAGGAAAAGGAAACAAACGGTAAAAAAATGCTGCTGGCCTACCTTGCCGGCTTATACACCCGCAAATTTGCCGAAGCATTAAGCGATAAGCTACCCGTAGAAAAGAACCTGGCATCCCTCACCAAAACCGAAATTGAAGATATCGGCATATTGATCCATGAATTTAAAGTAAAACCTGCCGGCGATAAAGGTTACGATAAAGCCGAGGTAATGCGCGGAGGTGTATCAACCAATGAGCTATCATCTAAAACACTGGAGGCTAAAAAAGTTCCCGGCCTGTTTTTTGGCGGCGAATGTGTAGATGTTACAGGATGGCTGGGCGGCTACAATTTTCAATGGGCCTGGGCAAGCGGGTTTGTTATAGCGCAAAATCTTTGATCAGAATTTTCAGAAATTAAGAGTAAGGAGAATATTACCCCTATCGTGAATGAGGGGAAGAAAACATTACCTTTCCACAATTTCATAATTTCTGTACTCCCCTATCCGCCAGCCGGTTAATTGTTCTATTTTTTGAAGCAGCTTGCGGCGAAAGGTCATCGCTTTGCGCAGTTGTTTAGTACTAAAATCAATGTTCCAATTGGTGGCAGTAATTCGTTTTTGAATAGGAGCCGGGTGCGTACCGGTAAAACGGATAAGCTTATCGGCATTGCTATAATCAAACTCATAAGTTTCGGGCAGGTTTTGCTCCATCCAGGCATCATCATGGTAAAACTTATTGAAGTTACGGATCTTGTTGTTGAGGCCATGGGGTGGCTTAGCCCAACCATAATGATAAATGTAGGCATCAATCAACTTTACTTTTATCTTGCGGTCATCAAGGCGAAAGCCCTGTGCATCACGGTAGGCTTTGATGCCTTTGATGTTTTTGAGCAACCGGATCTCGCGGCGATACCAGCGTCTCGAATCGCCGTAGTAATCATAGGAGCCATAAAAATGCAGGTATTTAAATAACAAGCCTTCAATATTGGGTTTGGTTAGTGCATCTTCCATCTCCCTTTTAATAAGAGGGTGATATTTTTCGTGTACTGCCTCATCACCCTGGATATAAAAAGCCCAGTCGCTATCCGGCGAAATTGCTGCAAATGCTTTATCCGTTTCCACCGCAAAAACACGTCCGCCATCTTTTAATGAATCATCCCAAACAGTATCAATGATCTTGATTTTAGGTGAGCCGATAGCCTCAATTAATTCGCGGGTACCATCATCAGAGTTGCCGGCTGCTACTATAAACTCATCGCAAAGGGGTAAAATAGAATTAATAGCTTCAACAATGGGGTAGTCGTTTTTAACCGCGTTTCTTATAAATGTAAATCCGGATACTTTCATTAGGGCAAAGGTATTTAAAAGTTTTTGTCGCGAATTGGCCCGATAAATAAAAAAAAAGTTGATTTTTGATATTCAATCCCGGGATTGAATAATAAATTAAACGGAAGGCAACATTGGTGATCACTAATCCAAAATACGAGGAAGCTCTACTTAATTACAACAAAAAAATTGCCGATGCCAGTGTCGAGGATATGGTGCTTAATATGGGCCCGCAACATCCATCCACCCACGGCGTTTTACGTTTGGAACTGATCACTGACGGCGAAATTGTAAAAGAAGTTATCCCTCACATAGGTTACCTGCACCGCTGTTTTGAAAAACATGCCGAATCATTAACCTACCAGCAAACCATTCCTTTTACCGACAGGCTTGATTACCTGGCATCTATGAACAATAGCCATGCTTTTGTAATGGGCGTTGAGCGCATGATGGGCATTGATAAAGATATCCCTAAACGTATTGAGTATATCCGTGTGCTGGTTTGCGAGCTTAACCGCATTGCATCGCACCTGATAGCCATTGGCACCTATGGCATTGATATTGGCGCCTTCACGCCTTTTTTATGGTGCTTTAGAGATCGCGAACATATTATGGGCATGCTGGAGTGGGCATCCGGCTCACGTATGCTGTACAATTACATCTGGGTTGGCGGCTTGTTTTACGATTTGCCGGTTGGCTTTGAAGAACGCTGCCGCGATTTTGTAGAGTACTTTAAACCCAAAATGGTTGAGCTTAACCAGCTGCTTACCGATAATCAGGTATTTATATCCCGCACGGCCAATGTAGGTGTGCTGCCACTTGATGTAGCTATCAACTATGGTTGCTCGGGCCCAATGCTGCGTGCTTCGGGATTGAAATGGGATTTACGCCGGATTGACAACTATTCGGCCTACCCCGAACTTGATTTCGAAATCCCTATAGGTACAGGCCTCATGGGCACCGTTGGCGATTGCTGGGATCGTTATAAAATAAGGGTTGATGAAATAGAACAATCCCTGAGGATAGTGGAACAATGCCTCGACCGCCTGCAGAACGAATTGAAGCGCACGCCGGATTTTGATCCGCGGGCCAAAATGCCGCGCAAAACCATACCCAAAGCACAGGACTATTATGTACGCTGCGAAGGCGCCAAAGGCGAGCTTGGTTTTTATTTTATGACCGATGGCAAATCCGAGATCCCCGTACGTGTAAAGGCCCGCGGCCCAAGCTTTAATAATCTTTCTGTACTGCCCGAAATTTCGAAGGGCGTGCTGATAGCCGATTTGATTGCCATTGTAGGCTCGATAGATTTTGTTTTGGGAGAAGTGGACAGGTAATTTTTCAATAAAAAAACCGATAATATCCGTATACCGTTGATTTACCTTTGGTTAACCTTTCTGCTACCTTTGCTACACTTTTCGTAACCCGTACGGATACTTTTCTGATGCCTTTCAAATACCGTAAAATTGATATCAAATCAATACAAAGATCTAAAAATCAGATAATTAAATAGATAAAACAATTGTTTTTTTTATTCTCCGGACTTTTCAGGGTTGCTAACAATCCCGTTTTTCAAAAAACTATACAATATATGAAATTAATCGACCAATACCAAAAACCTGCAATGGAATTCAGGGAATTTGTTTAAAAAAGGAGGCGCTTACGGAGCCAAAAAATAAGACACAGATAGTCCAAACAAAAAAAGAGACACCTTTCAGTATCTCCTTTCAATTATTAATTTTTATTGGAATTGGGCGTATTAATAAGCTTTAACCATGAACACATAGTTTTTTAGCTTTTTGAGTTGTTGTGGGCGGGTTAAACCAGCCAGGGTATTTTTTGTACTTATGTTCAAATCCTTGCTCAACGAGTCGGGTGGTATATTTTGTATCGCTTTTAACAAATAGGCCGATTTTTTTGCAAAACCCGCACCAGCCATATCCGGCTGCCTGCCACTTATTATACCTATTACGTTCCCTCTGTTATCCAATAAAGGACCACCGCTGTTACCCGGGTTAACAGGGATAGAAACCTGGTATTCGGTTGTATCACCAGAATGACCATTCCTTGCCGTTAATGAACCTGGCCCAAAATTTTCTTCGCCGCTTGGATATCCGAATGTATAAACCTCTTCCCCAAGATCACTTAATGTTTTTTTGAAGTTGTAAGGCACATTGCCAAGATCTTTAAACGCAGGATCGTTTATCTGCAATATCGCTATATCATATTTAGGCTCGGTATAAATAACCTTAGCACGAAACGACTCTCCGGCTGCATCCTGCACGTATACAGAATCAGCATCTCTTATGATATGATAGTCTGTTGCTATATAACCATTTGAAGATAAAGCAAAGCCAGTACCTCTAAAATTTCCCGGATTAACAAGTTTCTTCGACTTATCGTTTATGCCTTGCTTAGCTAAATTATCGGTCGTTTTGGCCAATTTATCTGTTTTATTGTTAAGCTGATCAACTTTTTGACTTAACAATTCTACGTCATTTGAATTACGGTTATTCAATTTACCGGTAAAAAACAATGTACTTAAAATAGCGAAAATAGCGATGGAAGCAGCCACCGATATTTTTGAATGGTGATGCCTCCACATATTCACTATCCAGTTAGGCTTAATTAAAAGCTCTTCCTTCAGGGCATGTACATCAATCTCGCCGTGAATAGCATCCAAACGTTTCTCCAATTCAATGCGTTCGCCGTATTGCTTAATTAAGCCTACAAATAGCTTATGCTCAATTACCTTGCTATCAACATTGGCGTCTTTTTTTCGCAGCGTCTCAAATTCGGCGCACTCGGCAGCGGTCATATCGCCATTAAGGTACCGTTCAATTAATTCCAGAATAAGGTTCTCGCTCATCTCTTTTCTCTCCTTTACTTCTGCTGAAAAAATAACTTTTTCAGCCTTTGCAGGCATTTATACTTTTGCGTTTTGGCATTATCGGCATTGGTGTATCCAAAACGTTCGCAGATCTCCTGCATCGATCTGTTATGTATATAAAAATCTTCCATAATGGTTTTACAGGGTTCGCCTAATAACTGGAGCGCTGCATCCATTTTATTAAACTGCATGTCCCGGTCATTATGTTTTTCAACCTCATCATCAACAGGCAGATATTCCTCAAAATCCCTGATGTCTCCCCCGTACCTGTTCATCTGGCTCAGCCTTTTAAGCCAAAGCCTGCGGCAAACCGAATAAATATATGTTTTAAGCTTACTGCTTAATTCAAACTCGCCCGATTTTACCTTATTATAAAGAACAATGATTGCTTCCTGGTAAACATCCTTGGCATCATCCTCATTCCCGTTGTTGTTGATAATTAACTGTAATATCATCGGGAAATAGGTGGTATACAACCTTTTTAATACTATTTCCGAATTGTTAAGTATCCCGAGAACTATTTCGCTATCTGTTGGCGCCGAAGCTTTTAAGTCTTTATTCACTCTTAATACTGTTTATACGAAATTGTAACCCAATACAATTAAAAAAAATAATTGCATTCAATAAAATTACAAAACCTGGTGAAATACGCTGCGGTCTTTAAAACTACGTTTTAAAACATCAAACCGGTTTTAATACGGTAAACGCAGCAAGGTAACCCCTATTATTTTTTAATAACCGACGGCAAATCTGCAACAAAAAAAACGCCGGGCAAAACATTCTGTAAAGGCTAAAAACACTACAAAATCTATGGAATTTATTTTTTATCAAATTTCATGGGTTACCTTTTTAAATATATGGTATTAACAACGAAAACGATCAAAAAATATTAACATTTTAAAACTCACGAAAATGAAAAATTTATTAAAAACAGGTTTTGTTGCTTTAGTTATTGCTGTTTCTTTCTCAGCTTGTGGTGGTACTGCTAAAACTGAAGGTGGTGATTCAACTAAAATTGATTCAGCTAAAGTTGATTCAGCTAAAGCAGATTCAGCTACTAAAGTTGATTCAACTGCTAAATCTGGTGCTGCTGCTGTTGATTCAGTAAAGAAAGACACTACAAAAAAATAATTGCTGATAAAGCATATTAAAAAGGGCATATAGTTGCCAACTATGCTCCCTTTTTATCGATTTTTTAGTTTTTTTACAATAAAAAAAGGTAATCTGTAATTTTATTTTAAAATTATGGGTTACCTTTTTTTGTTTGCGGTATTAACATGAAAACTATTAAATCACTTATTAAAAAATTAAACATGAAAAATTCATTCAAATTAGGCTTAGTTGCCTTAGCTATCGCTACTTCATTTGCAGCTTGTAAAGGTTCTGGTTCTTCATCTGCTGCAGATTCAGCTAAAGCAGATTCAGCTAAAATGGACTCAGCTAAAATGGATACTGCTGCTAAAATGGATACTACTAAAGCTGACACAGCTAAAACTGACACAGCTAAAAAAATGTAATCTTACTTTTATTAAAGTAAAAAAACGCTCCCGATTTTCGGAAGCGTTTTTTTTGTGAGCTGATATTAGTAGCAAACAGTTAGATTTTTAATTTGGTTTACTACAAATATTTAGCAATAAGCTTGATTATTTATCGCCAAATAAAAGAACCTGGCGACAAGGTCGATCCTATTATATTCAATGAACATTATCA
>NZ_JBFUKX010000016.1:0-118645 GCF_056400605.1 Mucilaginibacter sp. P5_A4 | reverse complement strand
GCAATGGTTAGCAGTAAAATGACGATGTTTTCTGGAAGTTTATTTTTTTCCTGCTGGTATTTTTTATTGGTAAGCAAACCTGATACGGTGATAACAGAATCTGCATTTAGGTTTAGCCTTTGCGAAAATATTTTGTAGCTGTTCCCGCTAAGGTGTATTTTTTTTACTTGTCCTTCTAAAAAAGCGCTTTTATCGGATTTTAATGAGTCTGATACTATTGTTGTTATACCGCTGGGGAATGTTTGGTAGATAATGTTTTTTTGCCTGAGGAAGATATACTGGTCAAATATTTCGTCGGTAAGTAAAGGGTCGACAAACTGTTTTAAAGTATACTTCATGTGGATAAAGTAGCCCTTTTTTTGGAGGTGAATAGTTAGCGTCCGGTTATCAAATTCCACTCTGCAAATGCTGTCGGTTAAGGTATTAATGTTGTTTTTTTCTGCCGATGGCTGTACCGGCTTGATAGATTCGAGGATGAAGCTTTCCTGCGAATAGTGTTCAACATATTTGCTTAACCTTTCCCGGTTGTATTGCGCCGGATTTTTTTCGTAAGTATTGAGTATGGTATTTAAAAGCGCTATAGAGTTATCAACCTTTGACTGAATGTTGATTTCAATATTTTGCAAACATCTGAAGCGCTGAGCTTCTAATTCATTTTGATTATCAGGAACGTAAATAAAAAAGTAAAATGCACCAATTACCAGTACAAAAACTAAAGTGGCAAACACAATTGCCTGGTTACGACCGAATGAAAATCTATTTTTCATTTCAATAACGCTGTTATCCTTCCTTATCGCAATTCAGCCATTTTTCTTTGGCTGCCTTATAGGTATCATAACCCAGATGAACGCCCTTACTATCACCACGTATTAACTGATTAGGCAGACACAAGCCAGAGCCATTTACAATAAACTTATCACAAAGACGCTTAATCAGGTCAACCTCATCATTTTTTACAGCATCCATATCAAGATCCATTATTGCAATAAAATCGGCCTCGCCGTTCGGGTCGTTTTTATAAATATCGGGTGCTTCATATAGTTGGTTAGCCTGGTTAAGTATTGGTTTTAAACAAGGGTTTATCCGCACAACACAGGCTTTATTGCTCAGCGAAGGGTCAATCATGGCATAGGTTATAAATGTGGCAGAATCAGGCGGATCGCCGAGAATACTGGTCGACATTTTTTTTATATCAGCAAAAAATGAAGATCGGTTGTCTGTAATGGCAAGCTTGTTATTTTTATTTTTGTTATAAATAGAAGCAATTACCGGGTTGGTTGAATTTTCATAGTCGCCTATAAGTGCTTCCCCGCCTGTGCCGGTACCTAATGAAAGGATCTTGAAATCGCTTAGTGGTAAGTTGGGATTATTTGTCCGGGCTTCTATAAAGCCGGCAAGTACCGGGTTATTAAAGCCGGATACTGCACCGTCCCAAAACCAGGTTTTACGTTTGTCATCTCCCCCAAGTAAACTGGTGGTAATTGCTGCCGGCGAATCAAAATAATTAATAGGGGCGTTACTGGATGAATGTATGGCTTCTCCTAAGCTTACCTGGTAAAATTTGCCATTACCAAAACCGTCTGTTTTACTTGCCGGGTTTGATCGGAAGAAAACTGCCCTTTGTCTTAGATAGTCATATCCGGCAACAAGTATCTGTAAATCATTTTTGCCGATGATAGCCGGAAGATCATTCATATAGGTATCCAAAATAGGCTTGGCTGCCTTTTTTTGTATAACGAGGCTATCATACTTGTTCAGTACATTTTTAAGGCCGCTGAGCTTTCTTTCGGTACTGTATTTTGGGCCGAGCACATTGGTAAGGCTTGCAATGTTTCTCCATTTTAATTTTTCCCAGAATGATAATTTTGAAAAAACCTGCTTTCGTTTATTTTCATCCTCAAAAACCGAAATTATTTCACTGAGCAACATATTGTTACATAGCGAAGCCAAAACGAGGCTGCCTCCCGAATTTGCGATCACGAGGTCGAACTGATGTAAAACTTCGTGACCGGAGATATCCCCATAAATATCCTTAAGTACGCGGGCCTGAATCAAAGCCCAGGAACCACCGCCATCTAATGAAAGTATTTTATATGCCATTTGGTAATTGGTTTAATAAATCAAGTTTTTTCTCTATATATATGTATATTTCTCTCTTATTTGATAATAAAACAGCATGTTATTATCAAAAAACTATCCGGATATTGCAGGTTTTTTGAGTCAACCAAAAACGAAGATTACGCCAATTGCCACGCCAGGAATGTTTGATCTGAACATGTTACCTCCTTTATTAAAAGAATAAATTATTCAGGAATGCCGATCCAGAATGCACAGCGAATCATCCTGCTGTCATCTGAATAAAAAAACACTACTGATTAAAAACGAATGGTGTAACAGTAAATAAAAGGGCTTGTATCCTTTTTTATTTATGGTTTATATACTATAAAACTCCTAAACATCACCGATATATGCAATAGCTATTAATAACTATTTATTAGTATGGTTTTAGCGTTATAGTTTTATAAATCAAATACTTAAATCCAAATACCAGGTTGGCATCTTATTAATTCCTTTATGTATTAATTAAAGCAAGGCAGCTTACAATTTTGACCAAATAAGTGATAAAATAGTTATAAATGGCTATTTCGGTTGTAAGTAAAGATGCTCAATTTTATTGTGGGGCTTAACTATAAGATAATTTTTTTTATAAAAGCCTGCCGGTGAAATGTGTAATGGATTAAGAACCATCATTTTATTAAAATACATCTATCTAAACGTATCATTTCTATGGAAACTTTTTTTAAAAAAAATTGGTACATTATTTACACCTTTCCAAATCTCGAAAAAAAAATATATAATGAATTAACGAGGAAAAAGATCAAAGCTTACCTGCCTTTACAAAAGGTTATAAGGCAGTGGAGCGATCGCAGGAAGGAATTACAGGTACCTATGTTTCCTAACTATGTTTTTATAAATTCAACAGAAAGGGACCGTTTTAAGTTATTGAATATAGGTGGAATTTTGAAGTTTATTACGTTTGAAGGTAAACCGGCTATAATGTCAGAAGAAGAAATTTTAAGTATCATGAAATTTGAAGAGGTGGCCTTTGAGTTGGAGCCTAATCTTATTGAAGGGGATGACGTAATAATTGTTGAAGGGCCATTTACAGGATTGCAGGGTAAGTTATTTTTTAAACGGGGTAAAGAAAGAGTGGGAATACACTTAAATTCAATTAACCAATCACTTTCTATTGAGGTTTGTTCATCAAGCCTCAGAAAATGTTAATGCAAAATAGTTACTATTGGCTATTGTACTGAGTTTTGAATACACTTAATTTTATACTTGTTAAGCTACTTGAGCAAACACTACCATTGAATCTAAATAAGTACTAAGAATTTTTCAGCTTTTTAAACGGATGTATTTGTGACAATCCCCAAGCGAAGCTTTGCTTTACAGCCAAAATTCAAGTGTCCCGCTTAATTTAAATTAAAAAAAATCAGATTACAATCAATAAGTATGGATAAGCTACCGCTTGTATCATGCATTATGCCAACCTATAACCGCAGGCGTTTTGTACCACACGCCATCCGGTATTTTCAACGGCAGGAACATCAAAATAAGGAATTAATTATAATTGATGACGGAACAGATTGTATTGAAGACCTTGTTATAAACCAGCCTGGTATAAAATACATCCGCCTTGATCATAAAATAACACTTGGCGAAAAATTAAATATGGCCTGTAGCAATGCATCGGGCAGTATAATCGCTAACTGGGACGATGATGATTGGTATGCCCCGCATCGTTTAAAATACCAGGTGCACGAATTAAATAAAAATAATACCAGGGTTTGCGGTATCAATAACCTGCTTTACTACGATTTTTTTAATAACCAGGCTTATCAGTATAAATATCCTTCAGATCAGCGTAAATGGCTATTAGGTAGTTCATTATGCTATTACAGATCGCATTGGGAAAACAACCAGTTTAAAAATATTAATGTAGGTATGGATGGATTATTTGTTTGGAATACCTCTCCGGAGCATGTTACCGAGTTGGAAGATACCACCATGTCGGTTCATATGATACATGATCAAAACATTAGCCCCAAACAAACTTCAGGTGAATGGTGGCATCCTTATTCTGTAAAAGATATTGAACAAATTATGCAGGCTGATTTAAAACATTATCATAATCATAGCATGGCTGTAAATTATAGCCGGATGAGTGAGGTTACAAATAGTGTTACTATTCAAGGCAACTCAGGAAAGGGAAAAAATGTTTACGCCTGCCTGGTGCATGAAAGCCCGGACTGTGTAATTGATATGGTCCGTAATTTACACTATAACGATCCATCTTCTATAATTTTACTTTTCAACGGTGGGGCTGATTTTGATCTTAAATCAACATTGTTTCCATTTGAGCAATTTGGTGCTGTTATCTGTCCTGTTAGTTATTATGTGAAGCATGGTTATCTGCACACTTTTGCGTTGGAATGTATGAGGTTTGCATTGGAAAACTTTTCATTCAACACTTTAACAATTGTTGATTCTGATCAGTTAAGTGTTCAGCCGGATTACTCTTTATTTATATCCAATTTCCTATCCGATAAAAGTAACGTTGGGTTATTGTCAAGCAGGCCAGAGCGTATTACCGCAGAAAACAGGGATGTATGGACATCAATTAAAGCATTTGAAGAATATGATCTGTGGAAACCATTGCTGAAAACCTTCCCCGATGGAGAGAATAAGTTTGTACACTGGTCTTTTTGGCCCTCAACAGTATTTACTTATGATGCAGTTAAGGATTTGGTTAAACAGTTTAAGATCAATACCCGGCTTCATGATATAATGCAGCGCACAGGGATATGGGCAACCGAAGAAATTATTTTACCTACAATGGTAAGTTTGCTTGGGTATGATATTCTGCTAAATCCATGCTGTAATACTTTTAATAATTATCAAAAATCTTATTCCACATTAGATCTGGATTGCGCATTAAGTGATCCGAATGTTTTTTGGATGCACCCAGTTGCCAGGGAATATGATGATGTGATCAGAAACAGCACACGGTTATATCTCAATAATTATACCCCTGCTAAAAATGAAATAATACACGAACCTGTTGATCAGTCATTGTTTTTCCCGCTGCAGGTAATTGCAGAAATTCAAAAAATTCAGGGATGGCTTAGTGATGCTGAGTGTGAATTACTTATGGCCACGGCATTAAAAGCATGCTTTAAATTTTCTGGCGCCCATGTTGTTGAAATTGGGAGTTTTCATGGCAAAGCAACAATTTTGCTGGGCAAAATTGCCAAATCAATATCAGATGAAATTAAGGTAATTGCTGTTGATCAGCACGATGGAAAGTTAGGAGCCTTAGGTTCGGATTTGTGTGTATTTGAACCCTCTTTTGAAAGTTTTAAGCAAAATATTGAAAATGCAGGTCTTTCAGCTACCGTGATCTCCCAGGTTGGTAAATCAGTTGATGTTAAATGGGATAACGCAATTTCGCTGTTACTGATAGATGGCCTGCATGATTATATCAGTATCAATGATGATTTTCAGCACTTTTCGCCTTTTGTAGCAGTAAACGGATATGTTGTTTTTCACGATTATGCTGATTATTATCCAGATGTGCAGACGTATGTAAATCAGTTACTTGCAAAAGGTAAATATCAACACGTTTGCCTGGCCGAATCTCTTATCGTTATTCAAAAAATAAGTTAAACCACCAACAGTGATGAATCAGGAACCGGCAGATTTACCTATATGGCTTTATTGGGAAGGTGATCTTCCCGATTGGATCCGCGAGTGCCAAAAAACAGTATTTGCACATGGCGCCAATGTTCAATTGCTGACACCTGAAAGTTTTAGAGAAATGCGTAACACCGATCTGGATATAAAGCTTGAAGACCTTTACGTAGCGCACCGTGCAGATTTTATTCGGGCGTTTTTACTTGCAAGGCATGGTGGTTTATGGATTGATTCGGATTGTGTGGTTATTAAATCTCTTAAACCTTTAATGGATACTTTAAATAATTATGAGTTTTTAGGGTACAGGGAGCGGTCTGGCGAGGTAACAAACAACCTGATGGGCGCATCTAAGAACAGCACTATCGCCGCAAATTATTATAGCCTTATTTGTAGTATTTTACGCAATAGCGAGCCTATTGAGTGGCTAACCTTAGGGTCAAAAGCATTAACATCTACGCTTAACGAAAGTAATGCTTCATGGTGCGAACTAACCGTGGAACAGATTCAACCAGTGTGCTGGAGTAAACCCGAAGAATTTTTGGAGGAAAGGCCTGACGAAGAACACCAATATTTTATTAACAGGACCTCTTATTGCTACATGCTTTCTGCCAATATGGTAAGGCAACATATTTCTGAAAACCCAAATAAAAATATTTTAAATAAGAATACTTTTTTCAGTTACCTGCTAAGAATGTCGGTGCCAACTGAAGAAAATTATTTAGCCTTTGCTTAAATCTGATACAATGAACGATGTTTTAGAAATAGCCTATCGTAAAGATACCGATGATGACCGCTGGGTGATTCCGGAAGTTATTGACCAGGATATGTATTGTATAAAAAGCCTGTTAATAAATCTCAAGCCAGCTAACCCCTGTTATATTGTTGATTGTGGTGCTCATATCGGTGCTTTCTCCATCATGTGTGCACAGTACCTGGCAAATGTTGAAGTTATTTCATTTGAACCCAACCCGGATAGTTTCATGTATTTAAGCCAGAATGCAAACCGGTTTGGGAAAATACAAGCGCTTAATAAAGCTGTTTCAATTGCCGATGGAATATTAAATCTTTATGCTCCCGATCAAAGCGATTGGAGTGGAAGGTGGACAACGCTGCCCAACTCAAATGGGTTTTTAACGGTTGAATCTGTGGGGTTATTTTCTTTTATCAATAAGCTGGATAAAGAGGTTTTTATTCTGAAACTGGATGTGGAAGGATATGAAGAGTTTTTAGTTGATGAATTAAAAGACGGAGACTTGAAAAATGTACAGGTTATAGTAGTTGAAACCCACACCAATAATTTTGATCATCAAAAACTTATAGACTACGGTTACAGCCTGCTATTTAACCCGGGAATATCATCAGCAAGGCAATTTGTTTACACACGAAACTGAGAAACAGCTGTTCATTTAATTAAAAAATATGTTAAGGACCGCATTTGAATTTCTGTCGGATGAACTTAACGCTTATATCAAGCGAAAAGATTCAACAAACTTCGGCAATGAGGATATTGTTGTGCTTTCGTCATTAATGAACCCCGATGGCACATTCGCGGTTTCGACCGAAGGGAGTGACGTATCAAAAGTTATCCTGACACTTGTTAACCTGGAGGAAGACCGGATAGCTGATTCACAATATAACTATCAAAAAATTGAAGATCGTATCCAGGTTGTCAATCCACCTGTAAATATTAATGCATTTGTTCTTTTTTCGGTATTTGCTAATAATTATTCTACTGCATTAAGGCTGTTATCATATGTAATGGCGTTTTTTCAAGGCCACCAGGTTTTTGATAGTGATCAGTATCCTCAAATAAATGCCAAAGTGGATAACAATAAACCATGGCAAAAGGTGGGGCGGTTGCTTATAACACTTCACTCAACAACTTTTGAACAGCAAAATAATCTTTGGGCTGCGCTGGGGGCAAAATATATGCCTAATGTGGTGTATAAAATAAGAACCATCAGCTTTATTGATTACGAACCTAAGATGGAAACACCGCCGATTACCGAGATCACAATTTCTGATAATTAAAAATGTAGCTTTTATTACAATGATAAAAATTAAGTACAAGACGCTTTTTACATTGGAATTTGCCCATACATTCTATAAATCTGGCAAAAGTCCTGATATAATAATGCAGCCTTCGGCCAGGTGTGCAGTGCTGATAAAATCATTAGGGCTTCACTTTTTACCAACCACATCCGGCGGAAAATTATTTGCAAAGGTAGATGCTGTTGCGGGCAATGATATTATTAAGAACCCCTTGCCAGATGGTACAAAATTTACTTTTTTATTGAAACTGCGAAATGGATTATTTGAAAATATTACCAAAATAAATTTGCTTAAAGCGCCTACAAGCCATTACTATTTTAACAACCAGGTTAATAATATGTCGGCTGCTAATGTTCCGCTGCTTGTAGCCAATACAGGCAGTAAAATAGTATCAGATGCCGATTTGCTTCCTTTTGTAAACGGTAGTTTTTCATCAGTTCAAAACAGTACGGCAGGTACGCAAAACGGCGAATTGAATTTTATTGATAGTAATGAAAAGTTGCAACAGCAATTAAACAATTCAAATAATTTATTTAATTATTCTTTTGATCTTAATAAAGCATCTGGTGGAAGAGTCCTTTTTTTAGTTGACGGCACAGAGAAAGCCACTTTCTATTCACTTGACCCGGCCGAAATGTCTGACGTATTTGGAGTGGTTGAAATATTTTACAAAGCTGGTTTAAATAGCAATTACCAGTTCCAGGGTATTGATAATTCAATTACAACTGTAAATTATAAAATTCCGTTTGCTAACCGAGCAACCAAATGGCGCTATATAATTACCAGGAAATTTAACCCGGCAATCACATCGGTAAGTGTGGCCAAAACAAATGGTTCTCCTATAAATTTTAGTTTACTCGGCGGTTCTCCTGCAGGAACATTTATTGTTATATCAAACAATGCGCTTCCATTATCAGAAGAATCTGTAGCTGGCATAAAATTAAAAGACAATACAAATAAAGTGCTGATAGCCAACTTACCAAACCCACCTCTAAATCTCATAAAAACAGAAGGAGCAGATACCTTCTCAGATATTTTAATAACCATTTAATTAAAAAAAGTACCACCATGGCAGATGTATTTAAAACTCCCGGGGTTTACATTAAGGAAATCCCAACGTTTCCACCTTCGGTGGCAGAAGTTGAAACCGCAATTCCTGCATTCATCGGATACACCGAAAAATCAAGTTTCAATGGCAATGATTTTGGGAAACAGCCGCAACGAATAGGTTCGTTGTTAGAGTATGAACAGTTATTTGKGCTTGCTCAAAAAGAAACGGCAATAACGGTAACCATAACAGATGTAAATGCTGCAAATACTGTTACCAGGACAATTAATGCGGCCATTAACCCGACCACAAGCTCTAAATACAGGATGTATTATGCGCTTCAAATGTATTTTGCAAATGGTGGTGGCCCTTGCTACATTGTTTCGGCAGATAAGTATAATGGAGGAGGCGTTAATGCCACCAAATTAACGGATGGTTTAGCCGAGATTGCAAAGGTTGATGAACCTACACTATTGTTGTTTCCTGATGGTCCATCACTGCCCTCAACTAACTATTATTCAGTTATTAATAGTGCGCTAAATCAATGTTTTACATTGCAGGATAGGTTTACCATTATAGATGTTAAACAGTCAAGCGGTACAATAAATGATATCAACTCATCGGCAGATGACTTCAGAAATGCTGCTACGTTAGGCAGTAACCTTGATTTAATGAAATATGGTGCAGCTTATTTCCCTTACCTGCAAACTATATTAAGCTATAGGTTTGATGATGCCGACGTAAATATCACTTATATAGTAAACGGGGTTGAGGCAACTGATATTGGCACCGGTAAAATCAGCCTGGCATCTATTTTAAATCCACCTGCAACTTTAAAGGTTTCGGTTCGTACCGGGCTTAACCTGCAGAAACCGGCGCCAACTGTACCTGCATCGCCTCCGGCGGCACCACAGGTTGCAGGTAATTCCGAATTATATAACCTCATTAAGCTGCAGCTGCAAAATTTAAATATTCTTATGCCTCCTTCATCGGCAGTTGCAGGTGCTTACGCCGCGGTTGATAGTTCAAGAGGAGTATGGAAAGCGCCGGCCAATGTTACGCTGGCATATGTAAATTCTACATCGCTTAAAATTTCTTCCGAAGACCAGATGTCGTTAAATGTTGATCCTACTTCTGGCAAATCTATCAATGCTATAAGGTATTTTACGGGTAAAGGAGTAATGATCTGGGGATCGCGCACGTTGGCCGGAAATGATAATGAATGGCGATATGTGCCTGTACGCAGGTTCTTTATTTTTGCCGAAGAATCAATTAAAAAAGGTACAGAATGGGTTGTTTTTGAACCAAATGATGCCAATACCTGGGTTAGAGTTAGGGCAATGATTGAAAATTTCTTGATAAAGCAATGGAGGGCTGGCGCACTTGCCGGGGCAAAGCCAGAACAGGCATTTTTTGTAAGAGTAGGACTTGGCCAAACCATGACAGCTCTTGATATTTTGGAAGGGCGAATGAATATTGAAATTGGTATGGCCGTAGTACGCCCTGCCGAATTTATCATCCTGAAATTCTCTCATAAACTACAGGAATCTTAATCAATTAAAGGTTATCAAAACCTAATCAAACATAAAAAGCAAAAACATGGCAAATTATCCATTACCAAAGTTTCACTTCAGAGTAGAGTGGGGCGGGTCGAACATAGGCTTCTCTGAAGTAAGCGGGTTGAACATCGAAAATAAATTGATCGAATACCGCGACGGAGCTTCGCCCGAATACAGCAAAATTAAAATGCCGGGCATGCGCGAATTTAGCAACATTACTTTAAAAAGAGGAGTATTTGCAGGTGATAATGAATTTTTCAACTGGTTAAATACCATTTCATTAAATGCTGTTGAAAGGCGGGATATCACCTTAACCCTGCTGAATGAAAAGCATGAACCGGTAGTTGTGTGGAAAATTAAGAATGCATTCCCTGTGAAAATTCAAAGTACCGACCTGAAAGCTGACGGAAGCGAAGTGGCTATTGAGCAGCTTGATATTGCGCACGAGGGTTTGGTTATACAAAACGGTTAAACTAATTCTGTAATTATGAGCCTGATTAGTGGTATTGTAGATGGTTTGATCTATCCACCCCCGGGATTCCATTTTTTGGTGGTTATTGAAATGTTTCCACAAACTCCCCAGGATATCCGGTTTCAGAGTGTAAGCGGATTGAGTGTCAATATCCCAACCGAAACCATTGCCGAAGGCGGCGAAAATCGGTTTAAACATCAGTTTCCGGGTGTGCCGCAGTTTAATAAGCTGGTTTTAAAACGAGGGCTGTTCCTGGGGTCTTTTGTTAGCCATTGGGCACGCAACAGCATCCAAAACTTTGAATTTGATCCTAAAAACGTGCTGATAAGTCTGCTGAATGATAATCATATCCCGTTAAACGTGTGGCATGTTTTTAATGCATATCCTACAAAGATTGATATTTCTGAATTTAATGCCGAACAGAATACCCTTGTAATTGAAACGCTCGAACTTACGTATCAGTACTTTAAACCAATGGGCCTTGATGATCTTGTGGCAGGGGCCGTGGGGGCTGTTGCCGGTGCGGTATCAGGTTCTGTAAGCTTTTAAATTATGCCAATTATAATTAACGAAATCGAAATTTCTGTAACTGTTTCTGATAGTAATTCAGCAGGCAGTACCGGATCTGGTGATGGCTCTTTAAAGCAAGAGATCATTAAAGAATGTATTGAGCAGGTTATGGAAATTCTTGATAAAAAAAATGAACGCTGATGCTGGATATACTCAGTGGCTTATTGCCAGGTAAAGAAGCTCAAAAGCTCAAAATTGAATCATGGACCGATATTAACAGAAATGGCCCTGCCGAGAAGAAGTTTACTGCTTTTATTAATCCTGATGAGTTTACACTTAACTACACGGTTATAACAGAAAGTAACAATGCAGCTGGCGCTAACGGAAGCGCCGGGGGCTTTCTTGGTACCAGGCCCTTAGAAGTAGCTTTAAAGTTTTTTCTTGATGGTACAAATGCCAATGGTGTAAAATTAGATGTTCCGGCTAAAATTAAAGAGTTTTATGAGGCGGTGGGTTATGATGGTAAAAAGCACCGTACCTGTTTCCTTAGGATAACATGGGGGCACCTTACATGGTTACGTACCAATCAGTATGAGTTTGATTGTGAGCTTAAAACCACCTCGATACAATATAAAATGTTTAAAACCGATGGCACGCCATTGCGCGTTATCATTAATGCAACATTTGCCGAAAAGCTTCCGGCCGCAGTAAGACAGGCAGAAGAAAGAAATTCATCGCCAGACCTAACACATATTCGCATAGTTAAAGAAGGTGACACCTTACCGGCTATGGTACAAAAAATTTACGGCGATTTTAAATATTATCTTGAAGTTGCCAGGGTAAATAATCTTAAAAACTTCAGGGATCTGCAGCCCGGACAAAAATTGATTTTTCCGCCTTTCGATAAAAATGTAAAGCCAACCAGCAATGCCTGAAGAAAGAATTATTCCTGCGGTTAACACTGTAGCCGAATTTAAAATATTAATTAACGGCACCGAAATTCCCCGGTCAGTGCCTAAACTTTCGGTTAACGTAATGAAGATGGTAAATAAAATATCATCTGCAACAATTGTAATTCAGGATGGTGAGGCTTCTAATGGCGAATTTCCATTAACCGACGGGGATCTTTTTACTCCCGGTAACGAGATGGAGATAACAGCCGGCGATCCGGATAATAGCTTTAGTATATTTAAAGGAATTATCATTAAACAATCCATCAAAATAAGAGAATCGGTATCGCCAAACCTGATAATTGAATGTAAACACAAGGCCGTAAAAACAACTATAGGGCGTAAAAATGCATATTTTCATGATCTTACTGACGCTGATATCATCAGCCAGGTTTTAGAAAGTGACGGCTTTTCGTCTTCAGATCTGGAAATTGAATCAACCGATGTAACGCATAAGGAAATGGTTCAGTATAACAGCACCGATTGGGATTTTGTATTGAGCAGGGCCGAGGCTACGGGCAATGTTATAATTACAAACGATGAAAAAATAGTTACTAAAAAACCAACCGTTTCCGGAGACGCCAAACTTTCATTACTGCATGGTGCAACCGTTATGGAACTTGATGCAGAAATGGATAGCAGAAACCAGTTTACAGCGGTAAAAAGTGTTTCATGGGATATGGCTAACCAGGCAAATGCCGAATCGGATGCTAATGACCCTGCCAACCTCGAAGAAGAAGGGACACTTTCAGTTAATGACCTTGCCACGGTTGCCGGTCCGGATGATTTTGTTTTAAATCATTCGGGTTCAATTACCTCAGAAGAACGCCAGGCCTGGGCCGATGCGCAATTATTAAAATCGCGCCTGTCAAAAATAAGGGGCAGGGTTAAGTTTGATGGTATTGCCACCATAAATCCCGGCGATGTTATTGAGCTGCACGGCCTTGGTGATAGATTTAACGGAAAAGCTTTTGTTAGTGGTGTCAGGCAGGATTATTCAACAGTTTCCGGGTGGAAAACCCAGGCGCAGTTTGGCCACACGCCAGATTGGTTTATGGAAGAAAATACAGTTACCGCTCCCAAAGCAGGCGGTTTACTGCCGGGGGTTGTGGGGCTGCATACCGGCATTGTAACAGATAATGAAGATCCGGATGGTGAACAAAGGGTAAGAGTGAAAATGCCGTATATAAATGCCGATGATGATGGTGTATGGGCAAGAATAGCCCTTACCGATGCCGGTAACGAACGTGGAATGTTTTTTAGACCAGAGGTTGATGATGAAGTACTTTTAGGTTTTTTATATGACGATCCACGTCAGCCCGTAATTTTGGGTATGCTGCACAGCTCAAATAAGGTGCCGCCAATAAGTCCTACCAATGATAATTTTAAAAAGGGATATACTTCCAGGGAAAAACTGAAACTAACCTTTGACGACGAAATAAAGGAGGTTGTTATAGAAACCCCCGGAGAAAATAAAGTGATCATCAGCGATGATAAAAAGGGGATAAGACTGGAGGACCAGAATGGCCATATCATAACAACCGAGCCATCGGCCATTACTATTAAAGATTCAAACAGCAACCAAATAGTTATTGATGTAAATGGCGGACTTATTACAGTAAAGGGGAATACCAAAGTAATAGTTGATGCGCCGCAAATAGAATTAGTAGATGGTGCAGCGCATCCGTTGGTTTTTGGAGATGAATTGCTCACTTATCTTAACCAGATAGTTAACATTTATCAAACCCATATGCATCCCGGCGAGCTTGCTTTGGGGGCATTACCGGTAACTCCTGCACCACCTGTGCCGCCAATGCCGCCACCAACTCCGTCTTTATTGTCGGTTAAAGTAAAAACAGGTTAAAATATGGCGCTTAAAGCAGGTTCACCATCAGATTTTTCGGGCAGCATGGCCGAGGCTATACAAACTGCATTTAACAATCATTACCCCGAGGTAATGGGAAGTGCGGCCCCGCCGCCAAGTAAACAGATGCAGCTTTTATTTGTAGCCGTGGCCGAAGGTGTGATCAATCACCTTAAGGCACACCCCGAGGCTTTTAAAGTTAAAACAACTTTCAACGACGGAACGCTTTACGATGGCACCGTTGAAATTTCCTGACCTGTAATAAAATCTCTTGAAAATGGATAAGCTTAACAATGTTTCTGAACAGTCATTTTTAGGTAGGGGATGGAGTTTTCCTCCAACTTTTTCAAAAATAACCAGCCAGGTGTTAATGACCGCCGATGAGGCGGACATTAATAAGAGTTTAGAAATATTGCTTTCAACCACCATAGGCGAACGTTTCCTTCAACCTTTATATGGCTGTAACCTGGATGATTATGTGTTTGAAGCCATGAATGCGTCGACAGAAACAGCTATTAAAGTAACTGTAAAAAACGCGGTATTGATTTTTGAACCCAGGATAAAACTATTAACTATTGAGTTGCTGGATGATTTTTTATCAGAAGGGAGAATTGATATACTGGTTGATTACGAAGTGATCAATACAAATACCCGGTTCAACCTGGTATATCCGTTTTATTTAAACGAGGCTAATAACAAATCGGCATGAGTACTAAAGCCATTGACTACAAAGTGATTCTGAAACGCGATGGGCAAACTCAGCAACAGCGTATGCCCCAATTGCTGGATCCGGCCCTTGTGCCGGTTGATCAGCGAAGTAAGGAGGATCTGTATAAATACGTTCAAAAAGTAGCAAAGCTGATCAAGTTTTACGATCTGAATCCCGCTAACCAAAAGCTGATTGAAAATGGTACCTGGGATAATTTTTTTGATAAAAGTATTGACGAATTGAATGACCTGGCGGCAAATGCTTCCCTGCCTCCTCATATTGCTTTGTTGGATAGCTTTTTTGAGCTGATGGAGCAGCCCAAAGCGTTAATGAATACCCTTACCAGGCGCCATCTTGATTTTTATTACCAGGAGGTTTTAAAGCTGGGTAAAAACGCACCCGTGCCAGATAAGGCGCATGTTATTTTTGAGCTCAAAAAAAATACTGAAGATACCTTGCTTACAACAAACACAGCCTTATTGGCGGGCAAGGATGCTGCTAAAAAAGATCTTAACTATATCTTAACACATGATATTGTAGTTAATGAATCAAAAGTGGCGCAGTTAAAGTCACTTTATGTAAACCAGGTAAATAAAAATTACTTGCATCATGCACCTATAGCCAATTCAAAAGATGGCCTGGGTGCGGTTTTGGATCCATCAAACCCTAAATGGAATGGTTTTGGGAGTTCAGATCTTCCGGTGGCACAGGTTGGGTTTTGCCTTGCAAGTGATATTTTAATGATGAAAGAGGGTAACCGTAATGTTTCGGTAACCCTAACTGTAAGAAACCTGGATGTTTCTGCCAAAAACGCCGTGTTAACAGCCAATCTTTTTAACATAAGTATAACAGGCGAAAAAGGATGGATAGGACCTAAGCTTTCATCAGCTACCATAACTTCGGCAGATAATCAATTGTTCAGCGTTAAATTTACTTTTAATGTAAGTAAAGATGAACCCGCTGTAATTGCCTATAATAAGGCAACACATGGCAGCAATTTTGATACAATTCATCCAATACTGCAGGTGCTTGTTAATACCGATAAATATGATTTTGGGTATCGTAATCTTATTAATGCCGAACTTGTTGATTCAACAATCGAAGTTAATGTAACCGGCATTTCTTCGCTCAACCTTGAAAATGACTTTGGAACGTTGAATGCCAAAAAGCCATTTACTCCATTTGGGCCGCTATCTGATAAAAATTCAAACTTTTATATCGGTCACCAGGAAACCTTTTCAAAACGATTGAAAGAATTTTCGCTGGATGTGAACTGGAAAAATATTCCGGATTCAAACCTGGCGTCGTATTATGCTAACTATAACCAGTCAAATAATGGCAATGGCGATTTTAATGCAATAGCAGCCTTTAAAGATGGTTTTTCGTGGCAGGAGCAATATAAATCTGTTCAGCTTTTTAATACCTCAAATGCACAGGCGGCAACAACCTGGAAGTTTACCAATCCTGCATTTCCCGTTTTGTTTCCGCTATACGTTTTACCGCAGTTTGTAACGCCTTATTATATAAATCCAGGCCAGTCAATACAGCAAACGGTAACCAATAAAATGTCATACCTGTTACCTGGTTTTTCAAACTTACAGGCTAAAACCAATTTTGTAAAAGCTAAATCGTCTTTAACACTCCAGTTGTATAAACCCGTTCTTCAGCTGCTTCTTGATGTGTACAAAGATATCCGCAAGGGACAATTGCAGCTCCGTTTAGATCATAGTTTCCTGTTTAAAGATTACCGTGAAAAATACACAGCAGAAATTTTAAGATACAGCAGGGACGGGGGGACGTTAAAACTTCCGTCAGAACCTTTTGCTCCCGAAATACAATCCATAACCCTAAATTATACGGCAACTACAGCCAAAATTAATTTTAGCGGAACCACGCTGAATGATTACGTAAATGAAGAAATTGAATTTTTTCAATACGGAGCATTCGGACAAATGCGTGAACATGCCTATACACGCAGCAAACATAGTTTTTTAAACAATGCCCTGGTAAAACTGGTGCCCGAATATATTGACGAGGGGACATTGCAAATAGGCTTAAGCGGCCTTTATGCCCAGGATTCTGTATGTATGCTTTTCCAGGTGGCCGAGGGTAGCGCCAACCCGGATAAACCCAAAGTTGACATTACATGGAGCGTACTTTGCGATAATTATTGGAAAACCCTAAGCAACGAAGATTTTATTTTTGATACAACAAATGGTTTATTAACAAGTGGCGTAATAAAAATAGTTGTCCCTCCCGAAGCAACTACCTCCAACAGTATTTTAGCAGATGGTTTATTATGGTTTAAGGCTGCCATAAAAAATGATAGTGACGGGGTTTGTAACTTGCTCGATATACAATCAAATGCAGCCATCGCATCTTTTAACAACCAGGATAATGATCCATCGCACCTGGTGAATGCTATGCCGCCCAATAGCATAACAAAGCTTAAAAATGATAACGGTGGTATCAAAAAAGTAACGCAGCCATACGCATCTTTCGGGGGCCGCTTAATGGAGGACGACCAGGCTTATTACATTAGGGTAAGTGAACGGTTAAGGCATAAAGAAAGGAGTGTAGCCATATGGGATTATGAAAGGATGATCCTAAATCATTTTCCTATGGTGCACAAGGTAAAGTGTATTAATCATGCTACAACTACTTCTTTTTATGCACCGGGTAATATCCTGATGATTGTGGTGCCCAATTTAACAAATCGCAACGCGGTTGATCCCTTTAAACCTAAGGTTGATAAAAACACCCTCGATCAGATTTATACATTCCTCACGCGGCATTCATCTGCCTGGGCTCAATTCCAGGTAATTAATCCTTTGTATGAACCCGTGAAAGTATCAGTAAAGGTTAAACTGAAAAAAGGATATGAGTTTAATTATTACGAAAAAATAATCGATCAAAAAATTCAGGGCTTTTTATCTCCCTGGATATCTGACGCTGGTAACGACCTCCATTTTGGCGGCAAGGTAACCAAGTCGATGATCATTAAATTTTTAGAAGACCTGGAATATATAGATTACCTGACCGACTTTTCGCTGTACAAATATTCACCGGATAAACAGGCGTTTGGCCATAATGTTGAAGTTGCCGAGGCATCAAATCCGGCATCTATACTGGTATCGGCAACGCATCATGATATCAGCAACTACTGATACTGCATTTGTATTCGCCTCTCATTATTAAATGAGCTACAGCTCAATCATTTCTAAATTGAACAACAAGATAACCCATGAGTGATGTACTAACTATTTCATCGCAAAAACCGCAAAACAGCGCTTTTGATTTTGAAGAATTAAGGAGGGTTGGCGTTGACCATATTGAAAAAACTGCATCCGCTATCTGGACAGATTATAATATACACGATCCGGGTATTACTACGCTTGAATTGCTTTGCTATGTAATTACCGATTTAAGCTACAGGGCAAATAACAGCATCCCCGATTTGCTTGCTACGCCTGCCGATACAAAAGCGAATAGTCTCAAACATTTCTTTTCGGCCGGTAAAATATTCCCCAATAAACCGGTAACAATTAATGATTATCGCAAATTGCTTATCGATATCGTAGGTGTTAAAAATGCCTGGTTGCAAAAAAGAATCATTCCAATTTTTGCGGATATCAGCCTTAAAAAATTACAATTTACACAACCTAAAAGCTTAAAATGGGAGCCGGTAAACGTGCAGGGCTGTTACGATGTGCTTATTGAGTTTGATACCAACGTTGCCGAAGTAAATAAACAGGTTATTAAGAATAACGTGGGTAAGGTGCTGATGCAAAACCGTAACCTTTGCGAAAACTTTTTAGCCATAAACGAGGTCGCCAAACAAGAATTTCGTATTTGTACAGAATTGGAGCTGAAGCCCGGAGCAGATCCGTTTGATGCTGTTGCCCAGCTTTTTTTTAATATTCAATTATACCTTACACCACTAATAAAGTTTTATTGGCTCAAAGATCTGTTGGCGCAGGGTTATACAACTGATGTAATATTTGAAGGGCCAATGCTTACGCATGGCTTTATTAAAGAAGAGGAATTAATTAACTCCGACCTTAAAACAGAAATTCATTTATCTGATATCATGCAGCAGATATTGAATGTTGATGGCGTAACTAATATTCTTGATATCATTTTTAACCCGACAGACCAGGTAACCGAACTGCCAAACAAATGGATAATCCCGGTAGCAAAAGGTAAGCAATCGGTAATCAATATCCTCGATTCCAATATTTTGATCTATAAAAATGGGATTCCGCTACGGCCAGATTTGAACATCATTAAAAACAGGTTTAATAAGTTGATGAGCGATTACATAGTTGGCAATGACCTGGTGTTAACCGAAGATATTGCCTTTGATAGCGGCAGCTTTATTGATACCGGTAACTACTATTCTTTTCAAAATCACTTACCCAAAAACTATGGTATCAGCCACTGGGGACTGCCCGGCGATGCTACAGACGAACGCAAAGCGCAGGCGAAACAATTGCAGGGGTATTTATACTTTTTTGATCAGCAATTGGCAAACTACGTGTCGCAGCTTTCACATTTAACTAACCTGTTCTCGGTAAACCCCGAATCAGCTACTTATTTTACACAAGCAGTAAAAAGCTTTAAAAATGCCGATGCGTTATTTGTAAATAAAAATACAATAAGCGCGGATGTTCAGTCTGCTGCTGAGGATAAGCTTACTTATTATAAACGGAGAAATTTATTTTTGGATCATCTGCTTTCACGATTTGCCGAATCATTTTTTGATTATGTGAATGTGTTGTATTCAGGGTTTACCTCAAACCCTAAAGATGTTATAAGCCCCGCAGTAGTAAATCCTGATGATATTATCCAGGACAAAATTGATTTTCTTAAAAACTATCCAGAATACAGCTCCAAACGGTTCTGTGGATATAATTATACCGATGCCGGTAAAATATGGGATACCGATAATATAAGCGGACTGGAGAAAAGACTGCAACGGTTGCTGGGCTTTGATAACATTAACAGGCGCAACCTGGTGAATTTAAATACTGCTATTCAGCATGGTCTTAATGCAGCTAATAATGATGAATATTGGTTTCGTATTATTGATTACCGTGCCGGAAAAATCCTATTGGAGGGTGCTGTAAAGTATCCCGGACAGGAAGAGGCAGCGTTTGACCTGGATGATGCGCTTACTTTGCTTTATACCCCTTCAAACTTAAAAATTGTTAAAAATGCTGATAACACTTTTTCGTACCAGCTTTTAAATGCAGGTAAAATTATAGGCGTAAGTACCACAAAATATGCATCGGCTAAAGCTGCCGGTGTTGATACCGCAACGCTGTTATTGTTGGTAACAAAGACAAGAGCGGAGGAGGGAATGTTTTTAATTGAACATTTATTGCTTTTACCTAACCAGGAAGTTCAACCACCTGCAAGCCCGCCATCATCACCTCCGGCAGCATCCTATGATGGCTTTTTGCCTATTTGTGTTGATGATAGCTGTAAAAGTTGCGATGATAAAGATCCGTATTCATTCCGCATTAGCGTTGTTTTACCAGCTTACGCTCCCCGTTTTCTTAATCTTGGTTTCAGGCAGTTTAGCGAACAAACTATCCGGATGGAAGCTCCTGCTCATACTTTCGTAAAAATATGCTGGGTTAGTAACGAGCAACTGGTGGAATTTCAGGATGCATATAAAGACTGGCTTAAAGTTAAAGCGGGTATAGCCGCCGATGTTGGTAATATCAAATTAAACAGGTTCATTACCATTTTTACAGCACTAAGAACAGTATACCCGGTTGCACGTTTGGAGGACTGCAAAAGCAGCGAAGAACGTACACTTTTTTTATTGAATCAAAACGCATTGGGAACACTTAAAACATAAAATTATGGGTAACGTACTCGATAACATCAGTAAAGACAATACCCGCTTTACTATTTTTGAAAACGACCAGGTATTAACTGCCGATCAGTTAAATGATTTGTTTAATTACCTGGATGTTCAAAACCGGCTAACCCGCACGCAGGCAATCGGGGTTGGTATAATTGCGGGTCTCGAGATAGGGCTGCTGGAAAACAAGCACCTTGTGGTATCAAAAGGTGTAGCCATTACCACAGATGGCGACCTGCTACAGTTTGAAACCGACCAGGAGTTTGATCAGTATGATACCTTCGAGGATAAAAATGCAAAGTATCCTTACTTTCACCTGGATAATGACAAACCTATTCCAATGTTCGAACTTCGCAACAGCAAGTTAGTTGGCTCAGTACCGGGTAAAGATCTGTCAACGCTTGAGGGTACAACCAGCACGGCATTTAAGGATTATGTAGGTATACTGTACCTGGAAGATTATGATAACGATCCGGATCTGTGCACAGGAACTGATTGCGATAACAAGGGTATAATTGCAGTTAAGGATCTTAAGGTTTTGCTTGTTCATAAAAACAACGTGCGCACACTTTTACAAAGCATGCCATCTATGAATAAGGATTATTTTTCGCTTGATGATCTGAATATTCCCAGGGTAACTGTAAGTACTGCAATTGATACTTATGCCGAGCTGAATGCGTCTTTTAATAATGTGCTGGCGGTTAAGGATGATATAAAAAATAAGTTAACAAAGGCCTACCAGGTATGCCGGCTTATTGTAGAGGATGAGTTTGACAGCGGCGACCCAACCACAAACTGGGGAACATTGCTTGATCAGTACTTTACTGCCGCAACAACTACGTCAACCCAATATGTATATGATTTTGCAAGGGATATAAGCTATGCTTACAATGAAATGCGCGAAAGCCTTTTCTCCAACGATATGCTGATCTCTCCGGATGTTGATCTGTTTCCCAAACATGTATTGCTTGGTTTGATCAGAGATGCAACCGTAAAGAATCCAATTGTTGTTTTTCCCGACATCAGGATACCCATAAGAGAATTGCCTACAACCAGGACAATAGCAATAAATAGTTTGCTGAATCCGCGGGTTAGTTTATTGAGCAATATACGTTTTAACCTTGGCACCCTCATTCGCAGGTTCAACCCGGTATTGATCGATCTGGAATACCGCCATCATTTTTATGAGTCGCCAATTTTGAATAGTAACGATGAGTCTGATGAGCTTACCCGGTTTTGCTTTATGCGAATACACAGCATGATCACTAATTTTAAGGTGCCAACTGCTGCTGAGCTTCAAAACCTTGATCGGGGCTTTAAAATTACGCCAAGCCTTTATGAGGATGCCGAGTTAGGTAAAAGAAGTATTCCTTTTTACTATAGATTTAATGCAAATTTACCATTAAACCTATACTGGAATTTTAAGGCAAACAACCGGAAAAGAGAAAATAAAATACTCTCATATTCTGCCGGTCAATATGCCCCAAATGATGCAGCAACTTTTAACCCCCTGTTGTTTAATATTTTGCCCTATAACTTCTTCAGAATTGAAGGGCACATTGGGTTTAAGCGGGCAGATGTTGAAGCTGTACTTAATAAAGTGATCTTAGATAATAATTTGCCAATAAATATTCAATCTGTCCAGGTTGAGAAAAAGCTGGAAACCATCCCGCCCAGGGCCTGGTATTTTCCACATTTATATATGTACGAAAAATCAATAAAGAGCACTTTTATTGACAGATTGGATAATGCTGATATAATAAATGATAACCTCCAGACTAAAGACCAAACCGTGCCGGTTACTGAGTTTAAAACAGCAAGGCAAAGTGTGCTCGATAATAGTCTTGACATTGCTAACCCCAAATTTAGTCTCCTGAGTTACCGTTCTGCTGTTTCAAATGTAATCACTGCTGCCACCAATGTGAAAGCTCAAACCAAACAATATACCTTTTCAAATACTGCAATTCCTCATGATTTTATTCTTAATTCTGATGTTATCAGGAAAACGGATGTAATTTCAGGTATTTACCAGGATTCTCTTGTAAAGAAAAAAACAGGGCTTATGCTGGGTAACTTTATGAAAGACAATCCCGGGCTTGAACACGCCGGTGGTGTTTTACGCGGGGGGACTTTTGTATTGGTATATACAGCCGATGATCAAATAGTAATAGCTGATTTCATGCTGCCATATGCCAGCATTGATAAGGATATAGTGCCCAACCCGCCGGTTTACACACCGCTGCCTTTGCCATTACCAGGCGGTATACCGATTATTCCTAAATTTCCGATAGATAATATATTTGAGCTTAAACCAAATTATATAAAACATTTTGAAGCCAGTATACTTCCTTATGCCAAGGGAACCGACATTGATGATGCCGTAACTAAAAAGGTAGCGTCAACAATTGATCTTAAAATGGCCGTTACAAATGCCAGAATTGACAGCATCGCGCCCCAGATAGCCAGCTTTAGCACTCGGTTGGACGATAATTCATCGCTGTTTAAAACAGTGCTTACCACGGATGCCAGTATAAAAACGCTCCCAACAACCGGTTTAACTTTTGCCAACCAGGATCTTACAGCCGAAGTAGAGAACTTCCGTCAAAAACAAATTGCGGTGCAGCAACTTGCAGCTAATGATCCTACCAGGGTTGAAAAGGAAACCGAGCTTGTGAAAGCAGCAGATGCTATAACTGTAAAACTAAATGATCCGGCAATTACAAGTGATGTTAATAGCGCGGTTGCAGTAAAAAGCATTTTAGCCGATGTACACAGCGGTACAAGCCTTGTTCAAGATGCCAATTTACAAAAACAGGTTACTGCGATAACTAATCGCGCAAATGTTATAACCCGGGGCTTTAATAAATAATTGTGAACGGAGATGTAATAATATGTAAACAAAAGATCAGGATACAAGCCTGTAATGAAAAACTTGCGTTTGATTGCAGGCAGTATATAAATGAAATAGCTAACCACGAATTATTGAGGATGCTTGAGCGGGTATTTCATCAAACCATGAGTTCTGGCAATATTTTGAAAATAGATTCACTTAAAATTGATCTTGGTGTGATACCGGCAAATGAATTTAACGACAATTTTATAAGGATAGCCGAGCAAAAAATAATTAACGAATTGGTAAAGCAATTTGAAGCCAGCCCGCAAAGTATACAAACTCAGGCATCAACAGCACATGAACCGGGAGCTTCTTTACAATATGTTGATCAAAAACAACAAAATGGTTCGGCATTGTTTTTCTTTTTAGAAAACGGGCACTATCCCTGGTGGTTCAAAAAGGATCAGAGACAGACGCCAGCCGAACTTCTTGCCGGGCTGGATACTGCCGGGCAAAACAGCCTCCTGCTTAAGCTCATATCCAAAACACGAAATTCATCAGCAAAAGATGTTGAACAACAGATAAAACGCCTGGTTGATTATCTTGATGATACAGCTTGTAATAATTACATTGTTCAAATTATTGGCTTACTTAACAATGCTGCGGTTAAAGTAAATGTGGATATGCTCCTTAACCCAAAGGAACAGTTTATATCCCTTTTTAAGATCTCCTTAAAAGTATTTTATGAACAGGTGTTCAGCTTTGTTTTATTACATACTGATGAAAGCAATTTCTTTAAAGCGTTTTTAAATAAATTGATGAGCTTATTCCCGGTTAACATCCATGAAATGAAAAACAGGATTAATACGCTTGATGCAGATAAAGCTTTATATGAATCGGTAATACAAACAATTAATTTGGCTGATCCTGCTGAAAGGTTAAAAACTAATGCAGAAACCAGCCTGAACAAAAAAAAGCCTGTAAACAATAATACTCAACTTAACAGCGAAGGACTATATGTTGAAAACGCTGGCCTCGTTTTGCTTCATCCATTTTTACCTGCTTATTTTCATGGTTTAAAGCTTGTTGATGAAAAGAACCAGTTTGTATCTGTAGAAGCGCAAACTAAAGCGGCTGTATTACTTTATTATCTGCAATGTGGCGACGAAGAATATAAAGAATGGGAAATGGCGCTCAACAAAATTTTATGCGGATTGAATACCAGTGAGGTTATTGCAAACGGCATTAAACTAACAGAAAATGAAAAGGAAGAATCGGGAGTATTGCTGCAAACTATTATTAACCATTGGGGGGCATTAAAAGGACCGGGGATTGCGGCACTACAAAATACTTTTATACTTCGCGAAGGAAAGGTGACCTATAAAAATGATCATTGGTTAATACAGGTTGAACGAAGCGGCTTTGATGTTTTGCTTGATCGTTTACCCTGGGGTATCGGCACAATAAAGCTTCCTTGGCTTAAAGATTTAATTTATTGCGAATGGTAGGCGAGGCCCCCTTATTAAAAAAGGACGCGTATCATTTAAACGCGTCGGACCTGCTTGACGAGATCATGTGGTTTCAAAGTGTGCTTCAGGCTCGCTTGAAGAGCTATTTGGGCGAAGAGTCGGCAATAGATTCAGTTTATAGTATAACTCCACCAGAATTATCAGCCGGTAAATCTGTTTACAATGAATTTATTGAGTTTTATAAATTAACATTTTCTGAAAGGCTGGTATTAATGCTTGCCTTATTGCCGCATATTTGCCCACAAGTGCTTGATGCATTTTTTACCCGCAATCAATCTAAAGATCGTGGCAATACAGAGTTTGGCGGGTTGAAGGGAACGGCGCACAGCGGCTTTTTACCCACCGGCGAAACGGCTTTGTTTTTACTTGCCGGTAATGATCTCAGTAAACGTTTTAAAGCCCAGCAGATATTTGATACCGATCATTTGTTTAGGGTTCATAATATTTTATGGCTGGCTTCTTCGCCGGCAAATGAGCCCGTATTTAGTGGGCAATTATTAATTAATGACGAATATGTAGATCTGTTTACCACCGGCACACTTCGTAAACCCTCGTTTAGTATGGATTTCCCGGCCAAAAGGATCACTACAACTCTTGCCTGGGACGACCTGGTGCTCGACAGGCATACCATGCAGCAATTAAATGATATAAAAATATGGCTGGAGCATGGTAAAACACTCATGAATGAGTGGGGAATGAAAAAACAGTTAAAACCGGGATATAAAGTATTATTCCATGGTCCGCCGGGTACGGGTAAAACGCTTACTGCCGGTCTGTTTGGCAAGCTTGCCGGAGTTGATGTTTACCGGGTTGATCTGTCAATGGTTGTTTCAAAATACATTGGCGAAACCGAAAAAAACCTCGAAAAAATATTTGTTAAGGCAGAGCATAAAAACTGGATATTATTTTTTGACGAAGCAGACGCCTTATTTGGCAAAAGAACTTCCATCTCAGATGCTCATGATAAATATGCTAACCAGGAAATTGCTTACCTGCTTCAGCGGCTTGAAGATTATAACGGCCTGGTAATTTTATCATCAAATATGCGCAGCAATGTTGATGAAGCTTTTGGCCGCAGGCTTCAATCTGTTATTTATTTCCCGGTACCTAAAAGCCATGAGCGTTTTGCACTATGGCAAAACGCGTTTAGCAATAAAACAACTTTATCAGATGATATAGATTTGTATGCCATTGCCGATAAATATGAGCTTGCAGGAGGTTCAATCATAAACGTTGTTCAATATGCATCCCTTATGGCCCTGCATCGCAGAGAAAATGTGATACGCCAGGCTGATATATTAGAAGGCATAAGAAAAGAATTCAGGAAAGACGGAAAGACTATTTAAAAAGGAGGAAGTATGTTTGCTACAGCTAAAAATACAGATATTCAAGCAGGCACCGGATCATATAATAATGAGGAAGCAACCATGGGGAATGATCTTTCTGTTCAACCTAAACTAACGGTAGGAAGTTCTGATGATCATTATGAAAAGGAAGCCGACTCAATGGCCGACCACGTGATGAATACACCCGACAATACGTTTGTTCAACGTAAATGTGCTGAATGTGAAAAAGAAGAAGAATTGCAAAGGAAACCGTTGGCCGGCGATGTGACACCACTGATCCAGGCAAAAGGAGACGCAGGCGTTGCAGTAAGCGAATCAACCTCAAATTCAATTAAATCGTCTGTAGGCAAGGGTGTAGCTCTTGATCAGCAAACAAATTCATTTATGAGTAAACGTTTTGGTCGTGATTTCAATAATGTGAAAATCCATTCAGATGGTGAATCGGCTAAACTTAGTAACAATCTGCATGCAAAAGCATTTACTGTAGGGAAGGATATATATTTTAATCAGGGCCAGTATCAACCAAACTCAAACAACGGCAAACATTTGCTGGCGCATGAATTAACGCATACTATTCAACAGAGCGATAGCGCACAAAGGGTGCAAAAATTAGATCTTTCACTGCATTCATTTAACAAAGGCACATGTGGCGAACGAGATGTTCAATGGGTATTTGCATTGAGCAGTCCTGCACCGGATGATGGTTACATTGTTCAACATATCAGATCATTAGAAACTAAAGCCGATTGCCCATCGGATATTAGTTATACAGAATTGGCGCCAAAATTAGAGTTTTGGGAAGCCTGGAAAATAAATAAAGGTGACAAACTTGACTGGACAACTGTTAGAGATGCCTGGACAGATGGAAGTACGAGACCGCCGCAACCTAATACCAGCGGAACACAAACCTCATTAGGAACCATTAAATTTTTTACCAAGGCTGTAACCGGAGACCTTGGAGATTTTAATGTTGCACCGGCAGGAAGCAGCAGCTGGGGGCCTGGTAAAGAGCCAACAAGCGGCGCCTTACCCTCAACTAAATCCGAACCTTCGTGGTTTAACGGGGCTGCAACAGAAGGGCCAGCCTCGCGCTGGGCAAGTTCATGGTGGAATTGCTGCGGTGAAGAAAGTAAACATTTTAATAAAGTTGATTCAAAGCCATAAATGGAAAATGCAGTAAGCAAGGCAAAAGAACTCATAAGTAAATTAAAGCCCTGGAAAGACGGAAATTTTACCAATGCAGACTGGGCTTTATATTTTGAATGCGCCCGGCTTATACAAAAAATGGGTTCGCGTGATATTATTCACCTTTTTGAAGGTGAAAGGAGCATATTTACTCATAAGGATAATAATGATGTATTGCAGTCACGGCTGTTTATTCTTTTAAGAATCATTTTTGATTTGCCTGTTAACGCAGATATTTCATTAAGGAGGTCTTTTAAAGGCTGGGAAAACTGGCCAAACGAAGACAAAGAAAAGCAAATTAACCTAAGTTGGCCGGTCAATTGGAAAGACGGTCAGCCTTATATTGAAGATACTTACCAGGGCTCAATGGGTAAGCCCTATGCTTTGATAGATGAATTTAACTACTTCAAAAGCTTATTTAAGTATCGGAAGATCTGACAGGTTTTAACCGGCGGAGTCTTTTATATTGCCACGGTGGGGATTATGATCTGGCTTGCGTCGCTGTTTTAAAATTGAATTTTTCCTGGTTATATAATTTCATTAATATTTTGTGAAAAAAGTTGTTGCTTCAGAACCCGTCGCTACTGCTGCTGCAACCGTACAGCAGCAAGGTTTGCCACAAGATGTGTCGTCTGAAGGAAATGTGGCTGGCTTGTTTCTTCAGGCTAAATTAACTGTTGGCGCACCTGATGACCCACTCGAACATGAAGCCGATACTGTTGCAGATAAGGTGGTGAATATGCCCGGGAGTACATTTGTTCAGCGTAAAGCACACTTTGCTGAGGGGGGGGAAGTACAGCATAACTCGCTTACACAATCAGTTCAAAAGAAAACCGATATTGCTGGTACAGCGGTGCCCGCTAATGTAAGCGGGCAAATTGAATCATCAAAGGGGAGCGGTGATACTATGGATAGGGGAACTAAAAGCTTTATGGAAAGCCGTTTTGGAACCGAATTTTCGGATGTTAAAATTCATGCGGATGCCGGGTCAAGCCAACTTTCAAAAGCTTTGAATGCACAGGCATTTACCATAGGAAAAGATATTTATTTTAACCAGGACAAATATAATCCTGGCACCGAGAGCGGGAAGAGATTGCTGGCCCATGAACTTACCCATACTATTCAGCAGGGAGACACTCCTCAGTTGGTTCAAAGAGATACGGATGTTGTTAATATGCCGCCAATAACAATAACTGCAGGCATGCCAGATACAAGTTCATTGTCTACACCGGTCCCTGCTGGTAGTATGACAGCAAGCAGACCACAGGCGGATATTGAGTTAAATAGCCAGCTACCAGAAACTGTTTTACCTTTTACAGCCGGCGGATGGGATGGAAATGATATTGCCAACAAGCTGGGGCAGTATGATCGTATTCCGGGTACTGATAGCGATGCTGTTCGTTGTGTGCAGTCGGTGGCGTTAATGAGTCATATTTTAATGGGTCCCGCTGCTGCAATAAGTTACTTATCTGCAATCTCGCTGCAGGGGCTTTTACAGGCGCCCCAGGTTGGCACACGGGAACGAACTGCAATGAGGGTCATTGATTTTGTTAAATCAAGAATTACAAGCAGGCAGGCTACTTATGGCAATATGTATTGGGCAATGGAGGCAGTACATGATCTCTTTTTTGCCGATAATGTTGGTACGCCTGCTGCAAATGCCAATACAGTTCGTAGCCAGATAACCCCGGGTTTCGATTTGTCCCAAAATATGGTGAATATGGATGTTTGGTGCAATAACAGGGCAGAGTTGTTAACCCAGGCATCATCACTCAATCCAGGTGAGCAATTAATGCTAAATACATGGGCGGTAAGCTTTAATTCAACGTTTGATATGGCAGGTTTGCCAACTACACAACAAAGCAGTACAATTACCCAGGTTGATGAACAAGGCAATCACCCAAGAAACGTTTTTATAAGGAGGATTGATGCTTCACATAAACCCAGGGCAAATCAAATAGATAATAACAGGGATAGTAAAGCAGGGCATCAGATGCTTATTTATAAAGATTCTGCAGATAGTCACATTAAAATGTATGAGCCCGAAATTACAACATCAGGGATGCATTTGTTTGATCTTACAACAGACCCTTCTGTAATCGACACTTCGCTTTTTGATGATCAGCCACGATTTGAATTATATCATTACCTTCAAATCTGGGGTAAGATTGTCCCCTCTGCATTAACTGCCCCAATTAGTCCTTAATGGTGTTGATAGTGTAAAAGCAGATATAGGCAAAATTTCTAAGTAGCTTTGTATACAGCTTGTACATTACAGTTTAAAACGCTTGTGTTTTTATAAACAAATATTTCTTTAGTGAAGGAGAGTGCAGTTAATGAGGCTGTTACTACCCCTGCTGCAATCGTTCAACCTCAAGGCTTGCAGCAACATGATGTATTACCTGTTGAAACCGGGTTCGGTTCGTTCTTTCAGGCTAAGCTAAGTGTGGGGGCACCGGATGATCCGCTGGAAAAGGAGGCGGATGATACGGCTGATCGTGTTACGCGTATGCCCGAGGCATCATTTATCCAACGAAAATGCGCTCATTGCGACGAAGAAGAAAAGATCAACAGAAAAGAAATTAGTCCCACTCCGCAGTTAATACAACGGGACGGTGAAAACGAAGAAACTCCACAGCCACAACAACAAACCACCCCAGCGGCGCCGCTTCCTTTCCATTTAATCAATCCTGCAGAGCTTCAGCTGCGTGTACCGCAACTACCCCGAATTTCGCTTTTCCCAACAAGGCTTCCATCTACAGGGGTAACAACACTTTCTATGTCAGATACCGGGGCAACCGCTGCTCCAGCCAATGCTATAGACTGGTTTGCCATGAACCGCCCGTTTTGGAACAGGGGAGCGGGGCAAATCTCGGATGGTGATTTTAGCGCAATTGAAACTCACTGGAATTACTCCTTTCAGTTTTTTCGCTCAATTGGTGCTTCTGCCGGCCATGCAACGTTCTTCTCAAATTTGCTGGTCCCCATGGCTATCGATTCTTCATTGCAACGGGATCATCCTACTTGGTGGGAAACGACAGATCATGAATTAGGGACATCAACAAAAATTATAAGTCCAACTTTACTGCGTTTTGATCTCGATAATCTTTTTGGTACCGTCAAGCCCATCTGGGATCCGTCTAATCCATACCAGATCCAGCGGAAAAGTGAGGCATCTGCTCCCGGAGTTGCCAGTGAAAATACAACAGCCCAAATCAACTCTTCCAAAAATAGCGGAAGCCCCATGCCCGAACATACCCAAAGCTTTATGGAAAGCAGGTTTGGGTATGATTTTTCGGATGTAAGGATTCACGCAGGTAACGATGCCGCAAATATGTCGCGTGATTTAAATGCGAAAGCCTTCACAGTAGGTAATAATATATATTTTAATCATGGAAATTTTTCGCCTGATACATTTGGCGGGAAACAACTGCTTGCACATGAGTTAACCCACACATTACAACAGGGCGGAAGTAGTGTAAAAACGAAGCCCTTGCAGAAAAATGTTTCTGAAAGCACTGTAACTAACCAAACGGAATCTTTTATTCAGCGAAAATTAAACCACGCTGGGGCTGTACAGTTAGAAACAAGTGCTGCACCTCAAACCGAAATTAAGCCCGATGTTCATGATCAAAAAAGTATAACAGGTTTACAATCCGTCTATAATGCTGTGCCGCCTGATGATTCCCTTCCAACTCCAACTACAACCGGAAGCATAGGTATCCAAACGAAGGAGGATTTTAGCAGTATGGGTAGAGCTGATACCCCTGCTGATTTTTTGCAGTCACAAGCAATCCAAACAGATATTGAGCCTAAAAACATTCCTGGGGTTAACTTCATTCAGCGAAAATGTGTTGCATGTGAACAGGATGAAAAAATACAACGTAAAGAATCTCCGGGCGTTTTTACTTCAATTCAGCAACCTCTGCAGGTTGCCGGTATCAATAATGTTTCGAATACTCCACAGCAGCGTATTCAAAGAAATGCTTTCACTTCTGCATTGGGTAGTGCCTGGGATGCTACGGGCGGCAGAGTTGTATCGGCTGTTGGGGACGCCGCTTCAAGCGCAATTGAGTGGGTTGAAGACCAAGCCGAAAGTATCATTGAAAGAATAGCTCCTGGTTTACTTGATTTTTTGAGGGGCGACATTATTGATAACATTAAGAATTTACTGGCGCGTGCTGTTGATGCTGCAACCGGTGGTTTATTCAGCAGGTTGCAGGCAGAAGGCTTGCAGGGCATACTTGAGGATTTTATAAGCAGCCTGATTGATACCGTTTCCGGAGGTATTGAAAGGGGATGCCAGGCTTTTGCTGTGCTCGCCCAAAAAATACTTGATTTTATAAGAACGTTGGGCGGTGCAGCCCTGCAGCGAATCCGGTCCTTTTTTCAACAGGTTGGCGGCTTGTTATCCTCTTTTTGGAACAACTTTGCTTTGCCGATATGGGATGCCATTAAGGCTGTCGCCGGCACTGTTTGGGAATGGATTACCAGTACAGCAGCCTGGTTATGGGAATTGATAAGGCCTATACGCGAAACCATTGCACGGGCCTGGAACTGGCTGATGCGGCAGTTCGGCATAGCCTGGCGGGCGGGCGGCTCGGTACTTGATTGGATAAAGGGAAAAGCCGAGCAAGCCTGGAACTGGCTGATGGAAGCCATAGAGCCAATTAAAACCCCGCTGATAGTTATTGGCGGCATTTTGCTCATGCTATCGCCATTGGGGCCGGTTGTAGCAATTGGCGCCGGGGCTTATGCCATTTACCGGGGCGTTCAATGGGTTCGCGCCAACTGGAATAGTGAAGTTTTCGTTCGCTTCAGGGCGTATCTGCAGGAGAATATACTGGATGTAATTACTTCAGGAATTGAGACACTTAAAAATAATGTTGTTGGCGCTTTTAACTGGGTAGCCAATACATTGCTATCGCTGCAGGAACCAATAGTTTCACTTTTGGAAAATATTGGCGCTATTGCGGTTTTCAGGTTTATACAGCGTGGTATTCAAAATTTTGCAAATATAATCAGGCGGGTAGTAACCTGGGCCGGGGCAAGGCTTACCGAAATTGGGCACCACATCATTAACGTAGCCAGGGACATCTGGGAATTTATTCGCCCGTATGCGGAAATTGTTGCAAAACTTGCTTTCCTGGCTATAAATCCATGGTTAATCCCTATTGTACTGGCCGCCTGGGCCTGGAGGGTATTGCCGGATTGCTTTAAGCCACCTATCATCAATTTTGTGATCCAGATTATGATAAGTGTTTTGCAGAATTTGCCGGATTTTAAGTTATTTGGCGATACCTGGCCACAGGTTAAGTTACAAATTATTCAATTTTTGCAAAGAACTTTAGCAGCCGAAGAAGAAGAAAAAATTGCAGCTGCAAACAGGGTAGCCCGTATGGTTTCAGAACTTGACCTGGAATTGATTAGTAACCAGATTGAAGCTGCACGGCTAATGCCCGGTGAGTTTGAAGGGCAAATGGAAGAGGAACTATTAGGGGCAGATTTAACGGTTCCATTGCCATTTGAAAGAACTGAAGAACCAACGCTGATGCAACAGGTGCAATCATCGGGGGTTGAAAGTGAAATTGCTGCCGAGGATATGAGCTTATTCCAAAAAAGCACGTATACCCAAAGTGATATAGATGTTGACCAGGTAGCTCCCCTTGAGCTTGAACCTGAACTGGTTCAATCAATTTTACACAGGACCGGTAGTAGTGGGGGTGAGGTGGAATTTGGCAACTCAACAGACAGTACAAGAACTGTTCATGATATATTGGGGGGAATGCTTCCGCAGGATGGAACTTCAGGTACCGGCGGGGTGGGTATTCCGGTTGTAGGGGCAGTCCCTGATTCGACTGATGTTGCCCAACCTGCCATTGATGCGGCTCAGCAAGGTCCTCCGTTATCCCGTGAAGAAGAAACTGAAAGCCGGCTACAGGAAATGATGGTGCAAAGTGAGCAAAATATGCTTTCGCAGGCTTGTAATGCATCGCAGGAGCATGCTGGCGGACAGGCAGAAACAACAACACCGTTTCCCGAATCCGCTAAATTTGGTCCGCTCAGCCGTGGTCAGCGTGCACGTTACACCTTAAACCAAATGTATACAGGTTTGCGGCGATGGTTTGGCTGTAACAGCAGTTGGCTTATACCCACCATTATCGGGGCTATAGTATTACTGGTTGTTGCCGAGGTTTTAACCGGCGGCGCGGTTACTGCAGCATTACCTGTAATTATGGAAGCGGTTACAACCATAATGATTGGGGTGGCTGTTGTAAGAGGAGCCTATTACCTTGGCGAGTATGTTTACAAATCAATAGCCGGTGATATTATAGGAGCTGCAAAATCATTGGCGCGTTCAATTGCAGTTGCCGCTGTTGAAGCCATTTTTGCTTTACTTGGCAGTGATGCCTTCTGGAAATCATTAAAGTCTGGAGCGGCGGCTGTTGGCCGTGTGGTAGCCCGCGCCGGTCGCGCAGTGGGGCGTGCTTTTCCGACACTTGGCAGAGCCGGAAGAGCCATATTATCCTCAATTCACGCTGTTGTTGAAAGGGGGCGACTGATCATGCGCGGAATAGGCGAGCGCGCCGGCAGAGGTATGAAAACGCTGGATGAATTTGCTGAAAGATTGTTTTCACGGGTTCGTTTCAGGAGGTTTAGGATCAGGTTTGAAAGGCGGAGGTTTCTGCTTGAAGGATACATTAATCCCTGGGTATTGCTGGCAACAGGTGATGTTGAATTTATTGAGCAGGGCGATCTGCGTGTTGTAGGTGCTGCTGATGATACAGCAAGATTAGGCGACGATGTATTTATACGCGGAGGAAGACAAAGAGGGATTGTTGTTGGGGTTGAAAGCAACCCGCGCCAGTTTATTGACGACATTAATTCCTTATCACAAAACGCCAGGCGAGACCTGCAGCGCGATTTAAGACGGGTAGGGAACAGGCAGGCGCGTCGTGCTGTTATTGAGATGCGGGAGAGTACTGCCGAGCTTAGAAGAGGAATTGCTGGCCTGCAACCAGGTAGCTTCCAGGCTCATCATGTTATTCCGAGAGAACTGCGGTCAACTTTTCAGGATTTGTTTGATAGGGTGATTCCACCGTTTAATATTGAAGATGGTTTGCGAAACGGTATCATGGTTCCGCCGGATGCCGCCACTTTAGCCGATGCTATCTTAATCAACCCGAATGTGGCAACACATTTTGGTAATAGTGCTTTTCACCTGGGCTCGCACCCAAATTATACTTTATTGGTGCAAACAAGGTTAACTTCCATACGGTCAGGCTTACATGCCGGAACCATAACCCCAGGCCAGGCACGTGTATTAATAGACGATTTGATAAGAGATGCACGCGTAAGTATAACAAATGGTGCAGGGGTGAGTTTAAATAACATAGTATTTTAATAATGGTTTATAAACAACTTTTACCCTGGGCAGATGAGGACGTGTTAGAATTTAACAGGTTTGAATGCGCTGCTTCATTTAACCAAAAAATGTATAAGGGCCTGCCCATAAATGATGAGCCTGCCCCACAGATTTTCATTAAAGACCCATCAAAAAAAATACCCGATTTTTTATCCGGGATAGGAATGGTTTTACCGGTTACCTCGGTTAAGGCTACAAACTTTTTTAAGGCCTTGGCCGACGCAAAATTCATTCAGTTTATTAAGCCTGAAATGATTAACTATGAAAAAAAAGAAGAGTTCACCATTTTAAACATTTTGTACGTACTCGATGCTTTAGATTGGGACAGATCAGATTACGACCTATTTGATGAACCTGGCCCCGGCGGTAACAAAGTGATCAGAAAAATGAGAAAATTAATTTTAAAAGAAGATGTAATAAACGGAAGAAATATTTTTTACCTAAAGGAGTTTCCTTCAGTTGTTTATATATCTGAAAAACTTGAAAATGAAATAATAAAATCCGGAATTAAAAACTTCAGAACGCTTCCTGTTTAAAAATCAAAGCGTCCCGTTTTTTACAGCCCTGTCAACAAGTTGCAAAATGTTTTTACAGTTTGATCTGCTCAGCATATTTCGCCTGTGATTATTGATGGTGTGGATACTTATATTAAGCTCTTCGGCTATCTCTTTACTGCCCAGTCCTTTACTGGCGAGCTTTAAAACATCAACCTCCCGTTTACTAAGTAAATCATTGCTATCTTTTGAATAGTAGCACTTATTTTCTACTACACGCCTTTGCCTTTTTTCGTCAAACTGCTCAATAAGGTGGTTTATTTTTGAATCATTTTTAAAATAAGTGATATCAGTTAATGAATTAATTGACGCAACAGGTATCCGGTCATATTCATTAAAAAGATAACGGGTTCGCTGGATTACAACAGACCATGCATTACTGAAATTTTTAACCCTGAAATTTGTAGTGAAAATATATTGACAGCTATTTTCCTTGGTATGATGTGCCAGGAATGACATTTGATCAGGAAATATCTGCTCGTTAAAAATACTAAGATCCTCTTTATTCCGAATTTCGTTCAAAAATGAAGGACTTGTTTTAAATAGAAAATCTGAAGAATATCCAAGAAACTTATCCATGTTAAAAAGCCGGAAAGAATAGGAGTTTTCCGTGTAGTCAATTGAATATAACACCGAAGGAAATAAATCTTTGTTTAAAGATTCATGGTCAAACTGGGATAATAATTCTGGCACTTCGGGAACGTGCGTCCCATTTCTTTTGCGGGAATACTTTAAAAAATCATAATAGGATGATTGATAATTATCTTTCATAGCGGGATGATTTGTGTAAAGGTTTATAACTGTTTCTTAGTTAGAAAAAACTCATTTTGCTTGTTAATCTTTAATAAATTTATGTAAGTAAATATAGGATAGAAATGATTTTTGATTAAGCGTATAACTACGTGAATTTCTACGTAGTAGTACCCGAGTTCATGAATTACTTTACAGTGGTCAAGTCGTAATGCGATCAATAGTATCAAAACATCAGGGCAAATCTTTAATCTTATAGCGTCTGCATCGGTTTTAGATTGGTAAAAGGATGATACTTTTCCTTGTAATATTTTAAACAGGTTGGTACACTACCATCTATATACAACACAACTATTATATAATGTAATCTTTTTAGGGGCGAAAAGATATTTAATCACAACTTAGGTTGTGCTAATTTAAGTAAAAAATATTCAAGATCAATACGAGTTTTAGGGTATTTGATTGTTTATTATTTAACTACAGTATTTGATTGGATTTTTGGGAGTGATGTGCAACCTGATAAAAGCAAAGTTTACCTGACTTAAAACAGAAAACCCGGCTGGCAGTAATTTTACCAATCGGGTTTTCTGTTTTAAAAAAGCTTTTATTTTATTGTTGCTCTATCATTTTATAGCCCATTCATGTATTCCTGTTGAATTATCGACGGGTAATTTAACTTCTATACGTAAAGCGGTTGTATTTACGGGCTCAAACGTTACTGTATTAAAATTATCCTTGCTTATGGTGTATGGTATTGTGTTTTTTACTGGTACCCATTGCCCGTCTTTTTTATACAGGATCTGATAGGAAACAGGTATGCGGCACCCGCCCCATGGACCATCATCATACCAGTAAACTTTCGATTCGCTAACAGTATGCGGCGCATCAAAATCATACTGCACGTATTCGCTGGTGTTGTGTGCAGGCCACCAGTGGAGGTAAGGGTAGTTTGTATCGCCCGAACCGGCCGGTTCATACTGATCTTTTATAGCCGGATACATTCTTTTGTTTTTTAATGATGATGTCACTGTGCTGTTGCTGGCAATGGTAGGGGCTGGTTTTGGCCTTGATGCCGATGCTTCATAAGGGATCCAAACAGTCATTTCGCTGGGGCCGCGGTTTGCCCAGGCATAGTAGGGGATGGCCTTTACCTGCTGGTCGGTTTCGGTTAGTTTATCGCTGTTGAGCTGTCTTTTGGTGCTTTTGCCTTCGGTATTTATAACATCTACGCCGTTTAACAGGTCGGCCTGGTAATTAGCGTTTGCGATAGCATTTTTGTCGATCAGTATATTCTGAACAAGACTGTCCCGGTTATCCGGACCTTCCAGGCAGTAAACAATTGGTCCGCGTTCAAAAGCAAAGCGGTCTTTATCATCTTTCACCTTTTGGTTGGCCAAAACCTTTTCTGTTTCCATAGGCAGGTTAAGGGTCACCTTGTCTCCTTTTTTCCAGTTGCGTTTTATTACCGCGTATCCCTTCTCGCTTACAAATGAGGTAACTTTGCCATTTACTGATAAAACAACAGGTAATGGCGTTTTATCCATAAAAGTATATAAATCGCCCGGTACAGGCTGCTGCTTTGCCCAGCCTGGTATGCGTACCCTTAAAGTAAAGGCCGTTGCTTTTGCGGGATTAACCGTAATATCAACCTTGCCTTTCCATGGGTAATCCGTTGCCTGAACAATGTTTACATTACCCGATGCCAGCTTAATATTACTGGAGTTGCTCATGAACAGGTTAATATACAGGTCGTTTTTGTTTTTAGCATAAACGTAGCCGGGTAATGACGGTAAAAAGCGGGTCATGTTACTGATACAGCAGGCACAGCTTATCCATGCGCTGCGCTGGTGCTGATTCATGGAAGCCAGCGGATTTGGATAAAAGAACCTGTCGCCACTTAAAGAAACACCCGAGAGCAGGCCATTATAAAGCGTCCTTTCCAGTACATCAATATATTTGGAATCGCCATGCAGCAAAAACATGCGGTTATTCCAGTAAACATTACCAATGGCCGCGCAGGTTTCTGCATAGGCCGACATATTGGGCAACTGGTAGGCATCACCAAAAGCTTCACCGGCACCGGTTGCACCAATACCACCGGTGATATACAGTTTTTTATTTACCACATCTCCCCATATATCATCAATTGCTGCTAAATATTTGGTGTCGCCCGTTAAGGCGGCAATATCGGCCATACCGGTATACATATAAGCAGCCCTTACCGCATGGCCTTCGGCCTCATGCTGGTCAACCACCTTTTTATCTGCCTGGTTATACGCATCGCCTTTAGGGCCGCGTACATCAAGGAAAAATTTGGCCAGGTTAAGGTACTGTTTGTTGCCGGTAACACGGTACATTTTTGATAAGCCTATCTCTACTATCTGGTGGCCGGGATATTCTTCAATTTTTCCCGGTCCAAAGGTTTTTACCAGCAGGTCGGCATTTTTTATGGCGATGTTAAGGAGGGTGCGCTTGCCGGTAGCCTGGTAGTGGGCAACCGCGGCTTCGTATAAATGGCCGCAATTATACAACTCATGGCTCAATATTTCTTCGTTCACCCAGCGTTTATCACCAATCCATTCATGTAGTTTTTGGGCGTGAACCGTGCGGAAAGTATACAGGTAACCATCGGGCTCCTGTGCGGCGCCGATAATGCCGATAAGGGTATCAATATACTTATCCAGCGTAGGGTTGTTTTTGTTCTGCATGGAGTATGATGCGCCCTCAATAGCTTTGTAAACATCAGTGTCATCAAAGGGGAATTCGCTCAGCTTATCACCGTCCAGTTTTTTGGATGCCCTTAAAAAATTATCCATGCGCCCGTTTGCCTTGCATTGGGCAAGTACATAAGGTATGGTAACCCTGGCATTTACCTCCATTTTTGGTTGCCAAAAGTTATCATTAACATGCACGCTGGTAAAAGCTACCGGCTGAATAGGGTAATCCTTTTGTTGTGCAGTAACCCTGCTGCTTAAGCTTATAACTGATAACGACAGCAGGCAGGCCGCTGTTATTTTATTGATCATCATATTCATTTAGTTTTTAACCATGCGGCTACCATAAACCGGACCGGCGCTGTTATCTTTTTTAGGTAATAGTTTAATGCTTACTTTTTGTTTTCCTTTAGTTAGCTCAATGGGTATGGTGTAGCTGATATCATAAAAACGGCTTTCTTTATACTGGTTAAGGTCCTCGGTTGATAGTTTTATGCCATCTACCAGGATATCAAAGGTACGGCCCCGGTTATCCATTCCCCAGTAGGTATTAATCAGGGTGTTTTGTGCATTGGCATCAACCTTCATTTCATACAACAAAAACCCTCCGTTTTCTGTTGATCTCCATTTCTTTTGGTGGTCTTCTCCCGTAATAGCGTTTTCGCCGCTGAAATTATGATCCCGCTCGGGCTGCATTTCGCCTATGCGTAAAATATCTGTGGTACGGGCTTCCAGCTCCTGTTGTTTTTTCTTTTGTTCGTCATAGGCTTTTTGCTGTACTGCCCATGATTCTGGCGTAAATACATCCCAGTAAACAGAATAATATTCATTTTTAGTTTGATTGAAGGGCATTAGTTTAACCTCCGCCGGTTTCGAAATATTTTCGGTGCGAAAGCTCAATTGCTTCCTATCAACCATTTGAAGCCACTTATTAGGGTCGGTTTCGCTGGTAACAAAAACCGGGACACCTTTAAGCGGGTCGGGTTCTGTATTACCCAAAATACCGGCCAATAATACCGGGCCATAAAATATGGCGCGCCTGTTGGCATTATCAGGCATAGCCTCTGTATAAATAGTCTCGGGCGTGGCAAATTCAATTTTGTCGTTATTTTTCCATTTACGGTTTAAAACCAGGTAACCCTGGGCATCTGCGGTAACCAGTTGCTTTTTGCCGTTTATGCTGATAGCCGCGTTGCTGGTCCATTTAGGCTTACGGATGCGGATAGCCATTGTAACAGGTTTTAAAGTATTAACAGTAAAGGAAATATGATCGCCGGCCGGTAAACTGCTTTCCTGTTTTATAATTAAACCTTTGCCGCTCCATTTTAGTACCGATGGGATAAACAGGTTGATATACAAGCTGCCATCGGCGCCCCTGAAATAAATGCTTTCATTGTACTTTACATGGTTTTCCATGCCCGAGCCCACACAGCAGGTAAAAGTATCAAAGGGACTGCTGTACTCTTTTTTGCCGCCCATTCTTAAAGGTACAAAATAGCACATCATCCCGTTTTCGTGATTCTGAGACGCGAGGATATGATTGTACAATGCCTTTTCGTAATAATCCATTAGTGCTGCCGAAGGCTCAACCGCAAATAAATGCCTGGTTAATTTAAGCATATTATAGGTATTGCAGGTTTCGGTGGTATTCTCGGTAAGCTTATCATTTAGCTTGCCGGGCTCGCCTAAGTACTCATAATTACTGTTGCCGCCCGTGGCATAGGAGTGGTTATGCGTTACAGTTTCCCAAAAGAAATCGGCAATGACCTTATCTTTTTTGTCGCCGGTAAGCTCATACCGCCTTGCGCTGGCAATAACTTTAGGTATTTGTGTATTTGAATGCTTGCCGGGTAACACATCCTGTTTTGCGGCAAGCGGATCCAATATGCGCTTGTCGTAAAACTTGTATGATAGTTCAAGATATTTCTTATCGGCATTAATAGCATATAAATTAACAAGGGTTTCTGCCATGCCGCCGTATTCGCAAAGCAGCATTTTTTGCAGCTTGTCATCATCAAGGTTTTTGATGGTTTCGCCGGTCCAGTCGGCCATGCCCTTACATATTTTAAGCGCCTGTGTATTGTTGCAGTATAAATAGGCATCTAACAGGCCCGCCATAACCTTATGCACCGTATACCATGGCGACCAGCCGCCATTCAAATCAAATCCCCTTGATCGGATGTCTCCTTTGGCAACTTCGGCCCAAACCGTATCTTCTTTAGGTATGGCGCCCACATAGCCGGTTTTACGGGCTACCTGGCATTCATCCAGTTCTTTTACAATATAATTTACCCGTTTTAAAAATTCAGGATCGCGGGTTGAGGCGTAATGCATAGCAATAGCCGAAAGGTAATGCCCAAGGGTATGCCCGGCTAATCCGGACGACTCCCAGCCTTCATACATTTTTCCTTTGGGCTTTAAGCCCGAGTGCGAACGGAATGCAGATAATAAACGATCGGGCTCAATGGATAGCAAATACGCGGCGTCAACCCGCATGGCTTGTTTAAAGGGACTTTCCAGTAATGCTACATCTTTCAAATCAAAAGTATAGGCCTTAATCTCCGTTTGGGCTTTTACCTTCATCCGGGTGTCATTCCATTCGGGCACATATGATTGTGCCTGTGCAAATTCAGCTGTGGTTAAACCTGCAATAAGGCACATGTTTAATTTAAGCCACTTATTTATCAGCATAGTGTTTTGGTTTATGTATTCATAAAAATCAGTTTATAAAATTACCATGGCGTTATGAATAATTAGCCATGATAATTTGCAGGTATTAACCGGATTTTAACTGTTTTTTACCGGCTTAAACTTTTAGTAATAAAAGTCATGATTAAAGCTGATTTTATAGAAATATCATAATTTTTTAATGTTGTTGTAACAACAATGTTAATATACGGTAAGCTTTGGCAAATTTCTGCCAAAAATGGAATGTAGGGGCAAATAAATTTACAATTCTGAAAATCAGACTTGATTAAAATAAATTCTTAACCCCAAAAATTAGTTTATGAAACTAAAACCATTACTCAAACGGCTTATTTTACCTTTACTTTGCATGGTTGCGTTTTGTGGTAGCACATACGCCCAAACAATTGCATTAAAAGGAAAAGTATCTGACGATAAAGGCCAGCCAATACCCGGCGTGTCTGTCAGGCTAAAAGGCACCAATAAAGGTGTAAGTACCAATGCCAATGGTGCGTTCACTATTACTTACACAGGGACAGGTACACTTAGCATCACGGCTATAGGTTATGCCTCCAAAGAAGTAAAACTAACAGGCCAAACCGAGATTGATGTTGTTTTACCTGAAGACAATAAAACCTTAGGCGAAGTTGTTGTAACCGCGCTTGGCATAAAGCGGGATAAAAGAGTATTAACCTACAGCAGCCAGGAAATAAAAGGTGCCGAACTGGTACAGGGTAAAGATCCCAATATTGTTAATAATATTGCCGGCAAGGTATCGGGTGTGCAAATTACCAGCTCATCCGGTAATCCGGGTAGCTCTACACGTATTGTTATTCGTGGTGCTTCGTCATTTTATGGCGATAACAATGCTTTAATGGTTATAGATGGTATCCCTGTGGATAACAGCGAAACAGGCAATCTTAATTCCGGGCCGGGTACAAGCAGGATAGCCGATTTGGACCCCAATATAATCGAAAATATCAATGTTTTAAAAGGCGCTGCCGCTACTGCGCTCTACGGGTCACTGGGTGCAAACGGGGTAATTATTATTACCACCAAAACAGGTTCTGCTAACAGAAAACCTACTGTTAATTTTTCGTCCGATCTGTCATTTGAGAATCCATTACTGCCGCAAATCCAGAGTAAATACGCACAAGGTACAGGCGGCGTTTATTATAATGGTGATGCTATGAAAACCAGTACTTCCTGGGGCCCATTGATGGATACTTTAAAGATAAACGGGCAGGCTGCAAAAAAATATAATCAATCAGATCTGTTTTTTAAAACCGGCCATACCTATAATAATGTGGTTAGCATAAATGGCGGAGAACCTGCTTCTAATTACTTTATATCATATTCTAATTTCAATCAGCAGGGAACCGTACCAACTACCTCGTTTATCCGGAATTCGATATTTGCCAAATATGGAGCTCAGATCCTTCCTAATTTAACTACAACCTTCCAGTTAAATTATTCTAATTCTCAAAATGACCGCCTGCCCGAAGGATGGGCTTTAGAGAGTCCGGTGTGGACTATTTTTACCGCCCCTATATCGTACAACCTGCAGCCTTATGAAAATGCAGATGGTACACAGCGTCTGTATCGTTACTCACGAAACAATCCTTACTGGGCACTCGCTAATATCTCAAACAAATCGGGTGTAAACCGTTTTATGCCAACCTTTACCGCAGATTATAAACCGTTAAAATGGCTTACTATAACCGAAAGGTTTGGTGCCGACGTATATGCCGAACAGGATAAATACCATGAATCAGCAAACTCGGTATCCAACCCTAACGGACGTATTGTTGTTAATAATGCCAATTTCAGACAAATAAATAATGATTTGATCATAAGCGCAAATCATCAGTTTGGCGATTTTAGTATTGATGGTGTTATCGGGAACAATATTTTCTCTCAATACACACAAAGTTCTTACGCCAATGGTCTTGGGCTTTCGGTGGCCGATCTTGACAATATCAGCTCTGCTTCAACTGTTACCTTTTCTGAAAACCACGCCCTCATACGAAGGATTGGTTTCTACGCACAATCTAATATTGATTATAAGAAATTCCTTGTTTTATCCTTAACCGGGAGGTATGATGGAAGTTCGGTATTAGCAACCTCAAATAGCTTTTATCCTTATGGGTCTGCGGCCACCAGCTTTATATTTTCTGAATTTTTCTCAAGGGAGTTCCAGGATATCATGAACCTGGGTAAATTCAGGGTATCCTATGCCACGGTTGGCGGGAGTAATGTAGGGGCATATTCATTAACCACACCTTATTATAGCCAAACCATCCGTAACATTGCATTCCCTTACCAGGGACAATCAGGATTTTTACTGAGTCCAACATTGGGAAATCCTTTCCTGAAAAACGAAAGAATTAACGAGTTCGAAGTTGGTTTTGAAACCGGGTTTTTTAATAACAGGATAAGCCTGGAAGCTTCCTATTTTGCTAAAAAGACTACAACTGGTATAATTCCGGGCGTAAGTATTGCCCCTTCAACCGGCTATAACGGTACTACTGTAAACACCGGCGTAATGCAAAATAAAGGTATTGAGGTATTATTGGGCCTTGTACCTGTAAAAACCAAAGACTTTAACTGGAACGTGACCTTAAATTTTACGCGTACCAGGAATAAAGTACTTAGCATTTACGGTGATCTGGAGCAAATTGGAAATGGCTTTACTACTATTATTAAAGGCCAGCCATATGGAACAATATATGGTACCCGGTATGCGCGCAATACAGAGGGTAAGTTACTGATTGGCGATGACGGATTGCCTTATGCCGATGCTACACAAGGAGTTTTAGGTGATATAAACCCCAAATGGACCGGGGGAATTACCAATAACATCAGGTATAAGCAATTTAACCTCAGCTTCTTTTTTGATGTAAAAAAAGGCGGCGATATCCAGAATAACGTAGACGGATACGGATACTTTTACGGAACCCCTAAGGTAACCGAAAACAGGGGCCCAAGAGTTGTTCCAGGCATCATCGAATCAACAGGCCTGCCAAATACTATTTCGGTTAATGGCCAGGCTTACTACCAGCGTATAAATGGTATCACCGAATCTGTAATACAGGACGGTACTTACATTAAATTAAGAAATGTAAGCTTAGGCTATACTTTAAAACCATCATGGTTAAAGGGCAGCCCTTTCAAAACGGTTAATTTAAGTGTTACCGGGCGTAACCTGTGGATATACGCACCGCACTTTACAGGCGGCGATCCGGAAGTAAGTTCATTCGGTTCATCAAATGGCTCGCAGGGAATTTATTCATTCTCTACGCCAACATCAAGATCTATCGACTTCAGCTTAAAATTCTCACTTTAATAATCATTTATCAAATAAAAAATATCATGAAAAAAATATTAATGATTTTACTATCATGTATCCTGATAAGTGTTTCGGGGTGTAAAAAATATATCAACGTTAACCAAAATCCTAACCAGCCTATTGATGTGGCAGAAGCGCAAATTCTTGCCCCGGTTGAATTAGCTATTGCATCAAACCTATATGCCGGAAATGTAGCCATGATTGTGCAGGAGTATATGCAGGTTGCCGCACTTAACCAGGTTGCACCCAATGCAGGCACTTATTTAATGTATAATTCGGATATGGACGGCGATTGGAACAGCCTGTATGTTACCTGTTTAAATAACCTGGTAACGCTAAACAAAAAGGCTGTAAGCGATGGGAAAACAAATTATGCCGGTGTGGCTAAAATTTTAACAGCCTACTGCCTTGGTGCCGGAACTGATCTTTGGGGTGATATCCCTTACGCACAGGCCTTTAATGGCAGCTCCAACTTTACGCCGGTATACGATGCTCAAAAAGATATATATACCCAGGTACAGGGCTTGTTAGACGCAGGTATAGCCGATATTGCTAAAAACGGCACGGCAACTCCAGGCGGAGACGATTTCTTTTATGGCGGCGATATGAGTAAATGGACAAAACTTGCTTATACCTTAAAAGCCCGTTATTATATGCACCTTGCTAAGGCGCCCGGCTACACTGCAGCAGCACAGGCTCAGTTAGCCCTTACAGCACTGCAAAGCGGTATGCAATCAAATGATGATGATTTAAAAATGAACTATACCGGTGCAGCCGGTGGCGAAAACCCATGGCAGCAAAATTTTATATCGGCCAGCACAATGGTATTGGCAAACACCCTGGTTAATGGTTTTAAAACACGCAATGATCCCCGGTTAACTATTATGGTTGCTCCTGCAACTGCAACCGGCTTGTATACTGGTCTTGGTGAAGGTTTGAACACCATAGGCCAATTGGAAGAGTACTCCCGCCCAGGGGCTTTTTACGGTGCAGCCGGGGCAACTAACTATATTGTAAATTACTCAGAAGCACTATTTATAAAAGCTGAAGCCACACTGATAACTTCGGGCTATTTAAGTGCACAGCCTGTTTACCAGGCTGCGGTTTTATCACATATGACCAAGCTTGGGGTAAGTACAGCTAATGCCGGCACCTACCTGGCTTCAAGAGCGCTTACCAGCAGTAATGCCGAACAATTGATCATTGAGGAAAAAGGCATAGCAAATTTCCTTTCGCTCGAAAACTTTAATGATTACAGGCGTACAGGCTTTCCGGCCTTATCACCGGCGCCAAATGCGCTCTCTGCTATTCCGCGAAGGGTATTATACCCCCAGGCAGAAATTATTTCAAATCCACAGTCTCAGCAGAGTGCCAAATTAACCGACAGACTTTGGTGGGATACTAAATAATCATGACGTTATAAAAGGTTTGTCATCCTGAACGGAGTGAAGGATCTATTCGCAGACTTTACAGGGCGAAGAAGCATGACGAATAATAGATCCTTCACTCCGTTCAGGATGACAAAAAGTTTTTTTGCAAAAACTTCATTACAAGTTGTAGAATCCCAGACTTCCGAAGAATCCCAGACTTACGAAGTTTTAAAAACTTCGGAAGTCTTTCGCCGGTTTGTCATTCTCGCTGGATATGTGCTTCGCGGACGCAAAAAACATTATCGGATTAAATTTAAACAACCTCTTAATACTCCCATGAAATAAAATTTAACGCCTTGTAGTTAATTTGCCCGTCTTCCTTAATTGGAGGCGGGCATTTTTTATTTTAAAACCGACAATCGCACAATAAAAAAACGGATTTTTTTTCTGAAAATAACGTGTTGTTTTTTTAGCACTAATTGCATAATGAATAATTATAATGCTTTTGTAGTGTGAACAGAAAATAAGCACAGGTTTAATTTTGATTATTGTTGTTTACTTAGCATTTAATTTTTTTAAGAAAAAAGTTAAAATTTGTGGTTTTCTTCAATTTTTCAGCCGTTCAACTGCATGAAATTAACAGATGATAGCAGTATTTTATCCGGTTAATGCCAGATGTTGGTTATTAGAGTTAAGTAATTGTAAATTCAAAGTGGATTAATAAAAATAAAGAATGAAAGTTTTACAATTTACTATCCCTGTACCGCACGATAAAAGCGTGATTGCAGAAAAAGTTTCTCTGCCGTATCACTATCCTTACCTGCACCGTCATAAAGAAATACAAATCACCTGGATCCAAAGGGGAGAGGGTACCCTGATAGCCGGTAATAACATGCATGATTACTCATCTGGTGATATATTTTTGCTGGGTGCCAACTTGCCACATGTATTTAAAAGCAACCCCGAATATTTTGTAAACGATGGCAACAAACAAATAGAAGCCATATCCATATTTTTCAATCCCGAGGGAGCATTATCCTCCTTATTTGATTTGCCCGAGCTGAAATTAAGCAAAATGTTTATGCAACAACATCAGCAGGGATTTAAAGTGCCACATAGCGCAGTTGATAAGGTATCGCAAATTATGATGGGGCTAAAAAATGCCTCGGGTACAGATCAGCTTGTGCAGTTTTTTAGTTTGCTTAAAGGACTCACCACTATCAGGGGGAAACTTGACCCATTATCAACCTATGGCAACTTACCGGGCATAACCGAAAACGAGGGTATAAGGATAGGTAACATCTATAACTTTATTATGCAGCACTACAGCGAGCAGATCACCCTGGAGGATGTAGCCAAAGTAGCCTTCATGACCCCCGAATCTTTTTGCCGCTATTTTAAGAAACATACCGGGCATACCTTTATTTCATTCCTGAACGAGATCAGGATCAACGAAGCATGTAAAAAACTGATAGCCCATAAGTTTGAAAGTATAAATACGGTTGCCTACAAATGCGGCTTTAAAAGCATCACCAATTTTAACCGTGTTTTTAAATATGTAATAGGCAACTCGCCACGCGGCTATCTTGATTCTTATAACAATAACCTCATTAGCCTGAGCAGGGCAGCAAGCTAAACTCATTTGATTAAATAACTACTTCTACTTACGCTTTAAATATTCCATTGTGCCAATCACAACAAAAAAACTGTACACCTTTATCATTGTATTTTGCTTAACCATATGTGCATTTGCAGCTAATGCACAAACCGGCACATCCGCTGCCAGTCTTTACGAACAAACCAGTGAATTAGCCGGTAAAATAATTCAATATGGGCAGGATATAAATGCCATAAAAGATTTTTACTCGCCATATAATGTAAATGAGCATGCCGAAGATCAGGATAAAATGAATGTACTTAATTCACCCGAACAGCGTAAAAGGCTGGTTGAGGTGAATAACGACTATTTAAAGCAACTGCAGCAAACAGATTTTGAGTCGCTGAGCATTTATGGCAAGGTTGATTATATATTGCTTAAAAAACGGATATATTTTGATCTGAATGAGCTGAAAAAAGAAGAAGAGAAGTATAACCAGGTAACAAAATACCTTTCATTCGCGGATGAGATCTACCTGTTAGAGAAAAAGCGTCGCCGCGGTGACTTTGTGGATGGCGAAAAAGTGGCTACTGAACTTAATGGTATCCTTAAACAACTTAAAGCAGATTCGGCAGTATATTCAAAAAATGTAAGCGTGGATATGCCGCTGGCAAAAATTATCCGCGATGCGCTTATTGGTTTAAAAGGAAGGTTAAAGGATTTTTATGGATTTTATAATGGTTATGATCCTGCCTTTAGCTGGTGGGTGCCAGAGCCTTATAAAGCCCTTGATAAGGCATTGTTGAAATATAGCGAATTGGCAAAGCGTAAAGGAAAAGTTAATACAACTCAAAAGCCCGATAGCAGCGGCATAAAAGGTATACCCATTGGGCGTGATGCGTTGATAAGCCAGTTACAGGCCGAAATGATCCCATACACACCGGATGAACTTATAAAGCTGGCTAACAAAGAATTTGCCTGGTGTGATAAAGAAATGCTAAAAGCATCGCAGGAAATGGGCTTTGGCAACGATTGGAAAAAAGCGCTGGAAAAGGTAAAAAACAGTTATGTACCAGTAGGGCATCAGCCAGAACTTATTGTGAAACTATATAATGATGCCATCAGCTTTATTAAAGAGCGCGACCTGATAACCATACCTCCGCTTGCCGAAGAAACCTGGGGCATGGTCATGATGTCGCCGGAAAGGCAGCTGGTTAACCCTTTCTTTACAGGTGGTAAAGAGATCAGCATATCGTACCCTACAAATACCATGGAGGCCCGGGATAAGCTGATGAGTATGCGGGGCAACAACCCTTATTTTTCAAGAGGTACCGTACAGCACGAATTGATCCCCGGTCATAACCTGCAATATTTTATGAATAGCCGGTACAAGGCCTACAGGCAGGATTTTACAACTCCCTTCGCTACCGAAGGCTGGGCCTTATATTGGGAACTATTACTATATGATAAAGGCTTTGCCAAAACACCCGAGGAGCGGGTTGGTATGCTGTTTTGGCGCATGCACCGCTGTGCCCGCATTATATTTTCTTTAAATTACCATTTAGGCAACTGGACACCGCAACAATGTGTTGACTTTTTAGTAGATAGGGTAGGCCACGAAACAGCAAATGCTCAAGGCGAAGTAAGGCGCTCATTTGAAGGTGGATATAGCCCGCTTTACCAGGTAGCTTATTTACTGGGCGGATTGCAGCTTACGGAGCTGAAAAAGGAAATGGTTGATAGCGGCAAAATGACCTACAAGCAATTTCACGATGCCGTTATAAAAGAGAATCTTATTCCCATAGAAATGGTAAGGGCTACGTTAACAAATCAACCCTTAAAAAAGGATTTTACCACCAGCTGGAAGTTTTACGATTTTAACAAATAATCGCCTGCGTTCTTTTACCGTACTTAACTAAAAATCGATAGTCCTATGGTAAGCTATGATTTTTCTTAATATTTCTTCATTTTAATGCTATATTTATGGTTATTTATCCGGGGTTATAAACCATTGTATACGCTTAGTACCGCCATGAGGCTTAGGATTTTCCTATTGATTTTTTTGATGCAGTTTGTGCTGCTTACGGTAACCGCGCAAAATAACCAGTTCCTTTTTTCGCACCTCGATATCAAAGCGGGCCTGTCGCATAACCAGGTAAACTGCATTTATAAAGATAAAAAGGGGTTTATGTGGTTCGGCACACTATCGGGCTTAAATAAGTACGATGGCTATAGCTTTAAAACCTTTAAACACATTGACGGCGATACCACAACCTTAGATGACGATTATATTGTAAGCATAAACCCCGGGCCCGAAAATAAATTGTGGATAGAAACCCGTACAGGTTTTAATATATATGATCCTGCTACAGAAAAGTTTAGCAAAAATCTGAAGGATTTTATGTATAAAATTAAAGTGTATGATACGTACATTTTAGCCATTAAAAAGGATAGGTTCGGCAATTTTTGGTTTCTGGAACACAATAAAGACCAGGGTATTTTTAAGTACGATCCCGTAAAAAAAGAGACTATCAAACTGGTTCATAAAGATGGCGATACCACTTCTATTTATTCAAACCTGGTTACCGATCTGTCGGTTGATTCAAAGGGAAATATCTGGATTGTATCCAGTTCCGGCATATTAGAGCGGCTCGATCCCCGGAGCTATAAAGTTAATTACAGGCTAAAACTTGGCCAGCTACCTGCGGCTTTAAGCACAACCTATAAGATATTTATTGATAAGCAGGATGATATCTGGACTTTTGTCCCCAGTTACTCAAAAGGGGTATTTTTTATCAGCCTCAAAAACAAAATATTTAAGCACCTTTTAAAATCAACCGGCAATATAAATACAGATGTAATATCAGACGTAACCCAGGACTTTCAAAACAGGATGTGGATTGTTACCGACCATGGTGGTATAAATTTACTAAACAAGCGGGATTTTAAAACTCAATACCTGCTTAACCGCGAAGACGATGATAAAACAGTAGCTCAAAATAGTATCATCTGTGTTTATGTGGATGATTTAGGTATTATTTGGTGCGGTACTTATAAGCACGGCATTAGTTATTATCATCAAAGCATTATTAAGTTTGCCAATTATACACATCATCTGTCTGATAAAAATAGCCTGCCGTTTAGTGATGTTAACAGCTTTGCCGAAGATAAACTGGGCAATATATGGATTGGCACCAATGGGGGAGGGCTAATTTATTGGGACAGGAAAGCAGACACTTTTAAACAATATTTGCACAATGCTGCCGATAAAAACAGTCTCACCAATAACGTGATAGTTAAGCTGTTTATTGATCACGAACAAAAGTTGTGGATAGGCACCTACTATGGTGGACTTGATTGTTTTGATGGTAAAGCTTTCAAGCACTACAAGCATTCAGATTCCAATGCCAACAGCATATCTGAAGACAGAGTTTGTGCCATAGCAGAAGATAGTGAAAACAATTTGTTAGTGGGTACTATATCGGCTGGTTTGAATATCCTTGATAAAAACAGGAATGTTGTAGCAGTTTACAGGCTTGAAGGAGATGTGAGTAAAAGTACAATTCACTCCAATTATATAAGTGCGGTAATTGAAGACAGGCATAAAAATTTATGGATTGTAACAGCTTATGGTTTAGATCTTTTACTGAAAAAAAACCATCGGTTTCTACACTATTTACATGATGATAATAATCCCAACAGCCTGATTAATAATAATACCAATAATATTCTTGAAGATACAGATGGCTTGATATGGATAAGCACCCGCGAGGGAATAAGCATATTTGATTACAAAACCAGCAAGTTTACCAATCTCAACAAGCTTAATGGTTTGCCGGATAATACAGTGATTGATATGCAGGAGTATAGCAGGAATAACATTTGGGTGAGTACGCCCAATGGTTTATCCAGTATTTTTATCGATCGGTCATCAGGTAAGTTAAAATTTCGTTTTGTAAATTATAATGAAACAGAGGGGCTGCAAGGGCGGGAGTTTACCGAAAATTCATCATATAAAACCCGTGAAGGGGAATTATTGTTTGGCGGAGGTAATGGTTTTAACCTGTTTAAACCGTCAAATATTGTTACCAATAAAAAACAACCAGATTTGATATTTACTGATTTTCAGGTATTTAACAGGAGTTTAAATGTTGGTGAAAAAGTTAATAGCCGGGTTTTACTGCCAAAATCAATATCAGTTTTGAAAAACCTTAAACTTAATTATGATGATAATGTATTCGCTATAGAATTTGCGGCACTTAATTATTTTAACCCAGGTAAGGTAAAATACCAGTATAAAATGGTGGGTTTTGATAATGATTGGATAAATGCCGATAACAAAACAAGAAAAGCCCCCTATACCAACCTCGATCCTGGTAATTATACATTTAAAGTAAGGGCCGGTGATAATGAGGGCTGGAATAATAAAGAACTTACATTAAACATCAGTATATCACCGCCATTCTGGAAAACTACCTGGGCTTATATCTTATATGTTGGCCTGGCAGTTGGTTCGCTATTGTATTTAAGAAAACGCGGCATCGAAAAGTTACGCGCGCAATTTTCTATTGAGAAAGAGCGGGAAGAGGCTCAGCGGATGCATGAACTTGATTTGATGAAGATTAAATTCTTCACAAACGTTAGTCATGAGTTCCGGACGCCTTTATCGCTCATTATGGCCCCGGTTGATAAGATACTTAAACAAATTAATGAACCCGAAGTGCAGCGTCAGCTTATGCTGGTGAACCGTAATGCAAAACGTTTGCTCAACCTGGTTAATCAGCTGCTTGATTTCAGGAAGATGGAATACCAGGAGCTAAAGCTGCATAAGATGAATGGCAATATTATCAGTTTTATAAAAGAGCTGTCTTTTGCTTTCACCGATGTGGCTGATCAAAAAAATATCCGTTTTGTGTTTGATTCGGAAATTGAAAGCTATTATACAAGTTTTGATCATGATAAAATAGAAAGGATCATGTTCAACCTGCTTTCAAATGCTTATAAGTTTACACATGATGGTGGGCAGGTAAGCGTTTTGATTAACCTGGTAGATAAAGGAGATGAAAATGATGACTTGCTGGAAATCAGGGTTGTAGATACGGGAATAGGTATTGCTGCCGATAAGCTTAACCGGATATTTGATCCATTTTTTCAGAATGATCTGCCGGGATCTATGCTCAACCAGGGTAGTGGGATAGGTTTATCGATAACCAAAGAGTTTGTAAAGCTGCATGATGGTGAAATTTTTGTTGAAAGTGAGTTTAACCAGGGAAGCTGTTTTACAGTTTTATTGCCTGTAAGCCGGTTAGATAACATTGTTTTTACCGATACACTTTTACCATTTGACCATACCAATGAATCATTACCCCACAAAGCCCTGCAAAGGAACGATCTTCATAAAGAGAACCGGGATGGTAAAAAACCTACCGTATTATTGGTGGAGGATAATGAAGATTTCAGATTTTACATTAAGGACAATTTAAAATCGGCATTTAACATAATTGAAGCCGAGAACGGTAAAAAAGGTTGGCAAAAAGCACTGGCCCAGCATCCTAACGTGGTTGTGAGCGACATCAGTATGCCCGAAATGAACGGTATTGATCTGTGTTTAAAAATCAAGAATGATAAACGCACCTCACATATTCCTGTAATATTGTTAACGGCATTAACCGGGGAAGATCAGCAGTTAAAAGGGTTGGAAACAGGTGCTACCGATTATCTAACCAAACCTTTTAACTTCGAGATACTTCAGTCGAAGATCAGAAATATACTGAGCCAGCAGGAAAGCATGCGCAAAACCTATACCAAGCAGGTGGAAGTAAATCCTACCGAGATGCATGTGGATTCGCCGGATGAGCTGTTCATTAAAAAGGTGCTTATTCTGATAGACAGCAATATCTCGAACCCCAATTTTTCTGTTGAGGAATTAAGCAACGAGGTTTTTGTAAGCCGGTATACCTTATATAAAAAGATATTGGCTATGACAGGCAAAACTCCTAATGAACTGGTGCGATCCATGCGGTTAAAGCGAGCTGCCCAGCTTCTGGAAACAGGGCATCTAACCATATCCCAGATCTGCCATAAAGTAGGTTTTAAAAGCCAGAAATACTTTGTAAAGATGTTTAAGGCCGAATACAATACCATTCCATCTAAATACCTGGAAGATGCCGAAGAGGCAGAATTATAGTTTACTATACTATAATTTTCCTTTACGGAAATCGATTTTTGTAGGTCTTTTATTTATAAAACATAGATATATATAAGTTTTCTTTTGGCGTTTCAAGTGGTTTTTCCGACAGAAACAGGCAGCCTTAAGTTATCAACTTTGTTTCCGCAATATGTAAGCGTCTGCGCTGTCAGGTGCAAATTGGGTTTCGATACCCTTCAGTTGTTAGCACCAAACTAATACTATTATGGCATTTTCAAAAACAAGATCACGGCAGTATGGGGATACATTTGTAATCTTTTTTGTGCGTTTTAATTGCAAATATCTCCTTTTATTTAATTAAATATCTGATAATCAATTAGATAGTTAAGGTTGACATTTGTGCCCCTATTTATCCACAACCGGGGTTTGTTTAGCATATAATTTTACCATCAACAAAACGAATATTCAATGAATTGCTTTTAGCATATCAGCTGAATAATAAACCTGGAGAATTAGTTTACAAATTTTAGTGAAGACAGTTTACCCGCAATTATAGCTGGCCTACCTGTAGATGCCGGTTGAAGTTGTTAACCTGCATCTGTCCGAACCTATTGATCTGTTTCTGATTTGAAGAACGTGTGTACCAATTAGCAAAACCAAAAACAATCAATAAATCAATTATCAATTAACCAATTATTATGCGAAAAATTCTACGAATAGCATTGCTGTTCCCTTTACTGTTAATGTGCATCCGGGGGGTGGCACAAAACCAGGGAACGGTGATCCAGGGAACAGTTTCTGACGAAAAAGGTGTTACCCTGCCTGGTGCTACAGTATCAGTTAAAGATACCAAGGTTTCGGTTGTAACCGATATTAACGGTAAATACAGTGTTACCCTACCCGCAAACGCCAAAACTCTTGTTTTTTCGTTTATCGGAGCCGAGAAGCAGGAAGTGCTTATTGGCGCTAAAACAACAATTAATGTTACGCTTAAATCATCAACAACAAGTTTAGCCGAAGTTACCGTAGCGATTGGTTACGGCCAGCAAAAGCGGCAGGATGTAAACGGTGCCATATCATCAATAAAGGCATCAGATATAGCCAATGTGCCACAATCAAGTGTAGATCAGTTATTGCAGGGCCGAGTTGCCGGTGTAACGGTTACGCAAAACTCAGGTGCGCCGGGTAGTCAAACATCGGTTCACATCCGTGGTATATCGTCATTGTCAGGCTCAAACGAGCCATTGTACGTTATTGATGGCGTGCCCATATTTGGCGATGCTAATAACCGGGCCACCAGCGGCCGTTCTGCCGCCTTAGGTAATAATGATGAAGTTGCGGTAAGCCCGTTGTCGATGCTTAACCCGAGCGATATCGAGTCCATAGATGTATTAAAGGATGCTTCATCAACAGCCATTTACGGTTCAAGAGGCTCAAATGGTGTAATCATTATTACCACCAAGCGAGGTAAAAACGGAAGCGCCCGTGTTGGTTATGATGGTTATTATGGTTTTCAGCAACAGGGTAAATTTTTACCCATGATGAACCTGCAGCAATATGCGACTTTGCAAAACGCCCTTGCCGACAACGTGCAGGTACCCCGCAGAGCTGAGTTTGCATCGCCGGAATTATTAGGCAAGGGTACCAATTGGCAACAAGAAGTTTTCAGGACTGCGCCACAGCAAAGTCACCAGGTATCAGTATCGGGTGGTAAGGATGGCGTGGATTATTATGTATCGGGCGGCTTTTTTGATCAAAAGGGTACTATACTGGGCAGTACTTACAAACGCTATAGCCTACGCTCAAACATTAATACCCAAGTTAAGGAATGGCTTAAGTTTGGTGCAGTAATAGGTGGAACCCGTAGCGAAGAAAACAGGGGCCTTAGCGATAACAACGGCATTGTATATACCGCATTATTAAGCGCTCCCGATGTACCGGTCAGAAACCCTGATGGATCATTCGCAGGCCCTATTCTTACCGGCGATAATGCGACAGGAGGTTCTATAAATCCTGTTGCGCAGGCTTTATCTTTAACCAATACGCTGGTTAGGCACAATGTCAACAGCAGCTTATATGCTGATATAAAAATATACCGCGATTTAACCTTACGGTCGGAAGTTAACGGCGATTTTAACTGGTCGAAAGCATTGCAGTTTAACCCAACTTATGCCTGGGGAGGGTACATTAATAAAACAGCCAATTTAACCGAATCATGGCAAACGCAAATTTACTGGGGATGGAAAGAGTATTTCTCATACAACCACACATTTGCCAAAAAACACAATGTATATGCCACACTGGGTTACGAGGTTAACGAAGCGCAATGGAACGGCGTAAGTGCTTACACACAAAGCTTTTACAGTAATGATTTGCAAACCCTGAACCTGGGTGATGCGAAATCGGCACGGATTGACGAGTATAAGGGCAGCCAGGCGATGCAATCGGGTATAGCGCGCGTAGTTTATACCTTCGATAGTAAATACAGCTTAACAGCAACAGGCCGTTCAGACAGGTCGTCGAAATTTGCCGAAGGTCATCAAACAGGCTTTTTTCCTTCGGTAGCCGTTTCATGGCGCTTATCTGAAGAGCCGTTTTTGGCAGGCATTAAAAATATAGCAGATAACGTGAAACTAAGAGCCAGTTACGGGCAGGTTGGTAACCAAAACGTACCCAACTACCTATATGGCGCAGCTTTAAAGCCGTCTGCAACAGGTTTTGGTACAGGCTTTTTAATCGACAAGATCAAAAATTCTAACCTAACATGGGAATCCGGGATCCAAACCGATTTCGGTATCGATTTCAGTTTGTTCAATAACAGGATTGATGCAAGTGCTGATTATTATGATAAGACATCAAAAAATTTTCTTTTCCAGGCAGCACTACCCGCATTTCTTGTGGGCGAAGGTGCAAGCGGATCATACCTTGGTGGTGTAAACCCGCCATATTTTAACTCTGGTAAGCTGAGCAACAAAGGGTTCGAATTTTCTATCAACAGCAAAAATATTGTCGGTAAAGATTTTAAATGGGCAACCACTTTAAATTTCTCGCACTACAAAAACAAAGTGCTTTCATTAGCTAACGGAACGCCGTTTATTGCAGGCAATATTACCAATGGCTTCTTAAACAGGGGTATTACCCGTACCGCTGTAGGGCAACCGGTTGGTGAGTTTTATGGTTATGTAACAGATGGCTTATTTAAAAGCGATGCGGAGTTGGCCAGCTCAAAAACCCAATTCGACAGGCCAATCGCGAATAGCTCTACAGGTACATGGTTAGGCGATATAAGGTATAAGGATTTAAATAACGACGGCCTGATTAATGAAAAAGACCAGACTTACCTGGGTAACCCTAACCCTAAGTTTACTTACGGTATTGCCAATACGTTCTCTTATAAATCCGTTGATCTAAACATCTTCATGACCGGCTCATACGGCGCTAAAATATTGAACGCGTTAAATTATACAACTGCGGGCTTATCGGGCCTGTACGTGAACCAGCTGCAATCATCTGCTAATTTCTGGAGCCCGAGCAACCCAACATCTAATATCCCGGCACCGCGTGCCGGTTTGGATAACCCMAACCTGTTTACATCTGATAGGTTTTTAGAAAGCGGATCGTACTTAAGAATCCAGAATGTAAACCTTGCATGGAACCTGCCACAAAAATGGACCCGCAAGATAAAACTGAACAGGTTTAAGGTATTTGCGAGCGGTCAAAACCTGTACACATTTACTAAATACAAAGGTTTAGACCCCGAAGTTGGCGCCATGAACCAGAATGTGTTTTTAACAAACGTTGATTTGGGCCGCTACCCATCTCCACGCACAGTAACATTTGGTGTTAACGCTGAATTTTAATCCATAAAAAGAATTTAACATGAAAAGACATATAAAATATTTTATAGGCGTTACGGTGATGAGCACATTCACAGTAACCGGTTGTAAAAAGGAATTTTTTAACAGACCGCCCGAGGACGCTATTACTGTAGATAACTTTTATAAAACAAACGACCAGGTAGCCGCGAGCACCAACGCATTGTATAACTCGCCATGGTTTAACTGGAACAACAAAGCAGGCTGGGCAATTACAGAACTGGCCGGCGGTAACGGGCGTACCTATTCTGATGACGTAATAAGCCTGTTCAATTTCTCGCTTACCAATATTAACCCCCGCCTTGCCGATGCCTGGAACTCTTTATTTACGGTTGTTGCGCAATCAAACGCTGTCATCAATAACGTACCTAATGCTCCGGCATCGGTTGACAAGGCTGTTATCAATAATGCCCTTGGCGAGGCGCATTTTATGCGTGCTATAGCCTACTTCCATATTGTAAGGTTATGGGGCAATGTGCCTATCATCGAGAACAGTGAAGACTTTGTAACCAATTTTCAGGTTAATACTAACCCGGTTACTGATGTGTATAAATTCATTATCAACGATTTGAAATTTGCCGAGGCTAATTGTACCAAGATGATCCGCAGCGGATCGAGCCAGGCACAGGGCCATGTTTCAAGCGGTTCGGCATCGGCATTGCTGTCAAAGGTATACCTGTATATGGAAGATTACACCAATGCCCGGGCTGAGGCGGAAAAGGTAATCAATAGCGGCGAGTTTAAATTGTACCGTGGTTATATAAATGATGCACAAATAGCATCAGGCGGCTACACCGGTTTGGTAGACGGTAAATATTATGACGATTTGTTTAAAACTGCTAACAACAATAACGAAGAATCTGTTGCGGCCTTGCAATGGGCAGGTGGTGCATCTTATGGCCATGGAAACTCTATACAGGCTTCGTGGGCAATAAGTGGTGTTACAGGCACCGGTGACGGCTATTCTGTAATGGGTCCAACAATTGACTTTCAAAGAGCTTACGAGCCAGGCGATAACCGCAAGCATGCCACTATTATGCTGGCCGGCGATAAGTACCCTGAAATTGACCAGGCCAGTGGAGGTTTCACCGTGCCTAATAATGTGAACTCACAGGGTACCAAAGCAGGTATGAAAAAGTATGTAGTGGGTACGCCGGCAGATAATGGCGGTGTAGGCGCGGCACAATCAGCCGCAAACAATACCTACCTGATGCGTTACGCCGAAGTTTTACTGATTGAGGCAGAAGCTATTTTAGGCAGCAACGGCAGCACAACTGATCCGCTTGCTTTAAGGTATTACAACATGATCAGGAACAGGGCTGGTTTAAATACTGTAACATCATTTACCAAAAATGATATCCTACACGAACGCCGGATGGAGCTTGCTTTTGAATTTGATTATTGGTTTGATTTGGGCCGTATTGATGGCTGGCAAGGTATTTTAAAAGTAAACCACCCTAAAGCTGTAGCAATTTTAAGCAACCAGGAGCGTGGCACATTTAGTAATGATACCCCGCCGGTTGTATACAGCCAGAAAAATGTAGCGCAAAGTTCGTTTTTTGTGTTTCCTTACCCGCAAACAGAAACCGCAACTGACCCTAAATTATTAGATCCACCGGTTCCTTACGTATTCAAATAGTAAAAAGCATTAACATGAAAAAAATATTTAAACAATCAGGACGCCTATACTTACTGCTGGCCGTGTTGGCTACACTTGCAGTGCAATCCTGTAAAAAGGATAAAAACAACTACGGAACAGGTGCGCCCACTATTTCCCGTGTGCGCACGCTTACCAAAGATAGCCTGACATCAATTGAACACCGGATAACGCTTGATTCGTCCTCAACTTATGGCGAGCATAGACCAACACCGTTTGACTCTACCACCACATCGGGTAAAATATATACCCCGTATATGATTGTGGGTGCAAACCTGGGCAGTGCAACGCATATCTACGTCAATGGCGTCGAAATTTATTTCAACACCGCGCTGGCAACGGATAAGAGCCTTATTATCAATATACCTACAACTGTGCCTTTTAGTGATGCAAGCACGCCTAATAAGTTGAAGGTAGTGACCCAGAATGGCTCGGTTGATTTTAATTTTATCATCGAGCAGCCTTTCCCATCCATCACATCGGTGAACTTTACCGCAGGTAATGCCGGCGACCTGATCGTTATCAACGGAACTACATTTAACGGCTTGAGTAGTGTTAAGTTTGGTACAACTCCGGCACAGATAGTTTCCTTTACACCTACGCAGGCTACAGTGAAAGTACCCGCTGGTTTATCAGGCCCAAATATTATCTCGGTTACTACTACCGCTACTTTGGGTGGTGGTACAACATCGGGGCCCCTAGGATCAAATGGCATAAATCTGAGTATCCCAGACAATCACACCGAAGCTTTCGGTGTATATCCTTTCGGATTTTCGCAGGCTGCGTTTGAAGATAGTTTTGAAAACGGATGGGGGCAATATGGTTGGAGCAATTCGCCCGATGGTAACAATAGTTCGCCTGTTGCACGCGGTAGCAAATCAATAAAGGTACAGTATGCCGGTGGCTACGATGCTTATGTTATTCAGGCTCCAGGCAATGTTGCTTTAAAAAGCTTTAAAATGTCGATTTATGGTGGTAAGGGTTCCGATAACAAGGTTATACATATATTACTTGATTATAACTTTAATAACGCAGTAGCAATTACTTTAAAAGAAGGCGTTTGGACAAACTTTAATATCCCGATGACGGCCTTTGTAAATACTGGGGGCACAGCGCCTAAAACAGTAAATTCAATTATTTTCCAGGAATTTAGTGGAGTAGCTTCGTTGTTTTATTTAGACGACGTAGGCGTTATACAGTAATATGTTGCTTTAAGATAATACCCATCCCCTGGCCGAATTGAGTAGGCCAGGAGATGGTATTTTAAAACTCACATGAACAATGAAGGCGATTAAAATAACGTGCTGCATAAGTTTAATTATGCTGAGCTTACTGGCTAAAGCGCAAAAAAACCTGGTAACCAATAGCGGTTTTGAAGATGAATTGTACGGATGGAGCGGAAATAATTTAAAACTTACGCCCTGGGACTTTAAAACCGGCAAAAACAGTTGCGCCATTATCAGCACAACTATCGATAATTGGATGGGTACCGACCAGGTAATCCGCATCCCCAAAAAAAACACAACTATTGAGTTTGGCGCCTGGATAAAAGTCATAAATGTTGTTAAAGGTAAAAATGATTGGGATGGCGCCATATTTAGTGTTGTTTTTATGGATAGCGGCGATAAAGAAATAAACGGTGGCGAAAACATTGCCCGCTTAACAGGTGATCTGGAATGGACTCTTTTTACTAAAGCGATTAAAATACCTGAGAAGGCTTCGAACTTTAAAATTCTTCTTGCAATGGGTAATGCCTCCGGAACGATGATAATAGATGATGTTACAGCCAAGATTGTTGCCGACCAGCTGGCAGTTAAATAAAATTATTATGATGACAAGCAATGTAATGCGCGAAATTACCCCGCTGACAGCCGGCGATTGCTTTACCGTTTTCGCGAAGACCGATAATAAATTTGATTCGCCTCTTCATTATCATGATGATTACGAACTGCATTTGATTTTGAATGCAAAAGGAGCCAAACGCGTTGTTGGGGGCCATATGGACGTAATTGATGATCTTGAACTGGTACTTATCGGCCCCGATCTTTACCATGGCTGGTTTACCAATGAATGTAAAAGTGAAGAGATAACAGAGATCATTATCCAGTTTCATAAGGACCTTTTTGATGAGAAATTTTTAAGGAGAAATCAACTCAGTTTTTTAAAGGGTATGCTTCAACGTGCACCTATGGGTATCATATTCGCTCCGGAAACAATTTTAGCGGTAAAGGAAAGGATTTTGGCCTTGAATAAAAAAAGCGGGTTTATATCTGTTTTAGAACTGCTATCTATTCTGCACGAGTTGTCAACCTCGGTCGACATGAAAACTTTATCGGATCTGAGCTTTATAAATGAAAGATTTTATTACAACAGCCGGCGAATAGAGAAGGTATTTGAGCATATGAACAATAATTACAACCGCCGGGTAACATTGGCCGAGGCTGCCAGGGTTATTCATATGCCCGAAGCTTCATTTAGCCGTTTTATAAAAAAGCGTACCGGCAAAACGTTTACCGATAGTTTAAACGAAATAAGATTAGGGCATGCTTCAAGGATGCTGATAGACTCCACAACTACAGTGGCCGAGATCGCTTATGAATGCGGCTTCAACAACATATCCAATTTCAACAGGATATTTAAACGCAAAAAACAATTCACCCCAAATGAGTTTAGGTCAACCTATATGATAGCAGGTTGTATACTACACCCGCAGGTTAACTTAAAGGCGTCAGTGGCATAATTTTAAAAAAAACACATGTTTGGCAAGCAGGTCATACAAGCCATATTTTAACCCCTATTAAGGCAAAAAACAAAAGAATGAAATTGACGACAAAGAGTGTATTTGTATTATTAATAGCCTTTTTAACATCAGAGGCATGTAAAAAGGAAAAAAAAATTGATACAACGGTGGTTGTCGCTATAGATAACGGAGGCGCAACCGGCCCGATTACATCACCAACAAATCCTGCTATCGCGGTTTCGCAAGGCTTTTTTTTAGATAACTGGGAGGGTAAAATATTTACAAAACCATCGGCGCAAAATGCAGCTAAACCCGGTACCACATCAACGATCACCGTAACCGCAGACTTTGCACAAGTGGTATCAAAAGTTTCAAAGAATTTGTTTGGTAACAATCTTACCCCATATACAGGTCAGTTTACTGATGCCAGCCTTATAAAAAATATCAGTAATCTTTCGCCCAACATTATCAGGGCGCCGGGGGGGAGTACATCAGATGTTTATTTTTATGACCTTCCATCTGGGGGTAAACCTGGCGATGTGCCCGCGCAATTATTAAAAGCCGACGGCACTCCTGATCCTGCTACCGGGTACTGGAGCGGCATGGTTACTGATAACTGGTCAATAAGCCTCGATAATTACTATTCGTTGTTACAAAAAACTAATAGTACGGGTATTATCACCGTAAATTATGGCTATGCGCGTTATGGATTGAGCGACCACCCGGTAGAGACCGCTGCGCATTATGCTGCCCAATGGGTTAGAAATGATAAAGGCCGTACCAAATTATGGGAGGTGGGTAATGAAAATTTTGGTAACTGGGAAGCCGGTTACCGTATTGATGTATCAAAAAATAAGGATGGGCAACCCGAAATTTTAACGGGCCAGCTATATGGAACCCATTTTAAGGTTTTTGCGGATTCGATGCGCAAAGCCGCCAGCGACGTAGGTGCCTCCATTAAAATAGGTGTTGTAATCACCGACGTAGATGACCAAAACAATTCGGTAGGAGTGCAAAACTGGAATGCAGGCGTATTATCAGCCGCCGGTTCATCGCCCGATTTTTTTGTGGTGCATAACTACTATACACCATTTAACCAAAATTCAACTCCAGAGGTTATCCTGGCAACCCCATCAGCGGTTACAACTTCAATGCTAAACTGGGTTAACAGCTCCATTCAAAAGGCAGGCGTGGCACAAAAACCGGTTGCTATGGACGAGTGGAACATATTTGCAGCCGGTTCAAGGCAGCAGGTATCGTATGTGAATGGCGTACACGCGGTTTTGGTACTTGGCGAGTTAATTAAAAACCAGGTAAGTATGGCCTGCCGCTGGGATTTAGCCAATGGCGGCAGCGATGGTAATGATCATGGTTTGTTTACCTATAAACAGGATGGCACAACGGATTTTACCCCGCGACCGGCGTTTTATTACCTGTATTACTTTCAAAAATATTTTGGAGATAGGATGATAAGTTCAACTGTAACGGGTAATACAGATATTGTTAGTTACGCATCTTCGTTTACATCGGGCGAAGCCGGTGTTACATTGGTAAATAAAAGCGGTACCGACCAGGTAGTTAATGTCAACTTTAAAAACTATTATACCGGGGCCAGCTACTACTATTACACATTGAAAGGCGGCACCGATAACGGATCATACTCGGGTAAGGTAATCATAAATAACAACGGTCCATCCGGCGATGTTGGCGGTCCATCAAATTATGCTGTGCTTCCGGCAAGCTCATCAAATACAAGTGGGGGAATAAAAGTTTCCGTGCCGGCAAGAGGAGTTGTGTTCCTGGTTTGCGATAAGAAGTAGTAATGCTATCAATGTTTTGCAAAAGTACCCTATGATATAAAAAAGCATATACCCCTAATTTAATAATTGATTAACATGTAGATAGCCTGCTTTGATTACGATACGTTTGTCGTAGTCAATGCGGCTATTTTTTGTCCCAAAGCCTGTTGGTAACTACCTGCTTTATAACCTGCTCCCGGTAATTACGGCTAATGGGAATTTTGCTGTTCTGAATAAAAATTTCGTTGCCCTCTATACCCTCTATTTTGCCAATTGCTACTACATATGATTTATGTACCCTGATAAAGGCTTTGCCCGCTAAATTCTCCTCCAGATTTTTGAGGGAGAGCATGGTTACATATTTGCCTTTTAAGGTGAATATGTTTACGTAGTTCTGCATTCCTTCTATATAGGCATAATGAGAAGTCGATAGAAATAATCCATCGTGCGTGGCCAAAGGATGACCCTTACTAATGCAAGCGCCCCTGTTGAATTAGAAGGTAAAAGATTCTGTCATGGTCTATTGATCACTACGGCCTTTGTGGTATATTGCCGCAAAGCCCGGTTAAAACTAATGGGCCGGTTGCCGGTTTAACATTGGTCCCGTTGGAAGGCGCAAGATTAAGGATTTCCTCGTTCCCGGCAGTGGAATAAAAATTATACACAGTTTTAGAGTCAAGTGACATATAACATACTGTTAATTAATAAGAACCATAAAACACCTATATATGCAAACTAAATTAAAAGTAGTAGCCCTGGCTTTGTTAATGTCATTGAGCATGAGGCTGGCCGCCCAGCAAAAAGCAACGGCACAAGTATGGTCGCAACAAAGGGCAAAGGAGTGGTATGCTAAAAATCAGTGGCTGGTTGGCAGCGATTTTATACCAAGCAACGCCATAAACCAGCTGGAAATGTGGCAGGCCGATTCATTTGATCCCAAAACTATTGATCGTGAGTTGGGATATGCCCAGGGCTTAGGTATGAATGTAATGCGCGTATTTTTACATCACCTTGCCTGGCAGCAGGATCCGGAAGGGTTTAAGAAACGTATGGATCAATATTTGGCCATATCCAGTAAGCATGGTATCAAAACCATGTTTGTGTTTTTTGATGATTGCTGGAACAAGGTCCCAAAAATTGGCAAACAACCAGGTCCAAAACCAGGGATCCATAACTCCGGCTGGATGCAGGATCCCGGGCAACCGGCATCCGAGGAAATGGCCGATTCCCCGATTCTACAGAAATATGTAAAGGATGTTTTAAGCCGGTTTGCTACCGATAAGCGCATTTTGCTTTGGGATTTGTACAATGAACCAGGCAACTCGGATAAAGGCAATAAATCATTACCGCTGCTTAAAAACATATTTAAATGGGCAAGGCAGATAAATCCGGCCCAGCCGCTAAGCGCGGGTGTATGGGCATGGAATTTAGAGGAACTGAACCGTTTCCAAATAGCTAATTCGGATGTGGTTACTTATCACGATTATTCGCCGGAGGCTGAGCACTTAAAAACTGTTCAGTTCCTTAAAATGGTTGGTCGCCCGCTGATCTGTACTGAGTATATGGCCCGCCCGCGTAACAGCCTGTTTAGTACTGTATTACCGATGTTGAAAAAGGAAAATGTGGGCGCCATCAACTGGGGTTTTGTATCTGGCAAAACCAATACCATTTATGCATGGGATGCCCCAATGCCAGATGGCAGCGAACCTAAATTATGGTTTCATGATATCTTTCGCCAGGATGGTACGCCATATAAAACTGATGAAACCGACTTGATTAAAAGCTTAACCGGGAGAGGGAAATAAATATAAAGCGTTTAGGTGTTCCACCGGAACGGTGGAACGCATTGGAACGGCTGAAACACCTTTTCTGCTGATAGTCAATGCTTTAAGTATTTAAAAAAAAATAGGGGTGGGACACTTAATTGTTTGATTATAAGTGTTTTAGTGTTTTGTGGGTTTTTATTTATTTAAGAAACCATAGGACAAACCGCAGATTTAAATGGGGTAAGCCGTTTGATCAAAGTAGCTAAACCGAACAAATTTTTGCTCGAGAAATATCGGGAAAAATGTATAAATATAGCTAAAACGACTTAACTTGTAGGCCATTATAGCAGATGGATAAACAAATAAAGATCATAAACGGCCGCGTTATTACACCCTATCGCATTAGCAATGCAACGGTGCTTATCAGCGGAAAAAAAATTAAGGCCGTAAGCGAGCGTGATATCGACGCGCCGGATGCTACTGTTATTGATGCAGCAGGTAAATACGTTTCGCCGGGGTTTATTGACATTCATGTGCATGGCGGCGGTGGTCATGATTTTATGGATGGCAGCGAAGAAGCGTTTTTAGCGATAGCCCGCACACATGCCCGCTACGGTACAACAGCCATGGTGCCAACAACCCTTACTTCCGAAAAAGCCGACTTGTTAAAAACACTTGATCTATATGCCCTTGCCGATGCTAAAAATACCATGGGTGCACAGTTTTTGGGCATGCATTTAGAAGGGCCTTACTTTGCCATGAGTCAGCGCGGTGCGCAGGATCCCCGTTATATCCGAAATCCCGATGAGGACGAATACAAAGAGGTCATCGCCTATTCAAAAGCTATTAAACGCTGGAGCGCCGCGCCCGAGTTGCCCGGAGCAATCAAATTTGCCAGGTACCTGCAGGCAAATGGGATCATTCCCGCTTTAGCCCATACCGATGCCATTTATGAGGAAGTTGTGGAGGCTTTTGAAAACGGGTATACCTTGGCTACCCATTTATATTCGGGTATGTCGGGTGTTTCCCGGCGCAATGCTTTCCGGTATGCAGGCGTTATCGAGAGCGCGTTTTTAATAGATGCCATGGATGTTGAAGTAATTGCGGATGGTATCCACCTGCCTGCTCCGTTGTTAAAATTGATTTACAAGATCAAGGGGCCCGATAGAATTGCCCTTATCACTGATGCCATGCGCGCCGCAGGTATGCCCGAAGGAGAAAGTGTGCTGGGCAATAAAGATACCGGGCTAAAAGTAATAGTAGAAGATGGCGTTGCCAAACTGCCCGACCGATCGTCATTTGCCGGGAGTGTTGCCACCTGCGACAGGCTGGTGAGGAATATGGTGAATATGGCGAACGTTCCCCTGGTTGAAGCTATAAGGATGATGACCCAAAATCCGGCTACCATTATGGGGGTAGGCGACAACAAAGGTGCTTTAGCTGCCGGGAAAGACGCCGACGTTGTAATATTTGATGATCAGATCAATATTCAAACAACTATGGTGAATGGCAGGGTAGTGTATGAAGCAAACCAAACACCGGGCTAAATAATGAAAGAACTTATTAAAGATAACCTGGCGGTTAAAATTTTTGGAAGCAGGCATTTGATGGGCCTGGCTGCCGCCATAGCCGTTGCCGAAAAGATAAATGAGCTGTTCAATGTAAAACCCTTTGTGAACATTGTTTTCGCTGCGGCACCATCTCAAAATGAGTTCCTGGAAGCTTTATTGGCACAGGATATTGACTGGACGAGGATCAACGGCTTTCATATGGATGAGTATTTAAACCTGGAGGCAGATGCTCCGCAGGGTTTCGGGAATTTTTTGAAGGAACGTTTGTTTAACAAAGTGACCTTTAACAGTGTGAATTACCTAAACGGCAATGCACCTGATGCAGATGAGGAATGCTTGCGTTATGCAGATCTGTTAACACAGCTCCCCCCGGATATCGTTTGCCTGGGGATTGGCGAAAATACACACCTTGCATTTAATGATCCGCATGTGGCCAATTTTAACGACCCCGTTTTGGTAAAGGTTGTCGATCTGGATAACGCATGCAGGATCCAACAAGTTAATGATGGCTGTTTTGCCCGGATAGAAGATGTGCCTACGCATGCTTTAACGTTAACTATTCCGGCGTTGGCAAGTGCACCTTACCTGTACATAATTGTTCCCGGTGAAAAAAAGGCCGAAGCTGTTTATCATACTTTAAACGCTGCTATCAGCGAGAAATATCCATCAACCATATTGCGTAAACATCCGCATGCGCTGCTTTTTGCTGATGATAAAAGCGGCACACATATCTGAAATATCAACCATGAAAAAACTGTTACCTGTTTTATTACTGCTGGCTTGTTTAAATACTTTGTTTGCACAACAAAGTAAAACGGTAACGGCCCCGTTTGCGGTCAGGGGATTTCACATCGATCTACGCATCCAGGTTATGACCATGCCCGCCCTGATGGATTTTGCCTTAAAGCTGAAGCAGCATGGTATGAATACGCTTGTAATGGAGTGGGAGGGTACTTATCCTTTTGAGAAGCACCCACTGATACCAAACCGTTATGCTTACAGTAAACAGGAGATAAAAAGCTTTATTAAATATTGCGATAGTTTGGGTATTGATGTAATACCCCTGCAGCAAAGCTTTGGGCACGTGGAATATATCCTGCGGCATGAGAGGTATAAGAAGCTGCGCGAGGATCAAAAGGATGTATCGCAGGTTTGCCCGCTGGAAACCGATGGCGACAAGGCGCTGTTTACCGATTTGTATACCGAACTGGCAGCTACGCACACGTCAAAATATATCCATATCGGCGGCGACGAGACTTATTTACTTGGGCACGATGCCAGATGTAAAGCAAAGGCCGAAAAGGAAGGCAAATCCAAACTGTATACCGACTACATTAAAATGCTGTGCGATATTGTGATCAAATTAGGTAAGCGACCAGTGCTTTGGGCGGATATTGCTTTAAAGTATCCGGAAGCCATCAAATCTCTCCCCAAAGAAACCGTATTTGTAGATTGGAACTATGGCTGGGATATGAGCCATTTTGGCGACCATCAAAAGCTGATGGAAAGCGGTTTCGAGATCTGGGGTTCTCCGGCTTTACGTTCAAGTCCGGATAATTATAATCTTACCCAATGGGAAAAACACTTCAAAAACATCCGCGATTTTATACCTGCAGCAGCCAGGTTGGGTTATAAAGGCATGATCATGACCTCCTGGTCAACATCGGGTCAATATTCGTCGGTCTATGAATCAGAAGCAGATGTTTCCGAGTTATATGCTATAAGGCATGTGTATCCATTATCGGGGTTTAATATTTCGATAGCAGCTTACTTCGAGGCACTTAAAAGCAAGCAGTCATTAGATATAAACCTATTTGTTTACAAATACGCCGAAGACCGGTTCGGATTGGATAAGGCCGGGGCATCATCGTTTTGGGAAGCTTTAAAAACAGCACCTTATGAAATTCAACAGGGCGAGGTTATATCACCACCCCCAATGTCTATCCCGCAGTTGTTGGATAGCTGTACCATAGCCCAGCAAAAGCTTTATGCATTAAAACCACTAAAAAACCAGCAGGAGTTTGAACATTTTAAGCTGATGGTCGATATCAGGGCTTATTACCTTACTTACCAGCTGATAGAAAAAGAGGTAAATCAACCCTCGTTTAATGAGGCCCAAAAGTCCGCTGTTATTGGCAAATTGAAGCAGCTGTTAACAGGTTCAAAAAGTCTGGATGAAAGATTTGCAAAGCTGAATAAGGATTTTTTAAACCCATCGGCCATTGCGGAAGAAAACCAGTTAAGAAATATGAAAGTGATTGGCTTATTTGATCGGCTGTCGGGCAATAAATAGTGAACTTATCCCACTGTCATTGCCACGAGCCTGGCTGGAAAAAACAGTAATAACATAATTTTAAACGGTAATTTTGTAGAGACGCATAATTGCGTCTCCCGCAGGACATTCAGGATTTGCAAGGGCGATTTGCACGCGGAATTTGCATGTGGGATTTGCACGCGGGAGACGCAATTATGCGTCTCTACATTAAGAACTCAAAATGGTATTGATACTCAATAACTTAAAGTCATGTCATTGCGAGGAACGAAGCAATCGCATGCTATACAGGGCGGACCTGCACAGTTCGCGATTGCCGCGCTGCGCTCGCAATGACATGGGTGTTGTGAGGCCGTAAACCCAACGCGTCATCCCCATTTTTTCCAGGATTACCCTGGTGGATACAGCAATGACGATCACGAGGCACCTGTTCAGCTCCGCCCCAAAAAAAACCGCTAATCAATTTGATTGGTAGCAGTCAAAAAATCCTTATTAACGTTAGTTATCAGTATTTTAAATGATGGCTCGGCATTGACGTATTCGTTAAGCAGCTTAAATTGATTTTTTGCGCGCATTAAATTATGACCAGGGTATTGCGCGCCGTAATAGACATCGTTGTTCAAAAAATCTGTTAAAAAACGCAAAGCCTGCATGTATATCATCAGTTTGCCCGAGAAAATAAAAAGCTGTTTTTCGGTTTCGGTTAAAATGTCGCCCATTTCGGTCATGTAACCTTTGTATATCGCCCTGAAGAAATCTTCCCTGATGTGTATTTTATCCATATCGGTTTCTTCTTCGTTGGCAGGCGACAGGTAGGTGCGCATCATATCGCCCACATCGCTTAAATAATACCCCGGCATTACGGTATCAAGGTCTACAAGGCAAAGGGCTTTACCGCTATCATTAAACAACACATTATTAATCTTGGTATCATGATGTACAACCCTCAACGGAATTTCATTATTAGCCACTACCTGGTTATAGGTTTGTACCACCTGGTGATGGTTATAAACCTCCTTTATCTCTACTGCGGCCTGCGCTGATTTAGCCGGATCGGCATTTTGAGCGGCGGCCGTAAACTGATCGAACCGAAGTTTAAGATTATGAAAATCAGGCAAAGTATATTTAAGCTGACCTATGTCAAAATGATTCAGAAGGCAGGTAAATCTGCCAAACTGCAAGGCAGCCTCATGAGCTTCGGTACTGTTCTGCAAAAAATTTACCGTATGTGATCCCTCAATAAACGGGAACAGCCTGTAAAACTTACCATCTGATGAGCTAACCATAAAGTCGCCCGAAATGGTTTTTAACGGCGCTACAAAAAGGTAACCGGGGTTGGTTTTATTAAGGTACTCTTTTACCAAAGCCAGGTTGCTGACTATGTAACCGGGATTTTTAAATACGCTGGTATTAATTTGTTGAAGGATGTAGGTCCCTTCATTACCGCTTAGCTTATAGGTATGGTTTATTAAGCCGGAGCCAAAAGCCCGGATATCATATGCTGAAACATTTAATCCAAAGCCCCTTAGTATATCATCAAACATATTATTTATTGAGATTATTTGGTCAAACATACCTAATTGGCTTATGAAACCGGTGTGCAAACGTTTGAGTGTTTTTTAATGGATTATTTTTTGTTTTCGATCAGTTGCGATTCAATAATGAGCTTGTAATAGGCACTTTGTTCATTAGTTCCTTTATGCTGGTGATGAAGCAGGTCTATCAGGATATCAGTCGCCTTTTGCCCCTGCAAATAGGGGAATTGCTCAACAGAAGCCGCGGGTATATTTTCCATATAATTAATCAAAGGTAAATTGGCGTAGCTCACAAATTCAAGGTCTTTGTTTATTTTAATATTCAATTTTTGTGCGTGTTTGATAGCAAAAAGGGCCACATAATCATTAAAAGTTACAACTGCGGTAGGTTTCCTTTTACCGGCTAACAACTTATCCAATGCTTTTTTTGTGCCCTCTTCGGTAAGGTCGCATGATACAATTAATGAAGGATCATATTTTAGCCTGTTTTTGGTCATGGCTTTAATATAACCTTCCTTTCTTTCGCCGGTAGCTACCATGGTTTGCGGACCGTTTATCATCCCAATTACACGATGTCCTTTTTTTAATAAATAGCTAACGGCCTCAACAGTACCTGTTTCCATATTGCAGGCTACGTAGTGTATGTTGGGCATAGGGGGGATGCGATCGAAAAAAACTACCGGGATATTGTATTTTTTTAAATTCTCGAAATGATGAAAAGACGAGGTGTTTTTACTCAGGGATATCAGCAAGCCATCAACCCGGTGATTTTTCATTTTTTCTACAAGCAGCTTTTCTTTATGCTCATCATCGTGCGATTGTGCAAGCAGTACGGTATAGTTTTTTTTGTAGGCGGTATCTTCAATCGCGCTTATGGCCGATGAGAAGAAAGCTTCGGAAAGCTCGGGTAAAATAACACCGATGGTGTGGGTTTTACCTTTCTGTAAAAATATGGCTGTTTGATTTGGCTCGTAATTTAACTCGCCGGCCAGTTTTTTAACCCTGGCACGGGTAGTAAGCCCAATACTGGGATGATCATGCAAGGCCCTTGAAACTGTGGAAACCGAGATGCCCAGTAATTGCGCTATCTCTTTTATAGTAGTTGGTTTTGATTGCATTATCCGGGGCTGTGTGTATGTGTTTGCAAATTTAAAGTTAGGAGAATATTATGATATTATTGCTTTGCAAACGTTTGCGTGTTGTTTTGACAGCAAGGTATTTAAATACGCCTGCTTAATGCGTAATTTCATTACAGTTTTAAAAGAGTGGCTATAAATTGCTAATTTAAGTTTTATCAACCTAAAATATAAATGCCGCTACTATAGCGGTTAAAGCGGGGCATTGCCAATGGCCGGGAGATTATGCTTTGTGAGTTTTATATAGGGAAAAGGCTGTCGGGGAGAGCTAACCACAATTATTATTTGTTGATATTGGTTAAATGATAAACACGACAGGATTACAAACGTTTGCGTTAAAATGGAAGCTATATATTCTTTACAAAAACGATGAATGCCGGTACATTTATACCTGGTAAAAAATGAGGATGACGTGTTTACTTAAACCGGCTTGACACCCTGAGTGGAAAGACGTTTTAAAAGGTTTGTCATCCTGAACGCAGTGAAGGATCTATTCGCAGACTATACAGGGCGAAGAAGCATGGCGGAGAGTAGATCCTTCACTGCGTTCAGGATGACAAAARGGTTTTTTAAACACATCATGGGTAGCCTGTCGAAGGGGGGTGTGCAGAGGTCTTCGCCCACTATGCTTCGATATGCTTGGCATAACAGCTTTTTTTTAACAATCCTCACAAGGACGATTTATTTATAACCTCAAAGCAACTAACAATAATTATAAATGGAAAGAAGAGAATTTATCAAAAACAGTGCGATTGCCGTAGCCGGTTTTAGCATATTACCCACCGGAAGCTTATTTGCTTCGGCGCCGGCCAAGGTTCGATTAGGTTATATAGGCGTTGGCGCCCGTGGCATGAGCCATATTGCCGAAGGTTTGCTGCGCGATGATGTGGAGATAGTGGCCATTTGTGATACGCAGGAAAGCTCGCTTAAAATTTGCAGGGAGTATATTGCCAAAAAGGGCCATGCCCCGGTAAAGGAATATACAGGCGGGTTGGATGCATATAAAAAGTTATTGGATCATAAGGATATCGATGCCGTGATTATTGCCACTCCATGGCAGTTTCATCATCCGCAGGCTATAGATGCGATGAAGGCCGGTAAGTATGTAGGCTGCGAGGTAATTGCAGGCTTAACGGTTGATGAGCATTGGGATATAGTACATACATCTGAAAAAACAGGCATGCCATATATGACACTGGAGAATGTTTGTTACCGCAGGGACGTAATGGCGGCCCTGAACATGGTGAGGCAGGACCTGTTTGGCGAGATGATTCACCTAGAGGGAGGTTATCAGCATAACCTAAGGAATGTACTTTTTAATAACGGCAAGCAATACTATGGCGGCGGCGTGGAATTTGGCCCTAATGCTTTGAGCGAGGCCCAATGGCGTACCCAGTATAATATTGACGTGGATGGCGATATTTACCCAACTCACGGAGCAGGCCCTTGCATGCATTACGCGAATATCAATGCAGGTAATCGTTTTACCAATTTGGTTTCGTTTAGTTCAAAAGCGAAAGGATTAGCCGCTTACGTGGAGGAACAATCACCTGGCCATAAAAACGCGAAGATCAATTACAAAAATGGTGATGTAACTACCACCATGATCAATTGTGCAAATGGCGAAACTGTATTGCTAAGCCACGATACACACTTGCCAAGGCCGTATTCCTTAGGTTTCAGGGTACAGGGAACAAAGGGGCTTTGGATGGATGTAAACAAGAGTGTATATATCGATCATCAGTCGAAAGAAGATGATTCATGGGATCCGGCAAAAGTATGGTTCGATAAATACGATCACCCCCTGTGGAAAAAATACGAAAAGCTGGCCGAAGGTGCAGGGCATGGGGGTATGGATTGGTTTGTATTTAACGCCTTTATAGAGTCGGTGAAGCAAAAACGGCAAACACCAATTGATGTGTATGATTCGGTTACCATGAGTGTAATCACACCATTATCAACCCAATCATTAAAAGAAGGCAACGCAAGTATCCAATTTCCGGATTTTACAAAAGGTAAATGGAAGGAAAGGAAAAATACTTTTGCTTTGGATGACAGCGGATTTTAAAGCCGGGTAGATAAATCTCATCGCCGTAAGTATGCTCCGTTAGGAGCAACCTGTTTGTAGTAGTTTTGAACAAAAAACAAGCTTGCTCCGTAGGTGCAACCCTCAATTAACAAGGTAAATAACATTATTGTGAGAGGGTAGCCTCTCCGAGGCAAAAAGTAATGGCTTGTCTTTTCTACAAATAGGTAGCACCTAATGGTGCAGGCTGCTCTTTTCAGGGCGCAGCCTTTTATAATCTTCCCTACATCTATAGTCGGTATACCCTTAGGAGCCAATCATTCCTAAGCGGCTAAAATAGCCGGAGAATCGGGCGCTGCAATTGCGCCCGGTTCTTAAAACAGCCCCAAATCCTAAAAGATGCCCTGAACAGGTACTCATGGATCCGCTTATTTCAAAAATTAGTGTGAATTGTTGCCGGATTACCCAAAGTGATGCCATTGTCATATTGTTTATACTTTTTTGTATAAACAGATAATGACCGTATCTTTGTGGTGTTATTATTACTGATTCCACTTAAAGACCGGCATCATGAAAGAAGAACTGAATACACTGGAACAAACTGTATTAAATGATTATAAATACGGTTTTGTTACAGATATAGATACGGACACCGCTCCGAAGGGGATTAACGAATCGGTTATCCGCCTGATCTCGGCCAAAAAAAACGAGCCCGATTGGATGCTGGACTGGCGTCTTAAAGCCTATGCCCAGTGGATGAAAATGGAAGAGCCAAAGTGGCCGAACGTGACCTATCCGCCAATCAATTACCAGGATATTATTTATTATGCCGCTCCTAAACAAAAGCAGCAGTTAAACGGTTTGGATGAGATAGACCCCGAATTGCGCCGCACGTTTGAAAAACTGGGTATTTCCCTTGACGAACAAAAACGGCTGAGCGGTGTAGCGGTAGATGTGGTGATGGATAGCGTTTCTGTGGCTACTTCCTTCAAAAAGCAATTGTCGGAAATCGGCGTTATTTTCTGCTCCATGAGCGAGGCTATACAACTGCATCCCGAACTGGTAAAAAAATACATGGGTTCTGTAGTGCCCATGACCGATAATTACTTTGCGGCGCTGAATGCGGCTGTATTTACCGATGGTTCTTTTTGCTATATTCCTAAAGGCGTACGCTGCCCCATGGAGTTATCCACTTATTTCCGGATCAATACAGAAAACTCTGGCCAGTTTGAACGTACGTTAATCATTGCTGAAGACGATAGCTACGTTAGCTACCTGGAAGGGTGCACAGCGCCTATGCGCGACGAAAATCAACTGCACGCAGCCGTAGTAGAGCTGGTTGCGCTTACCAAGGCGGAGATCAAGTATTCCACTGTTCAAAACTGGTATCCCGGCGACAAAGAAGGGCGTGGCGGCATTTATAATTTTGTTACCAAGCGAGGCATATGCCAGGGCGATCATTCCAAGATATCATGGACACAGGTAGAAACCGGTTCGGCAATTACCTGGAAATATCCAAGCGTAATTTTGAAGGGTGATTATTCCATTGGCGAGTTTTACTCGGTCGCACTTACCAACAACCATCAGCAAGCGGATACCGGTACCAAAATGATCCACCTCGGCAAGCATACCAAAAGCAGGATCGTAGCTAAAGGGATCTCTGCAGGGCATAGTAATAATAGTTATCGCGGGCTGGTACGCGCCAGCAAATGGGCCACTAATGCCCGTAATTATTCGCAATGTGATTCCCTGCTGCTGGGCGACAAATGCGGTGCGAATACCTTTCCGTATATTGAGGTTAAAAATACCACATCAATTGTTGAGCATGAAGCAACTACTTCAAAAATTGGTGAAGACCAGCTTTTTTATTGCAGGCAACGGGGGATTGATACCGAAACTGCCGTGGCATTGATAGTTAACGGATTTGCCAAAGAAGTAATGAATCAGCTGCCTATGGAATTTGCCGTAGAAGCGCAAAAGCTGCTGGCTATCAGTCTGGAAGGCAGCGTAGGGTAATTTTGAAACACACAGATTATTTATAAAACACGTTATAGAACTGCTATGTTATCTATAAAAAATATACACGCGGCCATTGAAGGGAAGCAAATACTAAACGGGATTGATCTTGAAATCAAACCGGGGGAAGTTCATGCCATTATGGGGCCGAATGGTTCGGGGAAAAGTACGCTGGCGCTGGTACTGGCCGGAAGAGAAGAATACGAAGTAACCCAGGGTTCGGTTACCTTTTCTGGGAAAGACCTGCTGCAGATGCCGCCTGAAGACCGGGCCCGTGAAGGTTTGTTTTTGGCATTTCAATACCCGGTGGAAATACCCGGGGTAAGTACAACCAATTTTATTAAAGCCGCAGTGAATGAAAAGCGGAAATACCTGGGTGAAGAACCGCTGGATGCTGTTACCTTTCTGAAACTGATGAAGGAGAAAATGGCGCTGGTTAATATTGACCAGGCTTTATTGAGCCGGTCTGTTAATGAGGGTTTTTCTGGCGGGGAGAAAAAACGCAACGAAATTTTCCAGATGGCTATGCTGGAACCCAAATTGGCCATACTGGACGAAACAGATTCCGGTTTGGATATTGATGCCCTGCGTATTGTGGCTGCCGGGGTAAACCAGCTACGCAGTAAGGACCGGGCCATACTAATAATTACCCATTACCAGCGCTTACTGGATTACCTGCAACCCGATTTTATACATGTGTTATACAATGGTCGTATGGTGAGATCAGGAGGTAAAGAACTGGCCCTGGAACTGGAAGAAAAAGGGTATGATTTTATTAAGGATGAGATCAATTTAGCCGAAGGCTTACCCACAGGTACTAATTAAACAGGATCATGACAGATGTAAGTTATTTTAAAGACCGCTTTGAACAGTTGCAGGGTGCAAACCCGGATAGCGAAATTGCCAGGATGCGCCAGGAAGGCTTTGATAGTTTTAATAGCGCAGGCCTTCCGTCTTTGCGTAACGAAGAGTGGAAATATACCAATATCAGCAGTTTGTTTGATAAAGAATACCACGTTGCAGCTGTTGACGAAAGGGCTGTTCTTAGCCAGGCAGATGTTGATTCCATCCGCTTGCCGGGACATTCAGGCGCTAATGAACTGGTTTTTGTAAACGGCCGGTTTATGCCGGCGCTTTCCACCATCCGTTCGCCGGGCCACCAATTAACTGTGATGCCATTGGAAGATGCTGCAAAGGGAATATATAAAGACCTGGTTAAAGAGCATCTTGGACAAAGCAGTAAATATATTAAAGACGGAATCCATGCGCTTAATACCTCATTCATCTATGGCGGGGTATTTATCTACATCGCTAAAGGACAACAATTGAAGCATCCTGTTTACCTGTATCATCTGGCAGATGCACGTGAACATCAAATGCTTTCGCAGCCCCGCAGCCTGGTATATGTGGGCGAAGGGAGTAAACTACAACTCGTGGAAACGTATCAAACAACAGGCACCGCCGATAGTTTCACCAACCAGGTGATGGAGGTGGTGGTTGACAGCGATGCCTATGTGGAATATTATCAGCTCCAGAACGATACTGCTAATGCCAGCCAGGTAAGCACAACACATATCCGGCAAATGGGCCGGAGTTATGTACACACTGTAACGATTACGCTTAATGGCGGTATGATTCGCAATAATATGAACCTGGTATTGGATGCAGCAGGCAATGAAACACACCTGTATGGTTTGTATATGCTTAAAGGCCATACCCATGCCGATAACCATACTTTGGTTGATAACCGCAAACCAAATTGTTTCAGTAACCAGCTATATAAAGGGATTGTGGATGATAACGCAACTGCCGTATTTAACGGAAAGATCATGGTACAGCCACAGGCGCAAAAAACCAATGCTTATCAATCCAATAAAAATATCCTGTTGTCTGATAAGGCAAGTATTAATACCAAGCCCCAGCTGGAAATTTTTGCGGATGATGTAAAATGTTCACATGGCTGTACTGTGGGGCAACTGGATGAAACAGCCTTGTTCTATTTAAGGGCAAGAGGTATCCCCAAGGAAAACGCACAGGCAATGCTGTTACAGGCCTTTGCCGAAGATATACTGTTGCAGATAAAACCCGAATTGCTTCGCGAATATGTGAGGCAACTGATTACAGCGCAGCTTTTTAATGATAAATAAAAAAATGACAGCTTTAAGCACGATATCGCCCGTTTTTGATGTGTATGCCGTTAGGAAGGCATTCCCCATTCTTGGCCGTATGGTTAAGGATAAGCCGTTGGTATACCTGGATAATGCGGCAACATCACAAAAGCCATTAAGTGTAATTAATGCCATTAATGATTATTATAGCGGTTATAATGCCAACATTCACCGGGGCATCCATAGCCTGGCCGAAGAAGCTACTGTAGCCTATGAGGCCTCGCGTTACGCAGTAAAACAATTTATTGGTGCGGCAGCTACTGAAGAGATCATTTTTACCAGGGGAACAACGGAAGGCATAAACCTGGTTGCCTATACCTGGGGCAGGCAAAATATTCATGCAGGAGATGAGATCATTATTTCGGGCATGGAGCATCATTCTAATATTGTGCCCTGGCAAATACTTTGTGATGAAAAGCGTGCTGTACTCAAAGTGATCCCGGTTACAGAAAACGGAGAACTTTCATTAAAGGCTTACCAGGAGCTTTTGACTGCTAAAACAAAGCTGGTTTCCATTGTGCAGGTATCAAACGCTTTAGGAACGGTAAATCCGGTTAAAGAAATGATTGCCGCGGCTCACCAGGCCGGAGCCCTGGTATTAGTTGATGGGGCGCAATCGGCCGTTCACCTGGATATTGATGTGCAGGACCTGGATTGTGATTTTTTCGCCTTTTCGGGGCATAAGGTTTATGGGCCAACCGGGGTAGGGGTGCTGTATGGTAAAAAAGCGATACTGGAGAATATGCCGGTTTTCCAGGGGGGCGGGGAAATGATCAAAGAAGTGACGTTTGAACATACTACCTATAACGAGCTGCCCTATAAATACGAAGCCGGCACGCCCAATATTGCGGATACCATTGCGTTAAAAGTTGCCCTGGATTTTATTAATACAACCGGGAAAGCCGAAATCCGGAAACACGAGGCCAGGTTATTGGCCTACGCTACAGAGCAGCTGGAAAACATCCCCGGGCTCACAATTATCGGCAAAGCCAGGGAGAAGGTGAGCCTGGTGTCGTTTGTGATTAAAGGGGCGCATCCGCAGGATATTGGCATTTTACTGGACAACCAGGGAATTGCTGTGCGAACTGGTCACCACTGCTGCCAGCCGCTGATGAAACGGTTTGATATTCCAGGAACAGTAAGAGCTTCATTTGCGCTATACAACACCAGGGAAGAAGTAGATAAATTGATTATAGGTTTACATAAAACCATCAAAATGCTGTCATGATGATAACAGACAACAACGGGCAAATGCAGGATACCGAGGCCGCAATTATTGCAGATTTTTCTTTTTTGGACAACTGGGAGGATAAGTACGAATACATCATCGACCTTGGTAAAAAGTTACCCGCATTAGATGAAGCTTATAAAATAGAAGAAAACAGGATTAAAGGCTGCCAATCGGCGGTGTGGCTGGTAGCAGATTACCATGATGGCAGGGTGTTTTTTAAAGCAGATAGCGATGCCGTTATTGTAAAAGGTTTGGTGAGTATGCTGATCCGTGTACTGTCGGGGCATACACCTGGTGAGATTATCCGGGCAAAGCTTGATTTTATAGAGCAAATAGGCATGATGACACACCTGGCACAAACCCGTTCCAACGGTTTGCTGGCCATGATCAGGCAGATGAAAAATTATGCCCTGGTCTATCAAACAGTTGGAAATTAAAAGAAAACGCGATGATGAACGAGGAAGCATTGAAACAAAAGATCATAGATTGTTTGCAAACTATCTATGATCCCGAGATCCCGGTAAGTATTTATGAACTTGGGCTGATTTATGAAACCACGGTTATGCCTCCTTTGAACAATGTACAGATTGTGATGACCCTTACCGCACCCGGCTGCCCTGCTGCGCAGTCATTACCTGTAGAAGTGGAACAAAAAATAAAAAAAATTGAAGGCGTGAATGAAGTGCATGTTGCTGTAGTATGGGATCCACCCTGGAATAGGGAAATGATGTCTGAAACGGCTAAGTTCGAATTAGGTATGTTATAAAAGATATAAGCACAAATACTAAAATATAGCGTTAAATATGAAAATTACGGCCCAGGAGGAGTATGGTTTACGGTTATTACTGCGCATTGCTAAATGTGGAGATAACGGCGGGATGAGCATTCCGGATTTAAGCGAGGCCGAAGGTTTGTCGGCAGCTTACGTAGCCAAGCTTACGCGCATATTGCGCATAGCCGGGTATATCAGCAGCACACCCGGCTACAAGGGGGGCTATGTACTGGCCCGACCTGCCGGTGAAGTCAATATCAACCAGGTATTGAAATTGCTGGGAGGTACTTTGTACAGTAAGGACTTTTGCGGCAGCTATGCGGGCGTACGGCCTTTGTGTACTAATTCCGTGGACTGTTCTGTGCGGTCACTCTGGCAAATCATTCAACTCTCGGTTGATCAATTATTAGATCAGGTAACTTTGGCCGACCTGGTTGGTTCTGAACACGTATCTGGTCAATTGCTCAATACGCTAATAGCTCAACGTATTAAGGTATTGTCTTGATGCACTTGACTATCAGCTTGCATTGACGGTGTTATAAATAGGTGTTGAGAAGATTTATTAAATCCCTCCCAACACCTATTGTGTAAACATTGGTTGTCGATGGTTACCAAACCTCCGGTAAATGATTGAAATCATTTGGCCGCCCGGGCCTTATTTGGATTTCTTTTCCGGAAGATCCTTCAGTGTTTCTTTTAAGAATTCTACTTTCCCGGTGTGGATATCATAAACGGCGCCTACAATCAGGATTTCTCCCTTTGAATATTTTTTATGTAAAATAGGATCTAAATCTCTAAGGGCATTTACCTGGTCAATCACGTTTTGTCTTACAGCATTATTCACAGGGTCTCCCGGATGGTGCGCAACCTTTGCTACTGCAGGTTTAATTTCGTTTATTAAAGTAACAATATGCCCGGGAACATCTTCCGGCCTCTGAACTGCCGCTGCTACAGCGCCACAGTCGGTATGTCCTAAAACAACAATCAGCCTGGTGTACAGTTTTATCACGGCATATTCCATGCTTCCGTAAGAGGCTGCTGATGATACTTGTCCTGCAGTCCGGATAATAAACAAATCACCCAAGCCCTGGTCAAAGATCATTTCATTAGGTACGCGGGAATCAGAACAACTGACAATGGTAGCAAAAGGCTTTTGGCCAAACCCTAATTTTTTAATGGTTTCGGCATCCTGTCTCGGGCGGATAGATTTATTTTCGACAAATCTTTTATTGCCCCCCATTAATTTCTTAATAGCAAGCTGTGGGTCGGTAAAGGCGGCATCCCTGTCTACAATATAATGGTCGGCTTTCCATTTTGCGGAGTCGATGGCTGTTTGAGCCTTCTTTTTTACGGAATGGCCGGGTTTTGCATTTTGAGCATTTACAATATTTTGTAATAAGAATAGCGCGATTATTGATACAAATAAATTTTTCACTTTTTGTGTTTTGTTTTTAGATAGGGTTTTTATAAAGATTGTTTTTTGTTTATACGGGACTAAAATTATTTTCGTTGCCTATGGGTATTTTTTTAATAACCAGTAAACGTAGCATATTTTGCTAAATATTTAGAAGCACAAAGTTGCACAGGCATTTCTATATATTTAAAATAGATTCCTATAAATCTTAGAATTATATTGCCCGGGTATATTAATATTGAAAATAATTACAGACCACCTATAAAAAGATAACTTATCATACTTAAAATTTAACCCGCCGAAGCCCGTACTCAGAACGTACTTCTATCTCGAAAGCAATGTTTTATTGGGGATTGTAAAAAGATAATTGCGGTGGAAAGATAAAGTATCCCAGGCAGTTGAAGTTTTTAAATAAATGAGTAATTTGTGATTTATAAACAAAATAAATAACCTGATTATGAATTCACGTCGCGACTTTTTACAGAAATTAGGATTATCAGTCTTAGCATTGCATTTGGCGCCAATTACAGCATGCGCAGATAGCAAAGATAATCATAACGGAGCCTATAATGGGCCGGTATTACGCGTAGCCATAATGGGCCTTGGAAGTTATGGAACCCGCGTTGCTGAAGCTATGCAATCCTGTGTAAAGGCCAAACTGGTTGGTGTAATTAGCGGTACGCCCTCAAAAATTAAAGAATGGCAAAGTAAGTATGCTATACCTGCAAAGAATTGTTACAATTATGAAAATTTCGACGATATAAAAAACAACCCTGATATTGATGCAGTATACGTAATAACCCCAAACGGATTGCACCATGATCAGGTGATACGGGTAGCTAAGGCCAGCAAACATGCGATTTGTGAAAAGCCAATGGCCGTGAATGCCAAAGAAGGGCAGGAGATGGTAGACGCTTGTAAAAAAGCGAATGTGAAATTATTAGTTGGCTACCGGATGCATTTTGAACCCAAAACGCTTGAAGTTATCAGGATGAGAAAAACCGGTGGTTTTGGAAAAATTTTGTTCTTCCAGGGATTATGTGGGTTTACGATCGGCGATCCCACGCAATGGCGATTAAATAAACAACTGGCAGGTGGCGGCTCTTTAATGGATATAGGTATTTATGCCATCAATGGTTCCAGGTATATGACCGGCGAGGAGCCCGTTTGGGTTACCGCACAAGAGACTAAAACAGATCCCATAAAATTTAAGGAAGGCGTGGATGAAACTATACAATTTCAATTTGGCTTTCCCAGCGGGGCCACGGCATCCTGTTTATCAACTTATAAAATGAACAACCTGGATCGTTTTTTCCTGAATGGAGAAAAGGGATTTGCAGAGTTACAACCATCTACCGGCTATGGACCTATCAAAGGGCGTACCAATAAGGGCGAATTGACGCAACCCATTACCGTTCATCAAACTGTGCAAATGGAACAAATAGCGGGGATCGTCTTAGAAAACAAACAGCCTGTTGTTCCAATAGACGGTGAAGAAGCAGTAAAAGACTTAAAAATAATTGATGCCATCTATCTGGCGGTAAAAACGGGGAAAAAGGTTGATATTAAGCTTTAATTTGCTGCTTACAACTGTTATAGATATAATATTAATTGTCCTCCTCACAATCATTTATTAACTTATTTATTGATTATTTGAATAATAGGTTGTTACTTTATGATTCCAATTATAAAACCGCATTTTGTTCAACTATTTGAGATCAGCCAATATTGGTGACGAAATATCAACTTCGCTGCACCAGCGCCTGTCATCGGGCGATGAACTTGCATTTAAGTTGTTTTTTCAAGAAAATCAACCCAGGCTTTTCGCCTATATTTATAAAGTTGTTAAGTCTCGCGAAATTGCAGAAGAACTGGTGCTTGATATTTTTGTGAAGATATGGTCAGCCAAAGAAATTCTTAGTGAAGTTGAAAACATTGATGCTTTCCTTTACCGGATGGCCATAAACAAATCTCTCGACTTTTTACGTACAGCCGCCCGCGAAAAAAGGATACAACAGCTGCTTAATCACCAAATGCAGTATGAGCAGGCAACAGCAGCTTCAAATCACGACTTAAAAGAATATAACCAGCGCGTTACACAATGTTTGCAAATGCTTACCCAGCAACAACAATTAGTACTCAATTTAAGCCGGGAAGAAGGCCTCACCCATGAACAAATTGCCGATAGATTAAATCTGTCGAAAAATACTGTAAAAAATCACATCGTTACTGCCCTGAAAAAAATGCGTGAATTTATAAAACATGGTCTGTTATCCATTTTATTGACAGTATCTCTTTTTTTATTTTTTTTCATATCTAATTAGTCCTCTCCCGTTATTTTATCGTCAAGTATACAAATTGGTTCCAATTAGCCAAATGTAGCATGTCAACAGCCTCTGTTTTTCGCATAAAATACTTGTTTCAAAAATACCTGGACGGCTTATGTTCCATGCAAGAGCTTGATGAACTCTTTGACCTGATAGGCAAAGAGGATAACCTGTTAGAAATTGAAGGTTTATTGGAAAAATTATGGTCAGATACCGAAGCCCGCTCTTTTGTTGACATTGACCCTGGCCACCAGGAGGTTTTATATAATAAGTTGCTTGAAACCATAAAGAAGGAAAAAAAAGTTTACTCGTTTCAAAAAAGAAGTCCGGCAACAATCATTTGGTCGGTTGCAGCAACCATTGCATTATTTATTTGCGCCGGGTTATACTTTTTACATACCAGGCCTAAACCAGCACCTTTGCAAGCCAAGGTAGCAATACCCCAACCTACCCGTCATGTGCAAGAAATAAAACTGGCCGATGGCAGCATCGTGTTGTTAAATAAAAACAGTCATTTAGATTATCCGGCAAAGTTCACCGGCAAAACCCGCGAAGTATACTTAACAGGCGAGGCTTACTTTGATATCAGGCACGATCCGCTTCACCCTTTCCTTGTGCATGCAGGGCAGATTACAACACGCGTATTAGGCACAGCGTTCAATATTAAATCCGAAGGCTGCATGGTTCAGGTAACAGTAACACGCGGAAAGGTTAAAGTATCTACTCCTAAAAAAACTTTAGGTATTGTATTGCCCAACCATCAGATAAGCTATAACGAAGCCAACCATCAATCTTCAAAAAATATATTGAATGCCAAAACCACGATACTTTGGAAAGAGACAGATCTGGTGATGGATCACATGACGCTGAAAGAAGCCGCCGCCGTTTTAACAGAAAGGTATGGTATAAAAGTTATGCTAAATAACGAAAAGATCGGTAACTGCCGTTTTAGCGCTACCTTCTTAAATACTACCGGGTTACAACAGGTTGTGAATGTATTATCACATCTAAATAATCTGAACTATAAATGGAACGGAACCGGTGAAGTTATACTATCCGGGCCAGGCTGTGAACAATAAACAATTTTTTACCACTTAAATTTAAACCCTATGAAACAGTGATACTTTAACGCTCAAAATTAAAAAACCCCGCTGCTTACGACTTCTCAAATCTTTCGGCAACAGGGTAAGTATTTTAACCAATTTATTAACCGATTAAAACCAATGCAAGTTATGAAAAAAACTCTTGCGTTTAAGCAATGGTGCACATTATCTGATGCTTCTGCACGCCAACTGTTAAACACATCCCGAAAAATTATGAGACTCAGTTTTATTATCCTGTTGGTATTACTGATTTCCGGCCAATTGCTCTTAGCTTCATCCAGTAAGGGGCAATCGCTGGATAAAATCAATATTAAGATAGAATTACGTAACGAAACTCTAAAATCGGTAATTAAAAAAATTGAAAAGCAAACCAATTTAAGATTTGCTTACAAAGACAATGTTCTGTCGGCAAATACCCGCGTCAGTCTTTCACCCGAAAATAGATCGGTAAAAGATATCCTGGATGAGCTTTTTGCCATTCACGGAATTGGCTATAGTCAAATAGAAAACAATATAATTTTGTTTAATAAGATTGCTTCGGGAGCTGCAGAAGCAACTGTTAGTAATAACGGCGGGCAGGTGGCAACAATTACAGTAAATGGTAAAGTAACCGACGAAAAAGGCGAACCGCTGCCTGGTGTATCAATAAGAATAAAAGAGACCAATATAGGTGTTGCCACTAATACTTCCGGCGAATTTACGATTACTGTTCCTAATGCTAATACTGTATTGGTATTTACGTTTTTAGGTTTCAAATCATTAGAACAAAGTGTTAATGGCCAAACTTTTTTAAAGGTATCGTTAGTGCCATTAAGCAAATCGCTCGAAGAGGTGATTATTGTAGGTTATGGTACGGTAAAAAAGCGGGATCTCACCGGTTCTGTTGTTTCTGTTAAGGGAGACGAAATCACCAAAGTAGCGGCATCAAACCCAATGGAGGCACTTCAGGGTAAAATTCCCGGCGTAGATATTGTACGCACAAGCGGTGCCGCAGGTTCAAATGTGAGCGTAACTGTTCGTGGTAACCGGTCGCTATCTGCTGGTAATGGCCCGCTTTACATAGTTGACGGGATACAATACAACAACTACGAGGATATCAACCAAAACGATATCGCATCAATGGAGTTTTTAAAGGATGCATCGTCCACTGCCATTTATGGCTCGCGCGGCGCAAACGGAGTAATTATTATCACAACAAAAAGAGGCAGCGATGGACAACCCAAGGTAGCTGCCAGTTCATATTATGGAATCTCGGATGTAGCCGGTTACCCTGTACCCATGACGGGCCCACAATATGCAAACCTAAAGCGCGAAGGTTTCAGAACCATTGGAACATGGAACTCTACCGCCGATGACCCGAAAGTTTTTACCAGTGCGGCGGATCTGGCTGCAGTTCAAAACGGTTTATCCTATTACTGGCCGGGTTTTTTACTGCACAAAGGTTCCCAACAGGATTATAGTGCAAGTGTTTCTGGCGGAAGCGAAAAAACAAAAGCTTATTTTTCGTTTGATTATTTTAAGGAAAAAGGTTTGTATGCCAATGATTATTCTAACAGGTACACATTACGGTTAAATATTGACCATCAGTTGTTCAAGACTTTTAAAGTTGGGTTGCAAAGTCAGCTTGCTTATTATAATCAAAACCTTCGGAACGATGGTGTACTATCTGTGGCTAACAAGGTTATCCCTTATTTTAACCCGTATAATGCCGATGGTAGCATAGCTAAATTTCCCGGTAATGGTAACCAGGCTAATCCTCTTTTTGATGATGATGCAGCACAGTTTGTAAATAAAAACAATATTACTCATTTGCTTTCAACTGCTTATGCAGAATGGAAGCCAATAAACAGCTTAACCATACGATCAAATTTAGGCATTACCTTGTCCAATTCACGTAACGGACATTTTGAAAGTGCCAATACGATAAACAGGGCATTGTCTTCGGGGTCACTATCATCGGTAGCCAATTCAAATGAAACTAATTTGCTTTGGGAAAACATTATTACCTGGCAAAAAACGATAGCCAGTCACAACATAGGCATAACGGGTGTTACCAGTTATCAATCAAATGTTATGGACCAATCATCGGCACAGGGCACCGGCCAATTAATACCCGACCAGTCTTTTTATGCACTACAAAACAACCCTTCTAACTTAAAAATAGCAAGCAACTACGTTGGGCAACATTTAATTTCAGGAGCGTTACGCCTAAATTATTCATTTAGAGACAGATATTTACTAACGCTTACCGGGCGCGCTGATGGTTCATCTGTATTGTCGTCAGGAAATAAGTGGGCATTCTTCCCTTCGGCAGCCGCAGCCTGGCGTGTGGTTGATGAGGGATTTATGAAAACCCAAAATGTATTTTCTGAATTGAAATTGCGCTTAAGTTACGGTGTGGCAGGTAATGCCGCAGTAAGTGCATATCAAACCCAAAGTAAGGCGGCGCTTATCCCATTTTCATGGAATGATATAACAGCATTGGCATATGGCCTTGATCCAAATATCGGAAACCCTCAATTAACCTGGGAACTAACAGGAACGTTAAACGCCGGTGTTGATTTCGGAATTTACAAAGACCGGGTTTCGGGCAGTGTGGATTATTATGATTCACATACCAGGGATTTGTTGTTGCCGCAGCAATTACCGGCCTCAACAGGGGCACTAAGAACATTGGCCAATGTTGGCAAAAGTCGCAATACAGGTATTGAGATTGCACTAAAAACCATTAACGTTCAATCAAAAAACTTCACATGGACATCCAATATTACCTATATGCGTAATAAGGAGCGTATCACTTATTTACCAAATGGGGTAAATGATCTTGCCAATGGTTGGTTTATAGGTCATCCGGTAGTATCTTTTTACGATTATAAAAAAGTAGGGATATGGCAAACAGCCGAAACCGCCCAGGCAGCAAGTTATGGTTATAAGCCAGGCGATATTAAAGTGGCCGACATTGATAACGACGGAAAGTTCACGACAACATTTGACCGTACAGTACTTGGCTCAGCTGTCCCAAGGTACAGCTTTGGCTTTGGTAATGATTTTAAATATAAAAGTTTTGACCTGAATGTTCAGGTATTTGGACGCATCGGACAGATGTTCATATCTCAATATGCGTTAAAATATGAACCTAACGGAATTGAAAATGGCGCTAATGTAGATTATTGGACCCCCGAAAATCCTACAAATGCATATCCAAGACCCAGCGCCAATATTACAAAGGCATCTGAGCCATTTGCTTCAACATTGGGCTACAAAGATGGTTCCTATGTTAAAATAAGGAACGCCACGCTTGGGTTTACTTTTCCGGCAAGTGTAACTAAAGCAATCCATGTTGCTAATTTAAGGATATATGTGAGTGCCAAAAACTTTGCGACATTCTCAAAAATAAAGGATTATGACCCTGAAGGTGGTGGTTCGTTCGATCGGCCGCTTACCAAATTGTTCCTGGCCGGATTAAATCTTTCCTTTTAACAAATACTAATATTTAAAAAATATATTATGAAAAAATTACTAAAAAGCTGGGCACTGTTACTCATAGCCATTGCCGCTTTATTTAGTGCCTGCAACAAAAAGCTTGAAGAATATAATCCAAGTAATTTAACTGCAACAACTGTTTATACCAAGGCGGTGGGCTTTGAAACATTGGTTAACGCGGCCTATTCCTATACCCGGTTTTGGTATGGTAAGGAGGAGGGTTACCTGGCCTCTGAAATGGGGACAGATATATGGACAAGCGGCACCGGCGACCCGTACCCAATGTTTACCCAATACATCAATTTTCAGGGTACTGCAGACCCACTGCCACTATTGTGGAACAATTTGTATGCCGGTGTAAATTTATGCAATACGGGGATAGCGCAAATTGCTGCTGTTACAGATTATACAGCGCCCCAAAAATTAAACCGCGAAGCCGAACTACGTTTTTTAAGAGCATTTTATTACTGGCATATTGTTGAAACCTGGGGAGGAGTAAACTTTGCCATTCAACCAACCGTAGGAGCTAATACAGAAGCTAATAAAACACCGGTAGAAACTTTTTACAAGCAGATATTTGAGGATCTCAATTTCGCTGTAACTAATTTAACCCCAACCACTACTGATTATGGCCGTGTTACAATTCCGGTAGCCAAAGCCTTTTTAGCGCGAATGTATTTAACACGCGGTATGAATACCGAAGCATTTAACATGGCCGATGACGTAATTAAAAATTATGGCTATGTATTGCAGCCTAAATATTCGGATCTGTGGAACATGGGGAACTTAAAAAATAAGGAAGTAATTTGGGCTGTTGATTATTCAACCAATTTGGCTAATAATGATCTTACATCGGCAACTTATCCAAACGGGCACTATCGCGGCTCAAACAACGGGCACTTACTGTACCTAATGGTTTATGACCAGGTAAATTCAAGCCTGCTCACTCGGGATATTCCAAACGGCAGGCCATTTAACAGGTATATGCCTACTTTGGCTTATTTAAATATGTTTGATCAGCAAAATGATTCACGTTACGCCGGTTCTTTCCAAAGTGTTTGGCGTGCTAATAAAGCCGGTACTTATAATGGCAATACTATTAAAGTTGGCGATACAGTGTGTTACACACCTAATGCAACTATACCAGTAGCAGCACAGAGCAATAAATATGTTACTTATGACCTTGCCAAGGTATATGCATCAAACGGGGTGCCCAAACAGCGTAAGTTTTATGTTTCTTTATCGAAATTTAAAGATTCAATACGCGCAAGCGTAGCCGAAGCTCAAAGTGCCCGCGACGTTTTTGTGATAAGGTTGGCAGAGATGTACCTGATTGCTGCCGAGGCAAAATTAAACCTGGGCGACCTTGAAACCGCAGCAACTTGTATTAACGTGCTTAGAACAAGGGCGGCAAAAGCCGGACACACAGCAGAAATGCAGATTACTGCTGCGCAGGTTACTATCGACTTTATTTTAGATGAAAGAGCACGTGAGTTAGGTGGCGAACAGCTACGATGGTTTGATCTGAAGCGAACAGGGAAATTAGCAAGTCGTATCCAGGCCTTGAATCCAGATGCAGCAGTTAATTTCAAACCATACCATTTAGTAAGACCGATACCACAGGGACAAATTGATGCCGTGACTAACAAAGATGTGTTTAAACAAAATCCAGGGTATAATTAAAATGTTATTAAAGAGGGGGAGTTCATGATTGCCCCTCTTTTAAATTTCTAAGCGCTTACCGATAGCTAATAATAGAAAACATGATGTACAGGAGCAGTAATATTAAATTTAAAAGCTTGTTACTTATCTGTGTTTTAATAAACGCGGCATTGCTTATGTCTTTTCTGGCTATTCCCGGTCGGATCACCATTTATTTAGCAGGCGATTCCACTATGGCTAACAAAAAGCCTAACGCTTTTCCCGAGACTGGGTGGGGGATGCCTTTCAGCTCGTTTTTTGATAGTACGGTAACTGTTGATAACCGTGCGCAGAATGGCCGAAGTACCAAAACATTCATTAATGAAGGTTTGTGGGATTCCATTATTTACAGTTTAAAGGAGGGCGATTACGTATTTATACAATTTGGCCATAATGACGAAGTGCCAACCAAAAAGAGCTACATTAATGAACAGGGCTACCGGGATAATTTAGCAAGATTCGTCCGCGAAACGAGAGCAAAAAAAGCAAACCCGGTATTGCTGACGCCTGTGGCACGAAGAAAGTTCGATACAACGGGAACTATCGTGGGGACACACGATGTATATTCGGCGATCGTACGCGAACTGGCAGCCGCGCAAAAAGTTCCGCTGATTGATCTGGATAAAGATAGTCAGGCCTTATTGCAAAAACTCGGGCCCTCGGAATCAAAAAAGCTATTTAATTACCTGGCTCCGGGAGAAAGCATTAACTACCCCAAGGGTCGGGTCGACGATACACACTTTAGTGAACTGGGAGCCCGTAAAATGGCTCAGATTGTTTTAGAAGGCATCCGGTCATTAAACCTTGGACTTGCCCAACATGTAGCGCCATCAAGCCTTAAACCAGCATATGAAAAATAAACTGGTATTCATTGCACTATTAATTACAACCGGACAGATCTTTGCCCAGCAAAAAAACAAATAACCACGGCAGGTACCGATTATATCTCTAAGGTATGGGTGGCAGATCATGGTAACGGCACCTATAAAAAATACGGTTATAAATGCCGATTATTCTGATCCGGATATTATTCGCGTGGGCGACGATTTCTATCTCATTGCTTCCAGCTTTGAAGCAATTCCGGGCTTGCCTGTACTGCATTCAAAAGACCTGGTTAACTGGAATATACTGGGCCACGCGTTGTTGACGCAGCCGCCCTTTGATCATTTTGATATTCCACGGTCCGCATCAGGGTGCATGGGTAAATACACTAACTGGTGAAGCTTTTTCCCCCATAAAAAAAATGAAATAAAACAGTATTTCGCTCTCAGAATCAAAAGGAGTGTTGTGGCTCGAACCAAAGAACATTGCCGTTCTACGTCAGGAACGGTTGGGAGTATTTTACTTTTAAATCCAATAAAAATGAATTTATTGCCAATTTTGCTGAATCAAATGCTAAACTCGCGAAATAATGGTTCATAAACATTTGCCATTTTTATAAACCATTATAAACGTCTTTTTTTTAATTATCAAACCAATATTAATATTGATAATTTATTTGAAGACAAATTGCCCGATATTTTTCCTGATGATTTAAAACTTTTGTATGCCCGGCTATGGTGTTTATTCGGATAAAGAATTAGCATATCTCTTAAATGATAGCGATAAAGCTGCTTTCACTGAAATTTATAACCGGTTTTATGGAGTTCTTTACCGGCATGCCTACAAAAGTCTGCCCGACTCTGAAGCATTAAAAGATATGCTTCAGGAGGTTTTTGTTTGTTTATGGAATAACAGGACAAATATAAAACCTGAAGAAAACCTTGCGGCTTACCTGTATATGTCTATCAGGAATAAATTGATTAATAATTTCAGGCACCTTAAAATTAAAAATAATTACATCGCATCGTTCCAAGATTACCTGGATAACAACAATCAACCTGAAGCAGACGAAACCATACGTTTAAAGCAGCTGATTTCTATAGTTGAGGCAGAAGTGGGCAGGCTTCCTGCACAAATGCGACTCATATTCCAAATGAGCAGGAACGCTAATCTTTCGCATCAGGAAATTGCAGACGAGCTTGGCCTGAGTATACTAACAGTAAGGAAACAGGTTAACAACTCCCTTAAAACCCTGAGATTGAAGCTGGGAAGTAAGTTTTTTTTATTTTTTTTCTAAATCGTCTACTCCCTTAGCGCTCGCTAAGTGTGTATAACATAATCGGGGAAAATAACCCCTTACCAATTATGTCTAAAAAAGACGCAACAGATTTATTGAACAGATACCGTAGTGGTCATGTATCCGAAGAAGAAAAAGCTTTGGTAGAAAGCTGGTATTTGAATTATACCCAAAAGGCTGCTAGTCCTGAAATCAGCGACCTGGAATTGGAGGCTAATCAGCATAAGATACTTGATCATATCATGGCTGAAATTGGGCCGGAACGTAAAATTCATTATTGGCGTTATATGAGCGTTGCTGCCGCTGTTCTGGCGGTAGTATTTGCCGGGGGAATACTCCTGAAAGAAAACAGGCTCCCTAATAAAATATTATCCTCTGTTATAAAACGGGAAGGTAATCATTTGCCGCCCGGGGGTAACAGGGCCACGTTAATTTTATCAAACGGCAACTCCATAAACCTTAGCGGTATAAAAAACGGCACCCTTGCCAGTGAAAAGGGGGTTGTTATTAATAAAAACGCCGATGGCCGGATAACTTACAGCCACGGCAAAAGCAATGCTGCATCGGCAAATGTATTTAACACGGTTTTAACTCCAAGAGGGGGCCAATACCAGCTTGTTTTAAGTGATGGAACCAAAGTTTGGCTAAACTCAGCTTCAACTTTAAAATATCCGGTAACCTTTACTGCTACGAAACGTGAAGTAGAGCTTTCTGGAGAAGCTTACTTTGAGGTTGCACATAATCAGCATAAGCCGTTCCGTGTGATCTCAAACGGGCAAACGGTACAAGTTTTGGGTACTCATTTCAATATTAACGCCTATCAGGACGAACAAGTCACCAAAACCACACTGCTGGAAGGAAGTGTTAAAGTACTTGCAAATGGAGTAAGCAGCAAAATTAAACCCGGACAGCAGGTACAGCAAAAAAATGGTAAGTTGTTTGTCTCGGAAGTAGACATAGAAGAAGCCATAGCCTGGAAAAATGGTTTCTTTTATTTTAAAGACGATAATATTAAAACAATTATGCGGCAGCTTGCCCGCTGGTATGACGTTGAAATAAAATATGAAGGGCAGATCCCGGAAAGGGAATTCTCCGGACAAATGAATAAAAACATCGATGCTTCACAACTGATGCACATTTTGAGTATCGAAAAAATACATTACCGCTTAGAGAACAGAACCATAGTTATAATACCATGATAATAATCCAATTATTCACTTAAACCCCATGACATGAGAAAAAACACACGCAAATAAATGTCTTAAGGCCACCCGGCCAATGGTTAAAAAGCAGAAACGTACCCCGACGGCAATCAGGGTACGTGTATCTGAGTTAACCTCTTTAAAAGAAAATGATCTTATTCGGTAATCATCCATTAACTCAAACTTATCAAAAGTATGAAATTAAATGCTCTTTCTGTGGCAATAGGTAAACTACGGCCGCCCCAAAAAATAATATTGGTTATGAAACTGACCACCTTAATTATTCTTTTAGCTTTTTTGCAGTGCAGTGCTAAGGTTTTTAGTCAAAAAATTAACCTTAATGAAACCAATGCACCTTTGAAAAAGGTATTGAAAGTCATTAATAGTCAAACGGGCTATGTATTCTTTTATGAATCAAAAGCCATTCGTAATAAAAACATCACTATACAGGTTAAAGATGCATCTCTTGATGCCGCTTTATTGGCTTGTTTGAAAGGTCAGCACTTAAGCTATGAAATAGTTAACAATACTATTTTTATAAAGGATCAGCAAACACCTGCCCAAATTCCATCGGTAAACTTACAGCAGGTTGCAGTGAAAGTAAGCGGTTTGGTTTATGACGAAAAGAACACCCCCCTGCCTGGTGTTACAGTTAAATTAAAAGGCAGTACTGCCGCCGTAATTACAGACAAAGACGGGAAATTTAATATTGATGTTCCTGATGCAAACGCCGTTCTTGTTTTTTCGTTTATCGGCTATACAAAGCAGGAACTAACCATTGTGCAGGGCGGCCTGATGACTGTTCACCTGCAGCCAGAACAATCAAAACTAAATGAGGTAGTTGTTGTAGGGTATGGCACTGCCAAAAAAACGGATTTAACAGGTGCTGTTGGCTCGGTGCGAAGCGAAGCCCTGCAGGAGCGGCCCGCTTCATCCCTTAACCAGGCCCTGGCTGGCCGTATATCGGGGGTAAACGTATCTTCCAATTCGGGCAGGCCCGGCGGTAAAACCAATATCCGTATCCGTGGTTCAAGCTCGTTGCTCACAACCAACAATCCGTTGTATGTAATAGATGGTGTTATTATGAGTAATATAGACCTCAGAAATGGAAGTACCCCGATTGATTATATCAATCCCAATGATATAGCCTCTGTTGAAGTGTTAAAAGATGCCTCGTCTACAGCTATTTATGGCGCCCGCGGCGCAAATGGTGTTATCATGGTTACAACCAAACGCGGAAGCACCAGCGGTGGAAAGATCTCGTATGACCCTGATTTCAGCATAGGCATACTGCCTAAAGAACTCCCTGTACTCAACTCAAAGGAGTTTTTAGCTTTAGAGGACCTGGCCTATGCAAATGCCGCAAAATATGACCCTGTTGGATGGGCTACCGGTACCAAATATACCGACCCTAAAACCAAAAGAACTAACCCGCTATTGTTTGATGCACAGGGTAATCCGCGGTATGATACCGATTGGCAAAAATTAGCGTTCCAAAAAGCATTTACACAAAACCAACAGCTTTCATTTACCGATGGTGATGAAAAGCGCAGCCTTGGTGTTTATTTAAACTATCGTAACCAACAGGGGCTGGCGCGTGGTTCATGGCAAAAAAGATACTCCGGACGCTTTGTGTTTGACAGCCAGATAAAAAGCTGGGCAAAAGTTGGAGGAACATTGGGTTATACCGATCAGACCGATAAACAGGTAGACCAGGTTGATGGAGCCGGCATTACCATGATGCGGGATGTTTTGGAAGAATTGCCTATTATTCCTGTAAAATATGCAAATGGGGCCTGGGCCAGTAACAGGGATTATCCGGGTATGGAAGGCGGCGACAATCCTTTGAGGCTTGCCGCTGATAGGAATGACTTTCTTAAAACTCAAACCTTGCTGGCCGATGTGTATGCCACTCTTCACTTTGCCGAAGGCTTGGACTTTAAATCAACAATTGGCACCAACCTGATTAATCAGTCAGAGCAATATTCGGCCGCTGCGGGATTGCAATATATTTCTGATAAGGGCGATGCCAGCGTATCTAACAGCCGGATCACTTCCTGGCAATTTGAAAATTACCTTACTTACAGCAAGCAGTTTGCCAAAATACATTCAATTAACGCCGTGGCGGGCTTGTCATGGCAGCATAATGATCGTTTTGACAGCTATGCGGCTTCCAGTAACTTTTTCGATCCTTACTTTCAGTTTAATAACCTTGGTGCAGGCGCCAGTCCGCAAGCTCCATCTTCGGGCGCCACGGCTTCCGGGTTAAACTCATATTTCGCCCGTTTAAATTATGGATTATTTAATAAATACCTTGTTACCTTCACGGGAAGGAGGGATGGCTCGTCAAAGTTTGGAAAAAACAATCAATATGCCTATTTCCCGTCCGCAGCACTCGCCTGGCGGGTAATAGAAGAAGATTTTATCAAAGCTATTCCTGTTATTTCAAACCTGAAACTTCGGGCAAGTTATGGATTAACAGGTAATTCTGAAATTGCGCCGTATAGTGCTAATGCCGGTTTAACCACCGATGGCTATGTGATAGTTTTAGACGGAACCCGCCAAACAGGGGTAGGCAATGCCCGTATGGCGAATGATAATTTAAAATGGGAAAAAACGGCACAAACCGATATGGGTTTAGAACTTGGTTTGTTTGCCAACAGGGTAAATTTTGAATTTGATGTATACCGCAGAAAGGTAAATGATATGCTACTGAACCAGCCTTTGCCGCTCAGCAGCGGATTTTCAAGTGTTGTTGCCAATGTTGGTAGCATGGAAAACAAGGGTTTTGAATTGGCGTTGAATACCATTAATATCAAAACAAGTAGGTTCTCATGGAGCACCACATTCAATATTTCTGTAAATAAAAACAAAGTGCTGGCCTTAGCCGGTGGTCGCGATATATTCTCCGGTAACGGAATTATAAGAGTAGGCGAACCTGTAGGTTCTTTTTATGGAAGGGTAAGCCTTGGAACATGGGGTAGCAACGAGGCGGCAGATGCAAAGAAATACGGTATGCTGCCGGGCGATATAAAGTATAAGGATTTAAATAATGACGGCACCATAAATGATCTTGATCGAACCATCATCGGAAAGGGTATTCCAGACGGCTATGGAACTTTCCTAAATACCTTCCAATATAAAAACTGGGCGTTAACAGTTGATCTGCAGTACATGTACGGCAATGACGTGCTTGACAGAAGCATCCACTCGGCAGAAGACAGGCAAGGTATTGCCAACAGCTACAAAACGGTATTAAACGCCTGGACAGAAACAAATCAAAATACGCCTATTGCGCAAATACGCCCCATTAACGCCTATTATACCACTAATAATGACAGCCACAAGGTAACCGACGGATCGTTTATACGTGGGCGCAACCTGTTGCTTGCTTACACGCTTCCATCATTGGTATCGTCCCGGTTAAAACTAAGCAGGTTAAGGGTTTATGCATCTGTGCAAAACTTTTTTGTAGCCACCAAATTCAAGGGCTATGACCCTGAAGTTTCCAACTCCAGCGCTCCATTTGACCAGGGCTTAACATTGTACGATTACCCGAAGCCAAGAATATTTATGCTTGGCCTTAATGTTGGACTGTAATTAATACCAATTCTTTAAACAAGGAAAAATGAAAACAATAAAGAAATATAGTTTGCTGGCATTAATAGTTGGCATATCAGGGCTATTCGGCTGTTCTAAATTTTTAAACGAGACAGATCCGAGCAACTTTACGGTGGGAGCGTATTTTACCAAACCAGAACAGGCCAGAACTTCCGTAAATGCTATTTATGCGAGCTTGCGCGATCCGATGTCTGGTGATTTTGGTGGCGCAGCCTGGACAATGACAGAATTTGCTACGGGGCAGGCGGCCACCGATTTGGGGCAGGCGGTTAATAGCTATTTTATAAAAGACTTGAAAAATACAGCAGAAAATGGCTATGGACAAACCTACTGGCGAAGTTATTATAGGGGTATTGGCAATGCCAACCTTTCTATAGCTAACATACCCAAAATAGCGGGCATGGATGCCACACAAGTTAAACAATTGCTTGGGGAAGCCTATTTTTTAAGGGCCTGGTATTATTTCAGCCTGGTGCAAATGTTTGGTAATATACCCTTGATTACCGAGCCCATTGATTTGACCTCATCGCAATTGAAACCCAAACAGGCAACCCCGGAAGATGTTTACAAATTGATTGTGAGTGATTTAACAACGGCCGAGGCGGCAGGATTACCATGGGTAGATGCGGGCGGAAGGGTAAGCCTGGGGGCGGTAAAATCATTGTTGGCCAAAGTATACCTTACTATGGCTGGGTATCCGTTAAAAAAGGGTAATGACTATTATGACCTGGCCGCAAAAAAAGCAGCCGAGGTTATTGACTCAAAACAATTTAAGCTGTTTGATAACTATTCTGATTTACACAACCCGAACAAGAAGAATATTGAGGAAAATATTTTTATGATCCAATTTAAAACACAGGTTATCCCCGGTAGCTGGCAGTCATTAATTATTCCTTATAACAAAAATATTTCTGCGTATTCTGCAGAAACCGGTGGTATTTACGCCACTGCAGATTTTGTAAAATCGTACGCCCCGGCCGATTTGCGCGCCAAAGAAGGGCAGTTCTTTTTTACCAAATTTACAAATCAGGATGACAGGAAAATTGAGGTGAATTTAGGGGGTTACTTCCTTTACAAACTTTTTGATGTTGATGCACAAACCAATACAGCCAACAGCGATCTTAACTGGTCGCTTATCCGTTATGCTGATGTGCTGCTGGTATATGCCGAAGCATCCAACGAAGTAAGCGGCCCAACAGGAAAAGCGTATGAGGCTGTTAACGGGATAAGAACAAGGGCGCAGTTACCAAACCTGGCCGGCCTGTCAAAAGATCAGTTTCGCGAGACTGTTTGGAAAGAACGCTGGTATGAATTATGTTTTGAAGATGTTACCTGGTTCGATATGGCCCGTCTTCGAAAAGCGTTTAATGTTAGTTCCAAACAGTTTGACGAATACGTTGGGCATAAATTCTCTTATGGCCCCGTTTTAACCGAAAGAGAGCTTTTGTTTCCTATTCCGAGTATTGAGTTGCAAAATAATCCTAATTTGATACCGACGAAAGGATATTAATATTCAAAGCACGCTTTATTAGCTATTAAAACAATTGTTGAATAATAATCCTGATGAATTTTGTTACATCAGGATTATTATTTCTTATATCTGTTTAGGTAATCATCCATCTGTACCTGAGGCAAAAGAAATTTGAATATTATCACTAACAATAAATAAAAAATTATGAAACGGATCTTCCTTTTTTTATGGCTTATCTCCACTTTGCTCCCTGTCGGCGCTCAGCAGCTCTCAAGTCATCATGACCGTGTTAAATGGTTTACCGATGCCCGTTTTGGGATGTTCATTCACTGGGGCGTATATAGTGGCGCGGAAGGAATATGGAAAGGCGAACGCCTGAGAAACGGAAATAATTATGCAGAATGGCTTCGCTACCGCAATCGTATTTCACAAGATGAATATGTTCAGTTGGCAAAACGGTTTGATTGGAATAAAATAAACCCGGAGCAATGGGTATTGCTGGCTAAAAAGGCAGGAATGAAATATATCCTTATTACTGCCAAGCATCACGATGGGATAGCTATCTGGAATTCTAAAGTAAGCGATATTAACCTTAGTAAACTTAGCGGTACAAACAGGGATGTGATTAAGGAGTTAGCCGCCGCGTGTAAAAAACATAATATGAAACTGGGTTTTTATTATTCGCATTGGCTTGATTGGGAACATCCAAATGGCTGGGATCACAACCAGGAAATAACCGGCCGGATTACTGATGAGCGATACAATAAATATTGGCAGGAAAAAGTTTTGCCGCAATTGCGCGAACTACTAACCAATTATGGTGACATCGCTATGATCTGGTTTGATATGTGGATAGATTATAAATCCACTATTGTAAAAAAGGAGCAACTGGATCAGGTCATCAAGCTGATACATGAGTTACAACCAGGTTGCCTTATAAATTCCAGGCTGGGATTACCGGCAAGTGATCCGGGCATTGATTTTGAAACCATGGGCGACAACCAACTGGGTGCGGTATATACAAACCATCCCTGGGAAACTTCGGGAACAATTGCACATTCATGGGGGTACAACGCCCTGGAGAATGAGTATAAGTCTACCAGCCAGTTATTACAATCTTTAATAGGTAATGTTAGCCTCAATGGAGGATTCACTTTAAATATAGGTCCAAGGGCGGATGGTTCCGTTCCCTACGAAGATGTAACGAGATTGGATGAGATGGGCGCATGGCTTTCTAAAAACGGAGAATCTGTTTATGGGTGTACTGGTCTTAAATTGCGGCCTAATCAACATGATTGGGGGCGGATAACCACAAAAAAGCTGGGCAAAAAACAGATCGTTTACCTGCAGGTGTATAACTGGCCATTAGATCATGTGCTACGTTTAACCGGAATTTTATCAAAGCCCGAAAAAGCAGAGCTGATAACGCCATCTGGTAAAATGGCATTGCGCTTTACGCAATCAGGCCTATATACCCATATTCAATTGCCCCGGGTTGCCGCAGATCATTTTGTTTCGGTAATTGCATTACAGTATGCACAACCACTGGAGCTTGATGAAAAGACCGTGGCCGAATCTACCTTTGGAGGGCTTGCTTTAAGTAGTGAAAATGACACAGAAAATCCTTCAAAATATAAACAGGTGCAATTTGATGGCCTACGCCCTTCTCATTTGATAATAGATAAAGATGGTTTAGTTGTATGGCAGATTTATATCCCCGGCCCCGGAACTTATAATGTAGATATATCATATCATAATGACTCAAAAACCGGAATGCCGGTTAACATTAGCGCAGGCGAGCAGAATTTATCACAAACGTTAAAACCCACCGGAAAGGTGGTTGTAGAGCCTCATGATAGTTATACAGACGAATTTGTGAATAACCGAATTGGTGTACTTGATTTTCCTAAAGAAGGTTTTTATAAGGTTACCTTAAAGGCAAGCCCTAAAGAAAACGAAAAATTATACTTTAATAGAATTTGGGTAAGCAAAAAACCTTAGCAAAAAGTAAGAGTTCATTTATTAGTGCGATCCTGGTTCCCAGACAGCGGCGGATGTAGGAGATGTATTTCGGATTCGCGACAATATGGTTACCCATATACAAGGAAAATCACAATTAATAATCAAAAAGTTAACATGGTCAAAGTGTTCCAGAATTGCCTGTTGGTAGTTTTCGGAATTAGACGGTTGGGTATGAAGGTAAATGTCCGGAATAGGGCATTTACCTAAGTGACCCTAAAATACAGATGTCGAACACTTTTATTGAGGATGTAAAGAAAATAGTGGCTTTAAACGAATGCGGCAGCCGGCTCCAATGAGGGAAATAAGCACCCAACTGAATGTCGATCACCAATATCCGGGTAATCCACAAAACAGCAATAGCCAGCGCCACGGCCAAAAAACGGTTTGCTGTTTGGTTTGTCCTTTTGGCAAACCACAAAAAACGGCAATAGTAGGCCCGATGAAGATCGTTGCAAAGAACGCAGCGTCACAAAGGGTTATATGGAACGTAAATGGTTTCAAGTAAAATATTAATTGATATGGGCATTATAAATTTATTCATTTCGCAAACTCTTCACCGGGTTGGCCATACCAGCCCTAATGGTTCGGAAACTTAAGGTAAATAATCCTGTTATCAGCATCCCTGCGCCGCTGATCACGAATACCCACCAGCTAATAGCTACGTGGTCAGCAAAGCTTTCCATCCATTTATTTACGGCATACCATGCAATTGGCGTTACGATGATAAAAGCGAGTAAAATAAGCGATATCAGTTCGGTTGATAGCAGGGTTACTATTTGAGCAACGCTTGCGCCAAATACTTTGCGTATGCCAATTTCTTTTGTTCGTTGATTGGTGGTGTAAATGGCGAGTCCTAACAGCCCGAGGCAGCTAATCAATATCGAGAAACCTGTTGCCCAGGTGAGCAGGGTTGATGTTTGTTGTTCTTCGTCGTAAAATCTGGCTATCGTGTCATCATAAAAATGGCAATCGAAATCATCGTCGGGATAAACCTTCTTCCAGGCCTCTCCCATATTTGTAATTGCGGTTTTCCACTCATTACCACCTGCGGTTTCAGGTTTCAAACTAATATGTAACGTCATCATTGGTCGGCTGTCTGGACTACCGGAAAATAAAACTAATGGATGAATGGGGAAATGCAGCGACCATTGATAAAAATCCGTAACTACGCCAATAATACTTACATTTCGGCCTTTGCCGCCACCGTATTTCAACTGCTTCCCAATAGCATCATGGGGGTTAGTAAACCCTAATAGTTTAGTGTAAGTATTGTTGATGATGATTCCTTTCCCTGTGTCGGCTTCGCTTATGTTTCTGCCGGCAAGTAATTTTAGCTGGTATATTTTGATGTAGTTTTCATCACCAGACTTAAATGTCACTTCATCTGTTGTTATCTGTTTTTTTCCATCGTTGTAAGTACCGAGCAGCCAATTATATACATTAGCCGAAGGCGGGTCATTACCCAAACCCACAAGGGCAACCTGGGGCATCAACCTAAACTCGTTCAGCAGAACCTGGTTGCTGCTGGCCTTAGTGTTTTGCCAGGGCGTATTAATAACCAGGATGGCGTCTTTTTTAAACCCCAGGTTTTTATGTAACGCGTAATAAATCTGCCTGCTTACCAAAATAGTAGCCATCAATAAAAATTGGGCTATAACAAACTGCGAAACCGTAAGCGACTTACGGAGCCACGCATTTCGCGTTTTATTACTATTGCCCTGCACCTGGTTTTTTAGCACCGATGCGGGCTTGTAGCCCGATAACACAATTGCGGGATAAAAACCCGACAAAATACTTATTACCACAGTTAAAATCAGCAGGAAGAGTATGACATCCGGCCTTAGCATATTGGCATGAATATCCGGGGATATAACGTCGGCAAACATTTTTAAAATAATTGGCGCAAGCACTACCGATATGCAAACCGCAAAGAATGTTAAAAAAAATGTTTCGCTTAAAAACTGAACTACTAATTGTATCCGGCTGCTACCCAAAGTTTTGCGGATGCCAATTTCTTTTGCCCTTTGGGCGGCCTGGGCGGTAGTTAAATTTACATAATTGATACATGCCAGCAACAACAAAAAGATACCGATAGCCAATAATCCGTAAAGTGTTGTTTTGCTGGCCGGCGATGAGAAATTAAAAATATTGTAGTCGGGATTGAAGTGAATATCGTCCAATGGCTGTAAAGCCAGATCCACCTTGTCTGCAAACCCTTTTACTCCGACACCCGGCGGATTACTTTTATTGAAAATGGTATTGATCTGTTTTACAACCCCAGGTGCCGGGATGCCCGGTGCCAGCTTTACAAAAACCTGCGATGCCGAAGGGATGCGATCCCAGGTGTTTATCTTTAAATCAGCAGAAAAACGTTTGTTAGTTGTGGTCGTACTAAAGGAAATAAAGTCATGAAAGGTAAAGTCGGTATTTTCAGTAAGTGTTTCAACTACCCCGCTAACGGTTGTCTTAAGGGTATCATAGGTAACTACTTTACCAATCATTTCATGATATGATAACGAAGGGAAGTAAAGCCTGGCTTGTTGGGATGTTAATACCACCTGGCCGGGCGCATCAAGCGCGTGTTGCGATGAGCCGGCAAGCCATAAATAATTAAAAATTTTAAAATATTGCTGATCGGTAAGTGTTATCCTGTCCAGGTCTTTGAACCGCTTTTGTGCCTTTTTATCTTTGTCGATATAGACAAAATGAGGCGACAGTGTATATACCGGCGTAATTTCCTCTATTCCTGTGGCCTGGCTTTTAATCGCCTCAGCCAGTGGACCAGGTCCGCCGCTCGAATAGTTCTTATGTCCCTGAAATGACATGTTCATAACAACGCGGTAAATCCGGTCGCTGTCCTTGTGAAATTTATCAAACGTAAAATCGTAGTGTACAATAAGGTAAATGACCAGGAAAGCACTTATACCGATGGATAAACCGATAATATTTATCAGTGTAAATAGCTTATGCCTCCAAAATCCGCGGAATGCAATTTTAAAATAAGTTTTAAACATACGACTGTCGGTTAATTTTTCATGTGTCCACCCCGGAGGGTTTACATGGCTCAATATTAGCGGCATAGTCTGGGTAAAACCTCTCAAGTTATAAGATGGGAGAACTTTTTGAAGGTGGTTTTTATATTCTAAAGGGGTTTTGCCTGTAAATTGCTTAAAAATACGATGAAAGCTGCTTTGTGAATTAAAGCCTGACTCATAGGCAATACCAAGCAGCGTGATATGATCATAGGACGGGTCCTGCATTTTGAGCGCAACCTCGCGAACACGGTATTCATTGATAAAATCGTTGAAGCTTTTTTTGAAAACTGTATTAATAATTCGGGATACTTCATGAGTATGCAATCCAAGTTTTTCAGCAAGAGAGCTCAGGCTTAATTCCGCATCCCGGTAATGCCCTTTTTCCTTTACTTCTATTTTTAACCAGGAGCCTTTTTGCTTCAAATCTGCCGGTAATAATGACTTTATGGTAATATCCGTCTTCTCAGGAGTTTCTGCTTTTAAATGGCTCTTTGCAGCAATCCAAATGATCAGGGATATGAAAAGCAGGTACAAAGGAAAATAATACTGTGCCCCTGATTTATCATGGTAATAAAAATAGTCAACTGCTGTAAACGGTATCCATAGTAACCATAGCATACCGAATGCGGTAAGCAAACGATCCAACCATAGTAACTCGTTGCGGTAACGGTCGCCATCATAAAATTTTAAGCGCTGATAAAAGCTTCCTATCTGCCTGTGAGCCAGGTAAAGGTAAATTGTGACTGATACAAACGCCAGCAATTGCAATACCGGGTTCAATTGCTGAAAGGCCGGCGTTTCATAAGTAGCTGCACCGGTATTTATACTATCCCTAACTTCCAATGCCTGGGCACTCAATTCCAGCACCAACGGACTAAAATGCAGCAAATCCTTAGTCCGGAATTTATATTCAGGCCGGGTTATTTTAAGCACGTAAAAGAAAATAAGGGGGCCAATAACAAGCGAAAATTGCAGTGGCAGCCGGCTCCAATTAGTAATGTAAGTTGACAGCGCGATGTGGATGCCCAATATCCGGGCTATCCACAAAACAATCGTAACCATTGCCAGGGCCAAAAGCCGGTTTGCAGCCCGGTTTATCCTTTTGGTGAACCATAAAAGCAGGATAAAAGTGAGCCCGATAAAGATTGTACCAAAGAAAGCCAGGTCGTAGGTATTAATATGGAAAGTATATGTATCCATTTGAAATATTAAAACTCAATCGCTCTTACAAACTTATAATTTATTGATATATAAAAAATTATATAGAATAAAATAGGTGCACTGTAACAAACCTCACATTGAGCCGTTCAGTTTTGGATTGTATAGCTGTTTCATAAAAGCCGATTTTTTCAACTCTCGTCGAGATTCAGCTCCCAAAGAGTGGTCGAATGAAGCAATGCTGCTCCCGCTGTACTATTGGAATGACCCTACGAGGATCGAACTCGAAAAGTGATTTCTATTAACGGGAAACGCTGGTTTAAAAATGAATCAAAAAGTAAAAACCGCCTCTATTGTCATTAGAAGCGGTTTTTGAAATTTCGTGACCTGGGAGAGGATCGAACTCTCGACCCACTGATTAAGAGTCAGTTGCTCTACCGGCTGAGCTACCAAGTCGTTCCGGTTTTTTTGCCGGGTTGCAAATATGCAAATTTTTATTTGAGTCGGAAAGTATAGAAGTCGGAAAGTCCGGAAGAATTTGTCATTTTCTAACTTCCTGACTTTCCGTCTTGCGGACTTTTAAACCATAGCGTACAAATCTTCGCGTTGTTTTTGAACTACTGCGCTGTTGATATATTCATCATAAGTCATCAGCTTATCAATGTAACCACCTGGGGTAAGCTCAATAATACGGTTGGCAACTGTTTCAACCAGTTCATGATCCCGTGAAGTGAACAGGATGGTTCCCCTGAAGTCCTTCATGCCATTATTAAGCGCTGTGATCGATTCCAGGTCGAGGTGGTTGGTTGGCTCGTCAAACATCAGCAGGTTTGCTTGTTGTAGCATCATACGGCTAAACATACAGCGCATTTTTTCGCCACCTGATAATACATTGCTTTTCTTTAATACTTCCTCGCCAGAGAATAACATCCGACCCAAAAAGCCACGAATAAACTGATCATCTTTCTCACCTGGCGAGTATTCGCGCAGCCAATCTATAAGGTTATCATTTTTGCCTTTAAAGTATTCGGCATTATCAATAGGAATATCGGCCGGATTAATGGTAACACCCCATTTAAAGCTGCCTTTATAATCGGTATCCCTGCCGGTTAAAATGTTATACAGTGCGGTAGTAGCTAAGCTGTTTTGAGAGAGGATAGCAATTTTATCACCTTTGTTTACCGTAAAGCTGATGTTATTGAATAACAGTTCGCCATTAAGGCTTTTCTTTAAGTTTTCAACCTGCAGAATCTGGTCACCAGCTTCGCGGCCAAGGTTATTGAATATAATTCCCGGGTATTTACGGTTTGAAGGCTGGATCTCATCTATATTGATCTTATCCAACGCTTTTTTACGACTGGTAGCCTGTTTTGATTTTGATGCGTTGGCACTAAACCTGCGTATAAATTCCTGCAACTCCTTAACCCGCTCTTCTGTCTTTTTATTCTGATCAGAACGTTGCTTCAGGGCTAACTGGCTCGATTCATACCAGAATGTATAGTTACCGGTATAAATGGTCATTTTAGCAAAGTCAATATCAACCACGTGGGTACACACAGTGTCCAGGAAGTGCCTGTCGTGTGATACTACCAGCACAATCGCCTCGTACGAGGCTAAAAAGTCTTCAAGCCAGCTTACGGTATGGATGTCCAGGTCGTTGGTAGGCTCATCCAATAGTAAAATATCAGGTTTGCCAAAAAGGGCTTGTGCTAATAACACGCGTACTTTTTGAGTATTATCCAAGTCTTTTACAAGGTTATAATGAAATTCTTCTTTAATGCCCAGGTTACTTAATAGGGTAGCAGCATTGCTTTCGGCATTCCAGCCATCCATTTCGGCAAAAAGGTTTTCCAGCTCCCCTGCGCGTTCTCCGTCTGCATCAGTAAAATCTTCTTTCAGGTAAATGGCGTCCTTTTCTTTCATAATGGCATACATCTCCTTATGGCCCATCATAACGGTTTCAATCACCGAAAATTCGTCAAACGCATAATGGTTTTGACTTAATACAGCCATTCGCTCGCCGGGCGTAAAGCTCACCGAGCCACTGGTTGGATCGATATCGCCAGAAAGAATTTTTAAAAATGTTGATTTTCCTGCACCGTTGGCACCTATAATGCCATAGCAGTTACCTTGCGAAAACTTAAGATTAACGTCTTCAAATAATGTACGCTTACCGTAACGTAGAGATAGATTGGATACCGTGATCATGCTGCACCTGTAATTTGCCGCAAAAATAAGGTAAATACTTCGTTTTATGGTAAACTAAGCCGATATTATGTTTGTGTGGAGACTGGGATAAGGGTGTATCCCTGTTTTCCCCAATTGTTTTGGCAACCGTGGATACAATTGCTCAAAATATTTGCACAAACGAAACTAAATGCCCTTTTTATACGTTATAAAGCATAATTCACCAATGCCAGATAAATGGTATAACCTTTGACTTAACATTCTTATATTCTTTATTATTATTTATTAAACAATACCAGTCATGGGAGCATTAATTGTAGGTTTGATCATCGTAAATATTGTGATAGCCATTAATAATACACAAAAACGGAAGGTATATTAATTACTACCATAAAACCTGCAACACATACTTAAATTAATATATTATTTAAGKTTTGTGTTTCATGGTTAGCTAATTTTTGCAGAGGCCCCGAGGCGAGCATCTTTAACATCATGTTCAAATCTGCATTAATTGTAAAAAGGACATTTGTATGGTCATTATTGGAAGATAATGACCATTTTAATTTCAAATCGAACGGTGGTTTTGTTGCCGGTACAATCACAATTTCCTCATTAGTTATGCGGCTTTCTATTTTTAATGATAGTTTGGCCATATTTGGTATGCTAAAGCTGGCCTCATCTGCGGTAGATACCCATTCCTGTATGTTATCAGGCATTAGTTTCTGGTGATTATTAAAATCGGCCAGGTAAGTGTATACCTCAGTTATGGGTTTGTTGATGCTGGTAGCACTGGTGAATGTAGTCATTGATGTAGATGTGAGAAATTAGATTAACTTAGTTGAGGTCTTCCGTTTGAGACAAGGGGAAAAGTATTAGTCAAAATCCTTCAATCTTACGAACTTAAAATCAACTCTTTAACTCGATGCAATTTGTCCCCATGTCGAGGGTGCTTCGCGCCATTGTTTTAAAATAGCAACATCTTTTTCGGTAATATATTGGTTTTCCCCGGCGTATTTAATCAGTGCATTGTAGTTTGACAAAGTAACAAAGGGACAACCTGCATTCTTGAAATTTTCTGTAGCTACATCAAACCCATAGCTAAATATGGCTGCAAGGCCTGCAACTTCAAAACCAGCGGTTTTCAACGCGTCAACAGCCTGCAAACTGCTTTTTCCGGTTGATATCAGGTCCTCAATAACCACAACTCTTTTGCCAGTAGTAGTAGTTATATCTCCTTCAATTAAACTCCCGGTGCCATGTTCTTTTGCTTTGGCACGTACGTATATAAACGGAAGCCCCAATTCCTGCGCCACTAATGCGCCTTGGGGTATACCTGCAGTTGCAACACCTGCTATGCAGCCAACACTACCAAATTTTTCCTGGATAATAACAGTTAATTGTTGCCTGATATAGGTACGTATTGATGGATGAGAGAGCGTTACGCGGTTATCGCAATAGATAGGCGATTTCCATCCTGAAGCCCATGTAAAAGGATTATTAGGTTGTAATTTAATTGCTTTAATTTGCAGCAGGAATTCGGCAACCTGCTGTTCTATCTCATTATTATTAAACATGGCTCAAAAATACAGAATTTATATTAACGAAAAGGTTATCCTGCTAACAGAATCAGAACCTCATAATGTTGAAAGTTATGAAAAGCTTGAAGCAGAGACCTTTGATCTTAAAATAATTTACACCTGGATACTGGCTAATCCCAAAAAACTGTTCTATATAAAATGCAATAACGCCAAAGAGTTTTTAAGATCTGTTAAGAAAAATATAACACTTATTGAGGCCGCAGGCGGCCTTGTTAAGAATACCGCCGGGCACTATTTATTTATTTACCGTAATGATAAATGGGACTTGCCAAAGGGTAAAATTGAAAAGGACGAAAAGGTAAAAGAGGCGGCTGTGCGCGAGGTAGAGGAAGAGTGTGGTATAAAAGTAAGCAAGCTTAAAGATAAAATATGTAAAACTTACCATGTTTATATTAACCGTGGTGATGTGGTGCTTAAGAAAACACACTGGTTTAACATGGATTGCAAGGGCAGGGAAAAGTTAAAGCCGCAAAAAGAAGAAGGTATTACCGATGTGCGCTGGTTTGAAAAACATCATATTGAACCTATAATTGATAATACCTTTCCATCTATTTTGGATGTATTACATAAAGAAAAACTGGCTATAAATAGGCTAATGCCTCAGAAGGGATAAATTGGGCAACATCGCCATGGTGGCGCATAATTTCGCGCACTATGGTTGAGCTGATGGATGAATAGCCTGGTTTGCTTACTATGAAAATACTTTCAATATCGGGCACAAGGGCATGGTTCATTTGAGCAATGGCTTTTTCGTACTCAAAATCGGATACAGTACGGATTCCCCTGATCATGTACGTGGCGCCAATGCTTTTGCAAAAGTTGACCGTAAGGCCTTCATAAGCTATAATATGAATCCGGTCATCGTGCTTAAAAACGGCTCTCAGCATTTGCTCCCGGGTTTCAATGCTTAATAAGCCCTTTTTGCTACTGTTTGCACCAATCCCAATGTAAACCTTATCAAACAGATCAACTGATCTTTTCACAATGTCGACGTGGGCTTTGGTAACCGGATCAAACGAACCCGGGAAAAGAGCGATCTTCATAATAGGGTAGTGTTAATGCTTCCACCAAAAGTAACAATGATTTTTAATGTTTGATTATATTAGATTGAATTTAAAGCGCTATAATATCTTCCAGTTGGTAATAAACTTTTATGCCATGTTCTTTTGCTATCCTAACATCTTCATCAGCTCCTTTAGATTCACCTGAAATCCTTAAAATGGCATCGCATTTGGCCAGTATCCGCCGCGATACAGGATATGAAATTTCCTGATACGCTTCATCGCCCGGGTATTTTGAGCCTGCCTGTTTTAAAAGAGGTAGCGCAAACCATTCGCCAATTACAGGGATATGGCCGGCCCTGAATATAGGAAGTGCTGCTTCTTCCATTTTTCTTAAATTTTCTGCCATTAATTCCGGGTTATCATTTGTGCCTGAACGGTACGGGCCCGCTATTAATATTGTTAAAATTTTGTTCGTCATGATATTAAATTATTAATCTGGGCATATTGTAAAAGCATTATGGTTTTAGCATCTCTTATTTCGCCATTGAGCATCATTTGCAAGGCTTCGGCGAATGGTAATTCCAGCACTTCTATATTTTCGTTCTCTTCGTCGAGGCCACCGCCATTGCCAACTTTCATGTCTTTTGTATACTCGGCTATAAAAAAATAAAGTATTTCTGTCACCGATCCCGGCGACATATAGGCCTCGAACACTTTTTTTACGTTGATAACCTGGTAGCCGGTTTCTTCCTCAGTTTCTTTCCTTATACAATCTTCTGCATTATTCTTATCAAGTAACCCGGCACAGCATTCTATGAGCATTCCACTTGTATTACCATTGATGTAAGTAGGCATCCGGAATTGCCTGGTAAGTATTACGGATTTATTAGCGGTATTGTATAAAAGGATGGTTGCACCGTTGCCTCTGTCATAGGCTTCACGGCTAAGCAACAATACCGTACCATCTTTTTTTGTTGCCTCAAAGGTTATTTTATTTAGCGTATACCAATTATTTGATAGGATATCGATATTTAAGATTTTTATTTTATTCATACATTTTGATTGAATTTGATCGATTATGATTATTTTTGAACAAATCAACGATATTTAAATGAGCTTTCAAAAAAGAAAACAGAAAATACTTGATAAACTAAGTAGTTTAGGTGAGGTTGATATTAAAGAATTAGCCGCAACACTGGCAATCTCGGAGATAACTGCCAGGCGCGATTTAAACCAGCTTGCCAGCGATGGTTTACTTTACCGTACTCATGGCGGTGCCATGAAGGTTGATCCTTTAGCAAAACCGCAGGACTTTGTAAATAAGGCGGCCCAAAATTCAAGCGTTAAAGACAACATTTGCCGCAAAGCCGCCGAGCATATTCACGACGGGGATATTATTTTTATGGATTGTGGCAGTACCGTTTTTAGGTTGTGCCAGTTTATAAAAAACAAAAAAATAAAGGTGATTACTAACTCGCTGCCTGTTATTTATGAGTTGCAAAACTGCCAGGTATCCCTGAATGTAATAGGGGGCGAGTTTGACAGTAAAAGGCAGGCCGTACATGGCAAAGCAGCCAACGAGCATATTGGCCGGTACAGGGCCGGTAAGGCTTTTTTAGGGGTTGACGGCATATCGCCAAACGGTTTATTTGCAAATAGTGAACTTGAGGCAGAAATAACATCCGCTTATATTAACCAAAGTGCTTTTACCTATATGTTATGCGATGCCAGTAAAATAGGTAACGAAACTTATTTGAAATTTGCCGATATAAACCAAGTTGACGCTCTTATTACTAATGCCCAGGATGAAAAACTTAGCCGTTTCAAAAATACAGCATTGACTATTTTGAAGGCAGAGTAGTAATTCCGGACGGCTATTTAAAACTATTTTATCTTTTGTACAAAACCATAGCGATGCATTGGCTTGCCTCCGCCCGGCAATTGATCAAAGGCTTGGTATAGAATGTGATTATTATTTTTTACGATGCCGTTAAATATGCCGGCAATGTTTTTTTGTAAATAATTATTCTCTAACCGTAAGGCAGCAGTATCAGTTAGCTGAATGTTAGTTTTATAATTGATAATGGGGTAAATTCCCTCGCGTCCTTTCTCACCTATAAACTGAGGGTTAACACCAAAAATAACCGGCTTTGTTTTTATTTCGCTAACTGTAATGGGGAATTTATAAACAGTGTTAGCTTCTTTGATAACTTTGGCGTAAAAATTCTTCATCTCGTCCTCATTTTTGTACTTAAAGTACGGCCCTCCCGGGTTTGCAATTTGCGATGCTGTAATAATCATGTCCGCTGCATCAACAATGTCGCCCGAATTACGTAATTTTTGGGCTGTGTCATAATAATCGGATGCTGTGTAACCTGCTATCGCGTAAGCTCCGAATTGAATGATATTCAGTTTCCAATCGCTGCCGTATTTTCCGTATACTGCGATAATCATCATGCTATTGACTGATTTGGTGGTTTTCAATAAAGAAACGTACATCTCTTCATTGAGGGCAAGATAATTAACCACATAACCACTGTGATTAGTAATGCTGGATATAAGTGTGTTGGGGACTTTAGTGGTTGTATTTTTAGTGTAATACTCATCTATGACCTCATAACTGGTTTCGCTTAACGACTCTCCCAGGTTGGGAAAGGCTATCTATTAATTTCCCGGATTTTTCTATTAATCCCGGAGACATTAGTTGTTTCAAACCTGTTGCGTCTTTTTTCTGGATGTCGTTATAAAGTGTTTTGTTTAGCTGGTCAATTTTACTTTTTATATCAGGCTCGATATTGGCATTTACCCAGGTACCAGAAGTTCCAACACGGCAACTCAGGAGGCTTGAACTTAATAATATTAATAGATATTTTTTCATTTTGGATAAGTTTAGGTTTTTTCAATAAAACTCATTAATATTTGTTCCTAAAGAACGAAAAAGACGAATGTCCATACTTACGCTGCTCCACAAAAGCCGGGTGCTGACTTATGTTTTGCATTGATTGATGCTCAACTATCAATAATGCGCCAGGCAAGAGAATATTCCTTTCAAAAACAATTTTTGGTATATCGGGAATCTTATTCAGGTCATAGGGTGGGTCGGCAAATACAAGGTCATATTGTTCCGTTTCTATCTGGAGATATTTGAACACATCTTCTTTATAAGCTTTTATTTGGGTTAGCTTATGCTGGCGCGATGTATCTTTCAGGTAATTAATACAATGAATGCTGCGGTCAACCGATATAACTTCGGCAGCGCCCCTGGAAGCAAACTCCAACGAGATATTGCCTGTGCCGCTAAACAGATCGAGTACTTTGATACCCTCAAATTCTATTTGATTTAGCAGGATATTAAACAAGGCTTCCTTGGCCAGGTCGGTAGTAGGGCGTACCGGAAGGTTTTTAGGTGGGTTAAGCCTTAAACCTCTTAAAGAGCCTCCGATGATACGCATAATGAAAGAGCAGAAAGTGACAGTATTTTATGACCTTCAATTTCTGAAGGTAACAGAAGTGGCGTTACAGTGTTGATCTCCGCTTTGCCAAAAAACTCAGCTAAACGGCTCATATTTTTATCGCCGGCATTAACCTCTCCACTCGCATAAACAGAAGTGTGGGCGGGTTGTAAACTAAGTTCGCTGGTTACTAACGATACAAAATAAGCCAGTTCATCTTCGCCGGTAAACTCAAAAGTATTATAAAAGCGCAGTTTACTAAAGCCGAAGTTGGCTATTTCAGCCGTTTCACCGTTGATATTCAAATATAGGTCACTGTCGCCGGGCTGGTTATTGGCTATGGCATTTAGCCATCCTTTTGATGAAAATACGGTATTACGTAAACCAAACTCTTCTGCAGCGTTTAGTACATCGCCGGGTGTTTTATAAACAATGATGTTTTTATTATCTAATGGCTGGCTCAAAACCTTTTCGTCTGCCTTTACATCAAGGAAACGGGCCAGGTCGGCTACCTTATCCTGGTTGAAAAGGCTTTGTGGCAAAAGCGAAAAGCCGGTTGCGGGTAAACCGATAACTACATTTTTATAGCTTGCCGATAACAGATCTAACAATTCCTGTGGATCGTTTAATTCATCCAGCGGGTGCTTATCAGCCAGGGCGATAAGTTTGTTTTGATCGCTTACAGCGTACGAAAACGATGTTTTATCAATTTGTATCAATAAATTATAACCTTGCGCCTTATCAAGGCTAAAGGTATCATCATGGTAATTGTAGTTGTGTTCGCTCATGCCAGTTTAACAAAAGTAATATTTTTTAGCAGATACCCTATAGGCAACTATTAAATATGCTTTCATTGTTGGGTGAAACTTTAAACCAGGAACCTTGAAAAAAGAGATAAAAGAATGTAAATAATTAGGGGCCGCCAGATAGGTTTAGGATAATAATCATCGTCAGGAAAATACTTTTTAAAGAAGTATCTTGTTAGTATTAGCCCCGCTATAATGTTGAGTGCTATAATTAAGCCCATAAGCTCCAACATTGGTAATAGTTGGGTAAATGTTAAGGGCGTGCCCGACGAAGCCTTTTTAATTAATTCAGGATCTATCTTAATGCCCGAATACCTTATTGCATTAATATATATTAAATAAAAAACCACCAGGAAAAGTAAAACCTGGGTTATAACTTTTTTATACCCGGCCGCCCATAAATTAAGAATAAGCAACACGCCGGCAAATAAAAAACTGAAAATAGAAAAACCAAAAATGGCCCGTTTTGAATAGATATCTACAAAATCCTCTTCTTGTTCTTCTACCTTATCTTCATTAAATTCCATGGCCAAATTTATAACTAATCCTGTTAGCTTTTTAGTAAGGGTAAAGGTTTTTCAATTACTTATCATCATTTTTGTAAAGTGGCAGAAATTGATCATATCCGCAAAGCATTTCCGCATACCCCAACCGGCCAGCAACTGGAACTGTTTGACCGCCTGCATGCCTTTTTACAGAGCCGTGACGGCGACGAATGTTTTATCCTGAGGGGATACGCCGGTACCGGCAAAACCACGGTATTGGGGGCGCTTGTAAAAGCACTGAAGCAATACAATTACCGGTCGGTATTACTGGCGCCAACCGGGCGGGCTGCCAAGGTGATCACCAATTACTCGGGTAAAAAGGCCTTCACTATTCATAAACGCATCTACCGTAAAAAATCGGCGCTTACAATGGATGGCGGTTTTGCCATTGCCGATAACCTGGCCAGCGATACGCTGTTTATAGTTGATGAGGCATCAATGATAAGTGATGAACCCGTTGCCGGCCATGCATCTTTGCTGTACGACCTGGTAAGGTACGCGTACAACGATAAAAATTGCAAACTGGTACTGGTAGGCGATACCGCCCAGCTACCGCCTGTAGGCTCTGATAACAGCCCTGCGCTCGACGAAAAGATCATGAAAGGGAAGTTCAGGCTTAATGTTTTTAAGTATGAACTTACGGATGTGCTTCGCCAGCAAAAGGATTCGGGGATTTTGTTTAATGCTACGGCTATCCGCGATATCATCCGCCTGGAAGAAATAACTACTCCTAAAATAGTTACCAAAGGCTATAAGGATGTTTTCAGGATGACGGGCGAGCGACTGGAGGAGGGATTAAACTACGCCTATAATAAGTATGGGTATGATCGCACGCTTATTATTTGCCGCTCAAACAAGAACGCTAACCTATATAACGGGCAGATCCGCAACCGGATACTGTACCGCGAGGAAGAACTCACCGGGGGCGACCAGATCATGGTGGTTAAAAATAACTACTTCTGGCTTAAGGATAATGACGAAAACAGTACCGATTTTATTGCCAATGGCGATATTGCCCGCATCAGGAAGGTGCGCCGTACAGAGGATATGTATGGCTTCCGTTTCGCCGATGTGCAGATAGAGTTTATTGATTATGCCGAAGACCCGGTATTGGATTGTAAGATACTGCTGGATACCCTGTATGCCGATTCGCCGGCTTTATCACAGGAAAATCAAAAGAAGTTTTACGAGGAGGTTATGAAAGATTATGCCCACCTTACCAATAAAAGGGCCATGCATAACGAGCTGAAGCTAAACCCGTATTACAATGCCCTGCAGATCAAATTCGCCTATGCCATTACCTGTCACAAGGCCCAGGGTGGCCAGTGGGATGCCGTTTTTGTTGACCAGGGCTACGTAACCGACGAAATGATCAACATGGATTTCCTGCGCTGGTTTTATACCGCCGTTACCCGTGCCACTACCGAACTGTTTTTAGTGAATTTTGATAACAGGTTTTATAAAGTTCCGGTTGAGTTTTAGTGATCAGGTGTTCCGTTTCAGTTAAGTGAACATGTGCAGGAAAAAATCATGAAACAGTATTAATTTGGTTGTAATAAATTGACAATGAGTTTTTTGTGTAGGTATTAAAAAAAATTATGTACGACACGTGTTGTCGTACACCCAATAAAAACATCAACCTGGAACACTTTTTTAGTATGAATTAACAGGTATTTAAATCCCCTTTCCCCAAAATCTATATTAAAAAAAGTCTTTCATCCTTTGTCCATAAATCCTTTGTCCGAAAGTCTTTTGTCCGAAAGTCTTTTGTCCGAAAATCCTTCGTCCATAAATCCTTTATCCAAAAATCCTTTGTCCATAAATCCTTCATCCTAAAAAACTATCTTTATACCATAATTACTTTAACAACATACCCAACAAGGATTGCCAAAAATCCGGCCTGTTAATCCAGGTTTTCTGATTCGCTGAATGCCCGGCGCAAGTGTTTGCTATGCCATAATTTTTCAGCGCTAATCTTCAAGTTTTATCAATAAATATTACACTTCTGTAAAGAAATATACAGATATATCGGCATTTGGCTCATGTGTTTTAAATAAGCATAAGTCTGGCCATTAAAGTAAAATACAAACATGAATATCCTATCAAATAAACAAAAAGTACTATTGTTTTATAAGCTGATCGTCGGTCAGCGCAAGGCCGAACTCATCCCCGAATTTGTGTTGGAGGATTACAAACAACATAACCCAACCGTTGCCCAGGGTAGGGCAGGCATCACCGCTATGATCAACTATTTAAAAACCTTGCCGCTGCCACCGGCCGACGCCCCGTCGCCCATCATCAGGTGCATTCAGGAAGGCGACCTGGTTATAACTCACCTGGATATTACATTCATGGGCAAACACTTGGTGGTTATCGATCTGTTTAAGCTAAAGGATGGTATGCTGGCCGAACATTGGGATGTTATACAGGAAATGCCCGACCAAACCGGCCAGTCCATTACCGCCACCAATGGCACATCAGCTATCCACGAAACTGCATCGGCACAAAATAGTAAACAGGTGGTGAACAGGTTTTATGAGGCTGTTATCAATAAGCAATTGCCTGCCGGCCTTATTAAGCCGGATTACATTGAGCACGATCCATCCTTAATCAGCAGCGGTAAAAACCTGGTGGATTACCTGTTTGCCGGGCATGATCGTGATATCAAAATTCACCGGTTAATCGCCGAAGGAGATTTTGTAGTAGTTCAGTCTCAATTTAAAAGAGGAGGGAAGGCGTTTGTGCTTTATGACATCTTCAGGGTTGAGCAGGATAAGATTGCCGAACACTGGAGTGCAGAGCAGGCCGTACCGGAAGGTATTGAGGCCGGGGATATGTTTTAAAAGGTTTGTCATCCTGAACGGAGTGAAGGATCTATTCGCAGACTGTACAGGGCGAAGAAGCATGGCAAATAATAGATGCTTCACTGCGTTCAGATACTGTCTTTGAAAACACGTCATTACGAGTAATCATCAGGATAATCCTGGAAAAAATGGGGATGACGTGCTGGCTTTTGGGGGCTCATAACAGCGATGTCATTGCGAGCGTAGCGTGGCAATCGCGAACTGTGCAGGTCCGCTCTGTATAGCATGCGATTGCTTCGTTCCTCGCAATGACATAGATTATATTAAAAATAGTACTGATAATCAGTGGTTTGTAAATACGTCATTATAAGTGATCCGCTGACTCCCCACTGCTGGCGCACGCGCAATGCCATTAAGTTAAGAGGTTTTTCGCGCAAAGATCGCAAAGGCGCAAAGTGACTTTCTGGCTTTCCTTAGCGTCCTGGTCATTTTTGGGCGAAATAAATGGCAATACCTGCGGCCCGGGCTCATATCTTTATATTTATATAAATCAGAATAAAAGGAGGCACTTTGCGCCCGGGCATGACACGTAGTAATTATGATGTTGACGGTATAGGGTTATCCTCCTTTTTTATTTCTTAAAGTCAGAACAGTACCTATTGACAGGTTTCGCACCTGATCAGCTATTAACATGAGCAAAGACTTAAAAGAGGTTCCTGATGATAACTATAATTTGTAAAAGCATGA
>NZ_JBFUKX010000015.1:0-129372 GCF_056400605.1 Mucilaginibacter sp. P5_A4 | reverse complement strand
ACTAAAAAAACAATGGGCTTTCTCTAATCTGAGTTCTATTATCAGACTGCACCTGATGAGTTATATCCATCTGTTTAACTTTCTGAACGATCCCGAGAAGCTGTCCGTCGCAACTGCTCACGACCGGCAACTAAAATTGGGGGGCTTGGACATCGGGTTTAAAACATAAATCCTTGTTTTTATCTCCTAATCAATCCTTTTTTTAACAATGAAACTTTTTACCGGACAACAGTGAACGGAGTGAAGCATCTATTATTCGTCATGCATCTTCGCCCTGTACAGTCTGCGAATAGATCCTTCACTCCGTTCAGGATGACAAACCTTTTAAAACGTCATTTCCCCTTCAGAGTTTCGCGAAATTTTACCACTCGTATGACGTGTAGATATGTGCTTCATCAGAAGTATAAAAACATTAATAAATCAAATTTAGACACCTCTAAGGCTTGCTATTGGATGGCAAGTGATATCCTAATCTTATTGTGGTTCAGATTACAGTGGTTGAAAGCGCACTTACTGTAATACCAATTTTAACACATTGGAAAGTACCGGATTATGGTCGTCTGCTCTCCAGTTGATGTACAGATCAGTTTTAAAAGGAAGCTTGATGAATCGTAATCCCGGACTGTCATGATACATGTAAGAATCTGGCAATATGGCTATCCCAAGCCCTTTCCGAACCAATGCTATGATCGTCGATCCGAATTCTGAATGCAGGTAAACGTCGGGGACGATATCAAAAGACCTGAACATTTGCTGAATAATATCACTATAGCTACTGCCCTCATCTTTTACCGGCAGTATAAATTTTTGTTGAGCAAGGGTTTCTTTAGAAACATCATCTATAGTATGGTAAAAGTGATCTTCCGGAACTACAATTGACAGGTAATCGCTGTAAATTTTTTCCGATCTTATTCCCTGGGCATTATTAATGTCCCTTGTAATAGCCAAATCGATCTTATAATTGGTGAGAAACTCTTGCTGGTTTTCGTATCGCAGCTGCACCAATTCAATTTGCAGTTTAGGAAATGTATTGGAAATACGGGCAATGATATCCGGCATCAGAGAGCCTGAGATTGAATCCGGATGAGCAATTCTTATCGTGCCGCTTTCCCCTAAATGCATCTGGCGGGCAAATTGATGAATAAATTCAAGCTCATTCAATTCCACTTCCCACTTTTCCATCAAAAATTTACCTGCCGGGGTCAGTTTTACATTACGCTTATTACGCTCAAATAATTGAACCCCCAACTCACGCTCTAAAGACTGAATATGCCGACTGAGGGCGGATTGCGTAATGTTCATCTTTCCGGCTGTATTCCAAAAATGAAGCTCCTGTGCTAACGCTAAAAAGTATTTGATCTGCTGCAAGTCCACTAATGCAATATATGCATTAATGGATGAGAAAATAGCATTTTATCGCATTTAATAACATCATAAATTTGCACTATGGAGAACTTAAAGATTGATCAGGTAAAACTGAACGACGTTGCACAACTTCAAAATATAGGCAGACAAACCTTTTCTGAGACTTTTTCGGCAGTTAATACCGAAGAGAACATGACGAACTATCTTGAAGAGGGTTTTTCTGTAGATAAACTAACTGCTGAGCTGAACAATACATTATCACAGTTTTATTTTGCAGTATTGGATGGTGAGGTTATTGGTTATCTGAAGCTAAACATTGGGCAGGCGCAAACTGATATTAAAGACAACGATGCGCTGGAGATTGAGCGGATATATGTATCGCAGGCATTTCATGGAAAGCAGGTCGGTCAACTGTTGTACAATAAGGCTATTCAGATTGCCCGACAGGCAGGTGCCCGTTATGTTTGGCTTGGCGTATGGGAAAAAAATCCAAGGGCGATTAGTTTCTATAAGAAAAACGGTTTTACGGAGTTCGACAAGCATATTTTCATGTTAGGTACAGATGAACAAATTGATATCATGATGAAAAAGGTTTTAAAAAACGATTGAGAGATGGAAAAAAAGAATGTCTTTCTTATGCTATTGATATTAGGAACCGCCTTTTGGGGCATATCATTTTCAGTCACCAAATTGGCTATCGGCCATGCTTCCTCATCTACATTTTTATTCTATCGCTTTTTAGCAGCAACAGCGGTTCTGTCGGTCATATTCCCGGGGTATTTAAAGATGATAACCTGGCATTCCGTTAAAACAGGAATAAGTTTAGCCGTTCCCCTTTGCTTCGGAATTCACTTACAAACGTTGGGTATCAGGCATAGCTCAGCTTCACAATGCTCTTTCGTTGCAGGCATGTGCGTGATTATTATACCGCTGTTAAAAGTGATGTTTTACAAGACTATTGCACCTGCAAAAATCTGGGTGGCTGCAGTTATTGCTTTGGCGGGTTTATCAATTATCTCCATAAATGATAATTTTTTGGTTAGCATTGGCGATTTGTACACAATTGCCGGCGCGCTTGGCTTTGCTATTTACCTGATCAAAGTAGAAAAGCACGCCAAATTACAGGATATAGCATACGTTATCGTCCCTATGTTTGCAGCATGTTCAATAATCACCTTGTGTTTTGCCTTGACAGACAACAGCGTAAACTGGCTGCCCGAAGGCAATGACTTTTGGGTGGGCGTCGTTTTTTGTGCGCTATTCTCCACAGCTTACATGTATACGGTTTCCAATCTCTCCCAACGTTACCTGAGTGCCGAAAGAGTTGCTATTATTTACCTCTTTGAACCGGTGTTTGGTGCAATCGCTGCATATTTCATTTTAGGTGAGCATCTTACCTGGCGATTGTTTATGGGTGGGAGCCTGATTTTTGCTGCGACCCTTATTTCGGAACTAAAGTTTAGCCAAAAAGCAAAATACCTGAAGCAAATCCAAAATGAGAATTTGTAATTTAGCCCCTGGTTGGTATTTTCAGGCCGACCATAAGCTGAATAGTTCGCCGTCTGGGCAAGCTCTCAGTTCAAATATCAGTATTTAATTCACTCCCTGGTTTTGTATTTAGTGTTTTATAAGAATGTCAACTAAAACACCTAAAAGTGTCGCCGAAATTAAAAATGTAAGCATTCCTAATATATATGAAGTAAATGCTTTAAGGTAATTTATCACTTTGTTTTGATTGAAAAATTGTCCAATTGCCCAGGTGCAATATGATACACCTATCATCCCAGAAACTTTCATTAGGTTTAGTTTTGTTAATCCTTCAAAAAGTGCAAAAACAGAAAATATCAGCATTCCTATTCCCATCACAAAGCATAGCAGAATCAATATTTCAAAAAAATTATAATCATACTTTCTGTAAAAAATCTTGATCCAAAAGGCAATAAATACCCCCATTATAATATTCGCATAACCATAATGATTTTCAACCCAATGGAAAATTACAGTTGTTGCAGACTGTTTTGTATCATGAAAATTAACATATCCTTCTTCAATGTGAAATAAATTATTAATTACTGTATATATTAATGAGGTTACTATGACAAATATTAGCGGTTTTACAAGCCTGCTTCTGTCCTCTTTGATAAATTTCCTTACATTTTGCCCGGGTCTGATCAGCAATTCTTTTATGGTATAAAATATGCCCTTTTCAAAATGTAAAACATGCCAGATTTCGTGTAAGAAATAATGTTTATCAACTCTTTTAATTTGTACAGCCTGGCCGCAATTGCCACAAAAATTGTTGTCGACTGTATTATTGCAGTTTTTGCAATTAATAAGATTAATAAGCATAAAGGTTATAGATTATTACGATACAAGGTTTTATTTATCATTACCGGTTTTAATGAAAATCAAACAAAAATTGTTTCCTTCAAAGGTAAATACAAAAATATTTAAAAAAACTACACTATGGTGTAAATTTACTCCCAGTATAGTGCAAATGAAAGATTACAATAATTCCAGCCTGTTAACCAAGAACAACTTAGGGAAAATACCGGAGGAGGACCGTTTTGAACAAAACGATTACCTGGAAGCCGTAAAATCCTTTGCGAGATTAACGTACGAAAGCGTGTACATAATTAACTATGAAAATATGTCTTTTGAGTACGTTTCAGAAAATCCATTATTTCTGTGTGGATATTCACCCGGGGAAGTGCTGAATTTAGGCTATGAGTTTTATTTTAAAAATGTTCCTGAAAGCGATTTGGAAATGTTGAACCTGATAAATGAAACAGGATTTGATTTCTTTAAAAAGTTGCCAGGCGATGAGAAAAAGAAGTATAGCATAAGTTATGATTTCCATTTGGTAAATAAAGATGGTAAGCATATTCTTATTAATCATAAACTTACTCCATTGTTTCTAACACGCGAGAAAAAGATGTGGAAAGCAATGTGTATCGTTTCTATTTCGCATCATAAAAATGCCGGCAATGTTTTTATATACAAACAAGGCACTGATGACATGTGGAAACTGGATCTAAAAAAAAATGTTTGGCGTAAATCAGAGAAACCGAAACTCACGAAAAGAGAAATAGAAATACTGCAGCTGTATGCACAAGGGTTAACGATTAACCAAATTGCCAAAAAGATATTTGTTGCTCCTGATACAGTTAAGTACCACAGGAGGCGAATTTTTGAGCGTTTGAATGTAAGTAATATAATAGAGGCGCTTTCTTATGCCGTTAACAATAAGATTATTTAATCATAACTCTCATAATTTGGGATATATGCCCTAAATGTTGCATACTTCACAGACCAATCTAAATGCCTCGTGATAACAATAGCTATTAAGACCTTTTTAGAAAACAAAATCATCAACAAAATGGTGCGGTGAAAACACCGGCAAGCGGCTAAATTGCCTCGTGCAACGCGCTAAAGACGAACTGTCTTTTCCAGGCGTTCCGCAGATGAACTCCGTTATACTCTTAGACCAGGAAAAGCAAAATTAATTGATCACCCACCATTATAAGCCCGCTGCAGGGTTTCGATGTCAACTTTCTTCATTGTCATAAAAATTTGCGTAACGCGCGCAATCTGTTCAGGGCTGCCGTTCCTGAGCGCATCTAACATCACGGTGGAGGCCACCTGCCAGGATACACCGTATTTATCCTTCAGCCAGCCGCATTGGCCGGCTTCGCCATCAGCCGAAAGTGCCGACCAGTAATAGTCAATTTCTTCCTGGGTTTCACATGGGATCAATAGCGACACCGCGTCGTTAAAACCGAATCCATGCTGATGCGCGCTATCCATAGCGGCCAGCCAGGTTTTATCAACGTAAAAATCAGCGTACATAAGTGTGCCTGCTTTATCCGGCCCCATATCCTCCGGGCGCGGGGCGGCATTACCGCGTTTGCTGTCTTTAAATACCGAGCAGTAAAAGCCGATGGCTTCATCGGCTTTACCGGCCACCGGTTGGGTGAACAGCAGCGATGGAACAATCACGGGCCTTTCCTCGCCCGACGGGTTAGTCAGGATGAGTTGCCAGGATACACCGTGTTTATCAGCTACCCAGCCATAGCGTTCACTAAAAGGATAGCTATCCAGCGGCATCAGTACTTTTCCGTTCTCAGTCAACTTGCTCCAAACCTCGTCGATGTGTTTCGCGGCATCCGGGTCATGCGAGGGGTCGAAGTTGATCATGAAGGAAATGGATGGATTGATCCCAAGCTTGTGCTCTGAACTAATACCCAGGAACGGCTGGCCGGCAACGGTAAATTCAACTACTTCGCATTCGCCGCCGCCAGGCATTGAAAAATGATTTACATAACTAACAGCCGAGCCGGGCATTAAGGTTGCGTAGAATTCAGCTGCTTGTTTTGCTTCCTGGTCGAACCAGAGGTGTGGTTTGATGGGTAACATAGGTAAATGGTTTTTGAGGTTATATATTGATAAAGATCGTAAGCGCTATTTGTTTTGATCAAATTATTTAACTACCTCAAAATTAAATGATTTTTTTCGTCCCGGTTAGTGCCATTCAGGCCATTTTAGAGGGTGTATTGCGACAATATTTCACTCGTGATAACCTATTAAGGCCTTTTTAGAAAACCAGATCATTAACAAATGATGTGGTGAAAATGCCGACCATAAGCTGAATAAATATGCTGGGGCGGTGAGTCATTATAGGGATGCTAAAAAGCAATTTTATCAGCAATTTTATCTACCTTATTTACACCATAAAAATGCAATAAAATGGAGCCGCCAATAAATTGTTACGATTAGATAGAGATAAGTGATTGATGATCGGACAATCGGCATCTACAAATTGTCGCGTATAGCCATGTACAATGTCGCTTAATGACACCCGGTTTACTTTATAGCAGTACTATATTTGTATATGAACTTTTTAAATATACAGGTATGGAAAACAGGCAAATTATCGAGATAATCATTAAAGCTTTTAATGATAACGATGACGAAACAATAATAAAATATATGGCCGATGATGTGGAGTGGCATATCTTAGGTGATGATGTCATATCGGGTAAGGAAAACATCGGCTATTTTTTTTCAAACAACCCGGAAATTAAAGTGATCACCTGCACTCAGGATCATTTTTTGATTGACGGAGACCAGGCATCAGTGAGCGGTGAAGTGCAATGCCAGAACCGTGACGGAAAGGTATTTGATATGTATTATTGCGATATCTACGAACTGTTCAACGGTAAAGTCAAAAAAATGATCACCTATGGGGTGAAAAAACCAACTGGAGCACCGGTTAAATAGGACACCAGTTATTGGATCAGTTTAGCTATCTTTTGCAATGGAATTGTTTCTGCAAATTCCAGTATTTGTGTATCTGTACAATCATCTACTTTAAAAGTAATTAAAGCACTTCCCAAAGGTATCTGTAACTCGTAATCATTTTTGTCATTTGTGCTACCTGTCTGTTTTTCAAGCCTTGCTTTATAACCCTGGACTTTTACAGTTTTGGTCTTACCATCATTCATCATTCCACCTAAAAGAGGTGTATTTAATACCGTATTCGTCATAGCAACCAATGGGGAATTACTGATGATAGAAATATCAGCTTTCCTGCCGCCTTTCTCATAAGAGCGGTGTATAGTAGCTCCTACGTAACCAATATTGGAAGCAACATTATCTTCCTTTGCAATGATTTCCATTGCATCCATTTTAGGTGGCAACAATTTTAGCACTTCCTTACCAATTATCAGGTCAACTTCCTGCATGGCTTGCTGCAGAGCAAAATGTGTTTCTTCCAGTTTGCCTGCACCGTAGGCAGTTTTAGCAGTGGTCATTGCTTTAGTGAAATTTTGTGCAACGCCAGTACTTATAAAGGCGATGACTGCGATTAATGTTATAAAAGCCTTCATGAATTTTTTTGTTGAGATTAAAATTATTGTTCCCCAAGCATCTTTTTTATTCCGTCAATATCAAAAGTATTAGCGGCAGTCATCACTTCCTGCTCGTTGGCAAAGTTGATACATTCCCAAACAATCATGGAACTTTGGCCAATGGATACTATCAATGTATATCCCTTACTGTCTTCGTATTGAATGATTGCTTTGTTGCCTTTGACCCTCACCTGTTTAAAATTTTGTTTAGCGCCATTGGCTTCGATCATACCGGCATTTGAAAAATATAAAGCAGCCAAACCTGCATAGATTCCTGCATTTCCAACAGTAATTGTCAACTGTTTATCGGCGTTGTTTTTCCACACCCGGTGAATGTTCAGGTTACTCCAGCCCCATTGAGTACTCATTACTATGTCCTGTAGTGTATCTACGTTTAAAGCGACTACCGAAGCGGGTAAAGATTTGAGAATCTGTCGACCCAATTGAATCTCTACACCCATGAGCGCCTGCTGTAACGAATACCGGACATCGCTGTAATTCTTAGCCGCATGGGCTGTTTCAGCTTCTGCCATTTGAGCTTTTACATCAGGGGGGGCAGTATTACTTAATCCGCCACCGCCTTTATTGGAGGGATTACCGGAAGAGCCGGAGTTACTATTGCCTGATCCGGTTTCAGGAGGAATGCCGGCCTTTTTGTCTACTTCCTTATTTACTGCTTTATTCACCTTGTCTTTGAGCTTCTTTAAGAATCCTTGTGACGAGGCGGTATTAGTAACCATAAGTGCAATAAGGAAACAGAGCAAGTACAAAACCTTTTTCATAAATAAACATTTACATTTGTCAATAAAGAAAAGATAAGTTACATTGGTTTAACACACTTAAAGCTAAGCATTTAAATTGATTCTTGCAATACGTAAAAATCAACAGGTTGCAGATGATTTTGCCAGCACTTTTTAGCCTCTGATCGGTGTTTTCACCACACCAGCCCCAGGCTTATGTATAGCATCCGATATTTGATTACAACCGTAACAGCTTTACTTGATAACAATAGCTGTTAAGCCTTTTTAGAAAACGAGATCATCAACATATCTTAAGCCTCGTGACCGTTTTAATTTTGCGTATGATACCCCGAACATCGACAACCCAATAAACTGAAACCGCTCACAGTTTTTAAAACACTTTTTATAAAGAGAATTTGCAATAGGTTTTTATCATTCGTCCATTTCAAGTAACAGATTTGCAAGTAGCGCAGTCCACCCGGTTTGATGGGATGCACCCAGCCCCTTACCATTATCGCCATGAAAAAATTCATAAAAAAGATGGTGGTCCTTAAAATGTTCTGTCGACCATTGCTGATGCTCTTTTGCATGATACTGATAAACTCCCGCATCATTTCGTTCAAACATTTTTAAAAGTCTTTTGGTAAGCTCATTGGCTATTTGTTTAAGTGTCAATTTATTTCCTGACCTTACCGGGAACTCATAGGTATATGAATCTCCATAGTATTCATAATATTTCCGCAGCGCGTTGATAATTAAATAATTTATAGGCATCCAAATGGGGCCGCGCCAGTTAGAGTTGCCGCCAAACATAGCGCTGGAACTTTCACCGGGCTCGTACTGTACCCCGTATTCAGTACCCTGATAGCCGAAAACAAACGGTTTATCCTGATAGTATTTTGATAATGAACGGATTCCATAATCTGATAGAAACTCGTTTTCATCTAACAGCCGTTTCAACAAATGATCAAGCCGGTCGCCAACCATAATGGCAAACAAATAATTACCGTCCTTATTTTTCTCTTCTATATCCGAAATTACTCTTGTTAACTCAGGTCTTGTAAGTTTAATGCTTACTAATCTCTCATTAAATTCGCGCAATTTGGTAAAAATATCGCCTGGCATTATCTCAACCGCCAATAATGGGATAATACCTACCAGGGAGCGAATTTTTAATCGTTGGCTGGTGCCATTTTCAAATTGGACTGCATCGTAATAAAAATTATCCTGATCGTCCCACAACGAAATATCGTTTTTCCCGATACGCTGCATAGCCCAGCCAATGTTTAAAAAGTGGCGGAAAAACTTGGCGGCCGATTCCTCGTAGGCGATATTATGTTGCGCTAACTCTAATGAAATACGCAACATATTAATGGAGTACATAGCCATCCAGCTTGTTGCATCCGCCTGTTGAAGCTTTTTGATACCCTGCGGCATGTGGTTTCTATCAAAAACGCCGATGTTATCCAAACCAAGAAAGCCTCCTTCAAAAATATCTGTGCCGCTGGCATCTTTTTGATTAACCCACCAGGTAAAGTTCATCAAAAGCTTTTGGAAAGACCGCTCCAAAAAATCCCAATCGGGGACACCATTTTTTTTCCTGTCTGCTTCAAAAACATACCAAACGCTCCAGGCGTGTACGGGCGGGTTTACATCACTAAAATTCCATTCGTAGGCAGGGATTTGGCCGTTGGGATGCATATAATACTCACGAAGGATAACCAGTAACTGCTCTTTAGCAAATCCCGGATCAACGTGAATAAATGTTGCTGCATGAAAAGCAAGATCCCAGGCAGCAAACCATGGATACTCCCACTTATCGGGCATTGAAATAATATTCCGGCAGGTAAGGTGCTGCCAATCATAATTACGTTTAAAGTTACGGGGTGGCGATGGATCGTTCGGTTCACCGAAAAGCCATTTAAATACATCAAGATAATAAAATTGCTTTGTCCACATTAAACCGCCCACTGTACTTCTTAACAATTTCTGCTGACTTTCGGATAATTTGGGCGGCGTTAATTTTTCATAATATTTATCGGTTTCGGCCAGGCGCGTCACGAATAAACTATCAAAATCTTCCCACGGCTCAGCTATCTCCCTACTGCTCAACCTAATTTTAAACGTTTGGGAGCCACCGGCAGCTATATCTACTTTTAACCAAACTGCTACCTTGGTGCCTTTTTTTTCGGGATTGATGGTTTTCTCTTTGTTTACTACATGGTTGTTGATTCCATCTTTTACATAGGGCGTGTAATTGGGCTTATGAAAAATCTGTTGGTTATTAGTTTCATTTTCACAAAACATCTGCTCTCCATCTTCGTGATAAAGATAAAATATGCCGTTGCGCGATGAATTGGTTTGTATACAATTGTTTGAAACAGATACAATCTCGGGCTTGGTGAACCGGGGGTTATGCCGCCAAAAATTCCGGTACCACAAATGTGGCAGTACGTGAATTGTTGAATCTTCGGGACCGCGGTTATAAACCGTGATCTTCATCAAAATATCTTTAATGCCAGCTTTTGCATACTCAACATAGCAATCAAAATACCGGTCGTCCTTAAAAATATTGGTATCCAACAATTCAAACTCGGGACTGAGCCTATCTCGCTTGTTTTTTTGCAATAATTCCATATATGGATAAGCCTGTTGCGGATATTTATAAAGAAATTTGCAGTAAGAATGAGTAGGAGAAGAATCCAAATGAAAATAAAGCTCCTTTACATCTTCACCATGGTTGCCTTCTCCATTAGTCAAGCCAAAAAGCCTTTCTTTTAAAATAGGGTCTTTGCCGTTCCAAAAAGCGGGGGCAAGGCATAAAACCTGTTCACTGTCGCAAAATCCACCGATACCTTCTTCGCCCCACCGGTAAGCGTAACTCCGGGCCAAATCATGATTGATGTAATTCCAGGTGTTTCCGCCAGGGCTGTAATCTTCCCTCACTGTACCCCACTGGCGTTCTGAAAGATAAGGCCCCCATTGTTTCCAATTTTTATCTTTGTATGAATCAGAAAGCCTCTTGTTTTCCATAAATTATTATACTGATTTAATGATATAAATGATCTCTTTTTGATTGAGACCTCTGTTATTCATAGGGCAAACCTTCATAAATAAACATAGTTAACGCACGAATAGTTAAAAGCGATGCGATTAGCAATAAATGCTTCAAAAAAATGAATATACAAGTTTCCGCAAGCAAAACTGCGGTTTTATACAAGATAGACATAAATGGTGAAACCATCACGGTTAACCAAACTCCGCTAATGTAATTTACTTTCCTAAATGATTGATTTTAAAACCATAGTGGCAGGCGCGAATTGACCGTAGGGGCGATAGCAATTGGAAAATATAGCGTTATTGCAATACGGGCTGGCGTGACAAAGAATGTTCCTTGTTGGCTATTTTGGGGTATGTCGGAAAAACAAAAAGCCTACAATCATTTGATTTGCAGAATTTTAAACTATTTTGATACTTAGATCTGTTATCACGTTGGGATTCGAACCCAGAACCCCAACATTAAAAGTGTTATGCTCTACCAGCTGAGCTACGGAATCAAAGTTTAACTTTTTCGGCAATCATGCCGTTTTTGTCAAAGAGACTCAATTCTTAAGCCCCTGGTCGGTGTGAAAACACCGACCATAAGCTGAACAATAAAAATGCCGGGCTCATCACCGGGCATTTTTGATTAATGTCCTCTTGTAAACAAGATAATTGCAGAAAAGTAAATAGGCATGCCAACAACGCCATGAGTTGAATACTTAACATCAATTAGATCTTCTGAATTTACACCATTTAAGGCCGCCCTAAGATCATTTTCAAATTGTGTTTTATCAGGCCCAGCAACTACGATAGAATTTAAATTTAAGCTCATTTTTTAAAAGATTTACGTTGGCTTTGTTGCCGATGTAAAAATAGTTAAAACAAAAGGCAGTTTTTAACCCCTGATCGGTATTTTCACCGCACCAACCCCGGACTTGTATTGCATCTAATGCTTGATTACAACCGTAACAGCTTTACGTTTTAGCCTGTGGTCTGTGTTATCAGGCTGAACGGCGACCACAACTGAAAGAATTTACGATTGCTATTAGATTTAGGTTGTTACCCAATGCTTGCAACCTTTAATTTTTTACGTAAATTTACAAAGCTTTAAACCTGTGATTTAAAGCCTGTTACGAATGGGAGATTTAATTGAATTGTCAACAAAAGAATTGCTTATTAAATTCGGCTCGGGCAACCATAAACCCGGGTCTGGCAGTGCTGCGGCCTTCCAGGGAATGCTGTCCGCAAAACTGGCCCGGACAGTAATTGACCTCAGCCTGCAACGTGACTTGTATAAAATCCATCACCCGAAACTAACCCAGATGGCATTAGCCATCGATGAACGAATTTACCCGTCTTTAGTTCACTATTTTCAACTCGATTCAGAACAATTCGACCGGGTCATCAAGCTCCGCAGGCAACGTAACGAAGAAAATGACCCGATAAAAAAGCGTGCGATTAAAAAAGAACTGGAGGATGCACTGCTCCCTGCTACTCAAACCCCGATCATGATCGCAACACTTTGCGCCGAACTGGGCGGTTTCACCCTCTATCTATTTGAGCATGGCTTCAAGGCAGCCAGGGGAGATTCGGGCGTGGCCTTAACCAACGCCACAGCCACGATTGCAGGCTGTTTGTCCATCATCAACCTGAACCTGCTATCACTTGGCCATAACGCTGAAACCAGCCAGATCAGCAGGGAAGCCGCCACTTTAAAAGCGGCCTATCTGAATTTGTCCACAAAGGCCGATGAACGCCTCGCATCCATTGAAAAGGAAGCCAGACGGAACCTTAACTTTAAAAAGGAACTACAGGAACTCGCCTCTGGCCAATGGATAGGTAAAAACTTATCCTACGCGGAAATTGAAGACCTCACACGCCGACTGCAAAATACGCTATGGAAATATCATGACGAAATCACCAGGCAGCCAAAACCCGAAAACGCTATCAACGTCCTAAGGCCGGAGGTTGTTTTAACCAGGATATTAAGTTATCAATATGATGAGTATGAAACCCTTGGTCAGCACACCGTAGAAGGTTCACTTTACGAAATAGCTGGGATAATCGACAAACCCAAAAGGTCTGTCGCCGTTTCCATGCAATTCCCCAAGGAAACCAGGAACTTTACAGCTGCGCATGAACTTGGCCATGCCTTTTTACACCGGCAGCCCGTCTTGCATCGCGACAAGGCAATAGATGGATCCGGGGCTGGCAATACCCGAGACCCTATCGAACTCCAAGCTAATAAATTTGCCACTTATTTCCTCATGCCAAAAAAAATCGTCGAAGACCTGTTCGGGCAATTATTTTTCACTAAAAAATTCATGATCAATGATGATACGGTCTTCGCGTTGACCAACGGCAGCGTCAGCTCGTTCAGAAAAAAATGTAAAAATCTGCGAGAACTGACTAGGATCCTTGCCACAGCGGAATCTTACCGCAACCAAAGCTTCAATTCGCTTGCCGCAATGTTCAACGTATCGGTCGAAACCATGGCCATCCGCCTGGAGGAGTTGGGGCTGGCAGAATTTTAGTCAAAAAAGCAGTTTCAAATTTAACCCCTGGTCGGTATTTTCACCGCACCAGCCCCTGGCTTATGTAACGCACCTAATACATGATTACAACCGTATAGCTTTACGTGATAACAATCGCTATTAAGGCCTTTTAGAAAACGAGGGACCATCAACAATCTTAAACACCTTTTAACGCAAAAAGGCGCAATCTCTTGCGCCTTCCGTGATCCCGCTGGGATTCGAACCCAGGACCCCAACATTAAAAGTGTTATGCTCTACCAGCTGAGCTACGGAATCAAAATTCAACTTTTGCGGCAATCATGCCGTTTCTGTTCTAAAGAGATTCAATTATGGTTTTAAATAAGAAAAGCCTTCTTTCAAAGGCTTTTCGTGATCCCGCTGGGATTCGAACCCAGGACCCCAACATTAAAAGTGTTATGCTCTACCAGCTGAGCTACGGAATCAAACTTTTAACTTTTTCGGTAATCATACCGTTTCCGTTTAAAGTGGTGCAAATATAGGGCGATTAATAATATGATGCAAGTGCTTTTTGCAATTAATTGTAAAGTATATGTTAAGCTATTAATTGCCAATAAACTACATTTTAAATACAGCAATTTTGCCCTTGTCGCCGGCCAATAAAACCAGTTTTCCACGTTTTGCTTTGCGGCAAACGTTAAAGCTGGTGGTATCAATCTGCTTCCACGATTGGCCCCGGGCTGTTGATATATTAGTGCCCGATGTTCCGGTTGATAAATAAATCCTGTCCTTAATCCTTTCAACACATGATTGAAAGCCCGGCGGGCCATTTTTTGTCAACTCATATTGATCATCCACCTTGCTGTATTTGCAGCTTACCGAGTCAGCAATCTTATCTTTTGCATAATTACCCCCCACAGCTACTAAAAGATCATCAGATATAGAAAATGCGCCTTTACTACCTGCCCCCTGAGCCACGGGCAGGCTTTTTACCTGCCATTGCGGTTTCCCGTAAGTACACAAATGCAAAAAACGGGCAACCGTACCCCCGCTTGCTATCACAACGCCCAAGCTTTTATTTACCCGCAAACAAGTGCCACTTGCCGCAAATGCTGCTTCCCCAGGCATAGCATCAGGCGTATTTTTCATTTCGGTCCATGTTTCGCCGCCATCTTTGGTTTCCATCAGTAAAAACTTATTGTTGATCGGGTCGCCCAAAATATAGCCATGTTTGGCATCCGCAAAATCCATGGCATCAAAAAAGTAAACACTATCAGTTTTGCGGTATTTTTCCTGCCAGCTTTTACCTCCGTCGGTGGTTTTTAAAACCAGCGCCGGCGTGCCCGAGCTCATGATCACTGCCTCTTGATCGTTAAAAGCTTCAATATCCCTGAAATCGGCCTTTTCGTAACCTTTAACCTGCTGCCAGTTCCAGGTTGTTCCGCCATCGTTAGTGATGGCTATATGCCCTTTGCTGCCGCTTATCCAGGCAGTTTTATCATCTACTACCGATAGCCCCCGGATACTCGTAGGTTTATCCTGCTGCAAAATAGTTATGGTTTGTGCCGACGAGATTAATGGCAAAACAAATAAAGCACTGAGTATAAGCTGGTAAAAACGTTTCATTAATTTGTGTATAAATATCAATATGGTTCCTAAATTAATTGTTAGCAAACCAAGTAACAACAACCTGCCGATTTTTATATTTATTAAGTTGCTTTTTGACAGAAACGATTATATTTGCACGCTTGTTAATAAAACAACAGGCCCGGATGGCGAAATTGGTAAACGTTGCGGTCTCAGAAGCCGTTGAGAATTGTCTCTTGAGAGTTCGAGTCTCTCTTCGGGCACGCCTTTTTTAAGATATGAGAATTGAGATATGAGATTTGAGAAAATTTCATGTCTCATATCTCAAATCTAACATCTCAGATCTTTTTTCTGACAAATGCCCAGGTGGCGAAATTGGTAGACGCACCATCTTGAGGGGGTGGCATTCGTAAGGATGTACGAGTTCGAATCTCGTTCTGGGCACTTTTCCTTATCATATGTGTTAAAATGCAGGAATAACAGCAAAGGAACACACAAAATTTCATAAAGCTTTACCCTGTATCGTAATCTCAACAGTGAACTGACGCTTAGCCTTTAGTCGAAAGTCTTAAGCTCTAAGTCAACAAAAGAACAAATCCGGCTATGACTTACGACTTAGTGCTATTGACCTGACCCTACCGGCTATAATAAACAACGGCCGGGCAAACATCTTTAAATGTTAGCTGTAACGTATATACACCAAACACTCCTGATGCAAAAACAATTATTTTCCCTGTTAATTGCGCTGTGTACAGCATTTACGGTAAATGCTCAAACCCGGGCGGTCCGTCAATATAAAGACCATGTTTTCCCCAATGTTGATATTAAACAAGAGCTGAGTTATAATCCACTTGCCTTACCTGCTGATAAGGAATCGTACTTATTTGATCTCTATCAGCCCAAAGGCGATCGCTCCATAGCAAGGCCATTAATTATATGGATGCATGGCGGAGGTTTTAAATATGGTTCAAAAACAGCCAAAGGGATCCAAATATGGAGTAAGGATTTTGCCCAACGCGGCTATGTTTGCGCGGCAATTAATTATCGCTTAAGTAAAAAGAACCCGGCATTACATTTTAACGAGCTACAAAACAACTGTTATTATGCCGTACAGGATGTTAAAACCGCCATCGAATATTTTAAACAGCATCATGCAGAATATAATATAAACCCGGATAAAATTATCCTGGCGGGCAATTCGGCCGGAGCCATCATAGCATTGCAGGCCGCGTACAGCAGCAATGCCGAGCTTTCCAGGCGTACAGGTGTAACAGATTCAACTACGACATCAAAACCCAACGACAGGGCCCGGATTGCCGGTATCATTAACTTTTGGGGAGGCTTGTTTGATATCCGCTGGTTAAAAAATGCGCGGATACCTATTGTGAGTGCTTATGGTTCAAATGACCATATTGTAAAACCAGCCCAGGCTGATACTGGCTTATATGGCAGCATCGCGATTCATGAAAAGGCTGATTCCTTACAAATTCCTAATGGCATAAAAACGTTTAAAGGCTTTGGCCACGAGCTGCAAAGGCATTTTAATCCCGTATTTGGGGCCGGCAAACCCGCGCAAAAAAGATGGCTGGAAGCTGCCCAATTTGCCGCGGATTTTTATTACGAGATATTATTTAAGAACCCGGCGTAAACAATTTTTTAATTTTGACGTTGCTGTATTGAAAATGCTTAAAACTAACTAATTACATATTATGAAATTAACCAGGATAGTCACAATTGCTACGTTAGCTATTTTTAGCTTACAGGCTTTGGAAGTATCTGCCGAAGAGCTGCCTGCCGTTGCAGAAGCATCTGTTTTACAGATTAAACTACCGCCACCCCCACCACGACCACCGGCGCCACCAAATCCATTCAAGAGACGGCATCACAGGCGTCATCGCCGCCACAGGAGCGGAGGCCTGCATATAAAACTTCCGCCACGGCCACCGGCACCGCCAAACCCGCTTCATTTACCAACACCACCACGGCCATAAATATATAAGCCCCCGAGTATATCAGGGGCTTTTTATTTAGGTTTATTTATTTTTTATTGAGGTTTATTTATTTTTATCGAGGTTTATTTATCTTTTATTGGGGTAGGTTATAAAAGAAGTTTTCGGTAACAATTTTACCATCCTTAACTTCGTAAACACAAACTTCGCTCATCATGCTGCGACCTTGTCCTTTGTAGGTAACATCCATATCCATGGTACATGAAAAGAAATTACCGCTTACAATAGGATCAGATATCTCGCCGCTATGAATCTCTTCAACCATATCATACCATTGCTGATTTTTGGCCAATGCGGCTTCCTTACCTTCTGAAAGTTCCATCTGCGAACCCTTTGGCTCATGGCTCACAACATTGTCGGCATAAAGCTCATTTATGGCATCTAAATTTTTGCCTTCGCGGCAAAACTCAACTAATTTTTCAGCTACTTCCTGTGTGTTCATTTTTATAGGTTTTAATTGGTTATTATTGATATAAAGTTATCTATAATAACAAAAACAACATTGTTTGTTACTTTAAGTTTAGATTAAGTTTTAATAACAGGGAAAGGATGCAGAACGGTTGAACAAAGCACAGCTCCACCCAATCCGAGCCATCAAATTCATTGTCTTAATTCTTGCTTCCCGGTTCTATTTCCCTTGTCGCTATTTATTTAATAGTGGTATATTACGTGGGCAATTATTAACCTCTTCTTTATCTGTAAAACAAACACCATGACCGCAGTTAGCATCGATCAGATCATCGCCGACCTGGAAGCCATCATAGCCGATTCCATTGCAACCGGTAACAGGGCCGGGTATTTCGCAGCCTTGTACCATAAGGTTACATGCCGGGTAAAAGAAGGGATTGCGGCCGGTGAGTTTGAAGATGCCGCAAGAATGGAACAGCTGGATGTAACCTTTGCAAGCCGCTACATTACCGCCTACAAGCAATGGCAGCAAAAGCAGCAGCCTACCGCCTCATGGACGCTAACCTTCGGCATTTTTAGCAAGTCGTCAAAAGTGGTACTACAGCACTTACTGGCCGGCATGAACGCGCATATTAACCTGGACCTGGGTATAGCAGTTGTAGAGACAGCAAACGCCCTTAACCAGCCACTTAGCCTGGTACATAAGGATTTTAATGCCATCAATACCATACTATCGGCCCTTACCTACGAGGTAATCAACGAGCTTAACCAGGTATCTCCACTGTTATCGCTGGCGGGCCTGCATGCGCAAAATAATTCCATACTCATCCAGTTTGCGCTTGGCAATGCACGGGATGGGGCCTGGTGCTTCGCCGAAGACCTTTTTGGGCGTAAAGACCAGGATTACCTTAACCTGATAACCAAACGCGATAGTGATATCCATAAACTGGGCACAGGCATCATCGGTCCAGTAGGCCTGTTGCGCTTTACCATGTGGCTAATTCACCTGTTTGAATGGCGCAACCCGACAAAAATCACCAGGGTATTGAGCACGTATAAAAAAGCTTATCTGAAGGTAAATTAATCAGCCCGATGTTTGATGGGTTTCATGCACCGGCAGGAAACACTTTTATTTATTGGATACGCCTATCTTTTCTTTAACCCGCTTAAATAGCCTGGCATTATTTACATGATCATTTTCTTCCTTTTCGTTAAAATAACCGGTTAGGATACTTACACAAAGTTCATTTGCAGGGTCGGCTTCAACAAGGTTTTTCAATATCAAAAGTTCACCGGCAGATGCTTCGCCGATGAGCTTTTTGATGGTTAGGTTGATGATATTTTTTTGATGCATAAAAGCCTTTTAATTATTGCAGGGGGCAAAAAACAAGGGTCTTATTGCTTTATTTTATCCCATAAATCCCGGTTAAACGCCAATACCTTAGTAACAGCTCCGTTTTGGTCTTTGGTGAATTTTAATGGGAACCCCCGTTCTTTGTTTAAGAACACAAGATCAGACAGGGCTATAAAGTTTATTTCCTGCTGGTCCCAAAGTTGTTTTAGCATCAAACCATTGGCCGTAGCTGTAATTTGAAGAAAGGCTTCTTTCTTTTCTTCAAACTGGTATTTGCCTTCAAAAGCCTTTAGCTGTTCGGCGCTAAGCTTTACTTCAACAACAGGYGTAATGTGTTTAACTTTTATCCATAACTGTTTACCTGCTAACAGGGCCTGGCTAATTTCGCCCGCATCGTTTTTTGAAAAAGTAAGCGTTAATGTTTCGTCCCCGTCGTCGTCCGGGGCTTCAAAGCTAAATTCTGATTTACGGGTTAGCACCATTTGCTGATTACCACCAACCATTTTTGCAACTAATTTATCGTTTACAAGGGCGATTTGGTAATTGATAAATTCATTTTCTTTAAGCTGGTAAATTCCTTCAAAGGCCTTAAGGGTGGTATCGGCAGCAATTACCGTATGGTGCTTAACCGGGTTTGCAATTGCCTTATTTATGGTAAAGCTGCCTAATAAAAAAAGCAGCATTATAAATGCTAACCTGCATTTATAATCTTTTAGGTTTTCTTTTAACTTTTTCATTATCATTTGATTTCAAAGGGAGAATTGGATTATTTTGATTAAATATCTTTCACATTATCATTAGGCATCCTGTCTATCAGTTTACTATAGGGATCTATACCTGCATTTACAGGCTTGCCTTTAACAATAACAGTTATGGTATGCTGGCCTGCTGTTAGTTTATATTTTTTAAGATACAGCGGGTTTGTCACAGATCGGCCTTCCTTATTATTAGTGTTGGCTGCAAACACGCCAATGTCAATATAATCGTTCATGTTTTTGGCTTGTACATCATTGCCCTTGTTATCTATCCAAACTTTATCAACATTTACCTTTAGGGTTACTTTATATTCATTTTTGTTACCTGTGGGTATAGCTTTAACTGCGGTCACCTTATTATCGTACAGTGTAATTTTTTGCCAGGTATCGGTTAAATAATATTGCAGCGAATCGGGTACATGTTTTTGCAGGTACCTGTACAGGTCATTGCTGCCTGCAAAGGGTGGCTTACTTTTAAATTGATATGCGTTTTTAAACTCACGCAAGGCAGCGTTTAAACTATCTTCGCCCATCAGGTCTTTTAAAGTGTAAAGTACCAAACCGGCTTTGCCGCCCCATTCAAACCATTTATCGGCTTTTATCAGGGGATGTTCTTTTTCTTCCATGCGCCGCCGGATAAACGAGTAAAAGTCAATTTGATCTAACAAGATCCATTTCAGGTTATCTTTTCCATATTTCTTTTCGGCCATCACAAGGGCACTGTAGGTGGCTAATCCTTCCGGGATTACCAATGATCCTACGGTACTATTAGGGGCTACCTGGTAACGCCACCATTGCTGGGCAAGTTCGCGTGTGGTATTAAAATAGCAAAAGTCAAACTGGTTGGGGTCTTTAAAATCGGCATTCCAGGCATAGTATTCTGCATAGGTATCCATGCTGCCCAATGAGGCATCATGAGGGCCATATACCGAGGTTTCTGCCAGGCGGATGTCTTTGAAGGGATATGGTCCAAAAGCTGTTGAATAGTAACGGAGACCATCTTTATAAGCTGCCATAAACCGCCCTATATTGGCATTATGAGCCGGGTGATAATAGATATCGACATTAACTTTATGATCAAGCTGTACACTATCATGCAAGGCCAAAAACTTTGCCGATACAATAGCGAACGGGGCATACATACCCGGTTGCTTTTGTACATAATGATAATAATTCCTGCCGTTTTGCCGCCACTGTTTTTGCAGCTGGCCCGGCGCTATGGCGGTTTGCCCGGCCGATGTACTCACGGTAACATCCAGGCTGAAAAGGTTAGATGCTTTTCCTGATTTTAAGGTGCTGATGCCTGCAGGATCATTCTGTGCTATCTCCTCTTCGTGCTTTTCGGGCAGGTGATTTTTTTTACGAACATAATTGCTGTTTATCTCATCGTCATCATCATAACCTAATCCGGGTAGCCCGCCGTTAAAAAAAGCACCGTTACGAAGCAGGTTTTTAGCAAACAAGCCATTTTCAAAACCTTTATGAATAACGCATGAATTGATTTCCAACACGGCAGAGTCGCCGGGTAACAATGGTTTTTGAAACTGGTATAAACGAAAGTCCGCGGTATCTTGCTTCGGTCTGAACCAATTGAACATGCCCCGCTTGTATAGCAAAGGGTAAGTGAATGGCACCGGCTTACCATCAGTTTTGATGGAATATTCAGTAAGCTCATCGCCATCCATCAGCAGTTTTACAATAGGCTTATCAGTTCTGTTAAAAATAGTAATAAAAGCCTTTACAAATTCCTGCTGCTTCTCTGGAAAGATATCGGCGTTTATTACCATCCGGGTTACCTTGGGCAGCGGTAAAGCGGCATATTTTTTTAGGGATTTTTCGTAAATGATCGCCCGGTCCTCACCTTCATCCTTGGTTAAAAAGTTATTTAAATAGCTTATGTTATAATAATTGTAAGCGCCAACGGCTAAAAATGCCGCTGCCAATATCCCGGTAAACATCTTTGTTTTAGCATCAAACCGTTCGCTCAGCAACTGGAGCCTTTCTTTAAACGAGCTGGTTACACCCCGATAATAAAATAAGGCCGAAACAATAATGAGCAAACCGGCAAAAAGCAACCAGTACAGGTTAAACCAGTATATCGGTTTCAGCATATGGCCCACCCCGTCCATATCCGAGACACCATACCATGGCGTGTACGAATAGATAAGCAGGTTATAATTAAAGATGCCGGTTACATTTAAAAAAAATACCAGCACCCAAACGCTTACCCCTACCCCATGCGCTACAAATTTATTGTTAATAAGCACATGTACCAGGTACGAAAATATCACCATTTCCAGCAAGCGCGGCATCAGAATGGTAAACACAAAAATTAAATAAAAAGACAGGTTGTACTGGTGAAACCCTTTTACCGTTTGCACAAACAACCCGGTTATTAAGGGGACTAACGACAATCCGAATCCTAAAACAAGCAGCGCAAGCAGCCTGGAACCATTTAACACCCAGTTTGGGGGCGGCAGCGAATCATTGATAAAAGCATACCGGGTGATCCTGTCGCGGTGGAGTGTTTCGCCGGTATAAAATATAATGATGAAAAAGATGAAGAACGGAAATACTTCATTAAATATACCCATCAGCATAATAGTACGCGGAAAATAGGATACTCCATATTCGTTATTACCCATCCAGAAAACAAAGCCAAGAAAACCCATCCCGCTTAATAAAATGATCCAGAAATAATTATCCCTGATAATATTGATCAGTTCTACTTTTGTGAGATTAAACAGGGTATTGACGTTATAAGCGCCTGCAAAGCTTACTTTAGGGTTTCGGACAAGGGAGCGTTTTACCTTTGACACCTCGTCATCAATAGCCGCTTTGTCTCTTTTTCCGCTAAAGAATTTCTCAAAATTAAAGCGGATATAGGTAAACAATAAAATAGCCAATCCTATACCTGTCCACATGATCCGGTTAAACAAAAAGGCGCCTTCAACAGGAAACAGGGTGGTGTTTTTTTGGATAGACGTGGTTGTGGCCGAAAGCAGGCGAACTGCATTGAGCCCAAAAGGATCTGCATTAATAATTACGGTGGCGTTACTGGTATGATTAAGGAAAAATACGGAAAGAAAATAGCCTAAAAATAACAGGATGCCCCCACTGTAGATCACCTTTACATTACGGGTGAGGGCCACTAATCCAAAAAATAACGACGAGGTAAAAAACAGGTTGGGGAGCGCCATGATAAAAAACGGGTGCAGGTAATACACCAGGTTATTGGGGCCATATTCCTTAGGATCTTTCCAGCCCATTGCCGGGCCAAGTTTGGTGCCTATGTATGCCCCTATGATAATGGAGCTTGCTATAAAAAGCATAAATAAAAACGAACCAAAATACCTTCCCCAGAAATAACCGGCTTTTGTAATGGGGTAAGTAAGGTAATAGTCTTTGGTATTGTATTCAATATCGCGGTATAAAGCTACCCCCATAATGGAAGAGCTTACCAGCATCATTAATATGGTAATACCGGTGCACCAAAGCGCTATTACATAAGGTGCATTAATGTGTTCTTTTTCGCCCAATGGTAACGATCCGGTGGCAAAGGTCATTACGGTAAAAGCCAGGGCGGCGGCAAAGTATAGGTACACCGCGGGCCTCCTGAGGCGATTTTGCACCTCGAAAACAAATATTTTCCAGAACATATTGTTGTGATTTAAAGAGGTTTAAATGGTATTTACATCCACGCGCGTAGCAATATTGCTAAAATAAACATCCTCCAGGTTTGGGGTTACGGCCACAAAACCGTTGCCCGGCTCTGTATCCTGTATTATCCGGATGTGTAATTTACTGGTTTTTAGCTGGGTAGATATCACGGTAAAATCGTCCTGGTAAAATTTGAGGTCTTGCTTGCTGATGGCTTTACTATATATTTTACCCTCCATTTCGTTTACGGCAGTATCGGGCTGGCCTGCATACAACACCTCGCCCTGGCAAATAATGGCAAAGTTGGAGCACAGGGTACTTACATCCTCAACTATATGGGTAGACAGGATCACAATGGTATTTTCGCCCAGCTGGCTCAGCAGGTTATAAAAGCGGTTCCGCTCGGCAGGGTCAAGGCCGGCGGTGGGTTCATCCACAATAATCAGTTTTGGGTTGCCAATCAGCGCCTGTGCAATACCAAAACGCTGTTTCATTCCTCCCGAATAAGTACCGAGATGCTTTTTGCGGTCTTTTGAAAGGTTTACGTTTTCGAGCAAACTGCCTACAAGCTCCTTCCGCTCGGCTTTGTTGCCCACTCCCTTTAGCTGCGCGATGTGATCCAGCATCCGTTCGGCAGATATTTTAGGATATACGCCAAACTCCTGCGGCAGGTAGCCAAGCAATTGCCTTACCTGGGTTTTGTTTTTCAGCACATCAAGGTCATCCAGGTAAACGCTGCCTTTATCAGCCTCCTGCAGGGTAGCTATAGTGCGCATCAGGGATGATTTACCCGCGCCGTTTGGCCCCAATAAGCCAAACATGCCATTGGTTAAAGTAAGGGATACATCCTTTAAGGCATGTACCCCATTGGCATAGGTTTTTGAAAGTGAATTGATAATTAATTTCATAAGAGTAAGTGGTTAGGTATTATTATTTGATTGGAATATTATTTTTGGCCGCTCCATTCAGCACAAGGTGCGTACTATCGGCCAGGCTATAATGGAGGTTTTTTATCCGGGCCTGCTTTAAAATTAATTTGCTCCTGTTCATAATCTGCAGGTTGGCGTTTTCAAAACGGTTATCCTCTAAAACAGTAAGTATGGAGCCGCTTAAAGGGCTTTGCCCTACTGTGGCGTTTAATGAGCCTATGGTGTTATTGGCCAATAAAATCTGGCTGCCATAGTTTTGAGTAATGGTTAAACTATCCTGCTTAAAGCCCTCAATTAAAACATTACGCCCGTTCCAGCCTTCATTGGCTACTGTATCAATTTTTTTTTGATTTTTATCGGTAACAAAAGCGCTGGCGTTTACACTTTTTATTACCGGGCACGAAATAAGCAGCAGGTAAGCAGCATGGTTATAATACTGCGAACCATCAAAAGTTACATCTATTTGCAAACGCTCACCGGTTTGTTTAATAGTTGCATATCCACGGGCGTCCGGGTCCATTTTTACGCTAAACGGCCCCTGTACCAGTTTTACATTGGCTATTTGCGATGCATTAATATCAAGCGTATTAAAGTTTTTAAATTTAAGAGGGATGTAATAGGAATATACATCTTTATACCTGCCGGTATTAAATTCCTTTTTCAACAAATAATCATATCCCAGTATACACAGCACCAGGAACACTAAAGCAGCTATAAATATTTTTGAACTCGTCTTCATTTGTTTGGGTCTGTTTTTGGTTGATTAATGCCTGATATGTATTTTTCATACATCGCCTCTATATCCTTAATATCAATATCCAGCAGGTAAATATTCCTGAAAAAATCGGGCATTTGTTGCTGTATGAAACGCTCCTTACGGTAAGCTTTAACCTTTTGAGGCCCGTCGGCAGCTACAAACAACCCCAATCCCCTTTTATTGATCACTACTTCCTGCGCCTGCAGAAACTCGTACGACCGGATAACGGTGTTAGGGTTAACTTCCAGTTCAACGGCCAGGTCTCTTGTTGAGGGGATCTTTTCTTCCGGCAGCCACTTACCTAATAATATATTTTCGCTCACATAGGCTGCTATCTGCAGGTATATGGCATCCTTATCTTTAAACTCCATAATTGATCAGCATCATACCTGTGTTTCTTTTAAGCGGAAATAAGCAGCAATCCAAAAAATAAAGGCCATTCCAATAAACACTACCGCCCCTATCCACACAAAATTTGAAACATTAACAGAATACATGATTCCTTTTTCCATAAACCCTAAATTGGCAAAGGGCATTACCTGTATGATATCCCTGTTCAGCAGCTGGCGCATCAGGATATTGTTACCAATGATCAAAATACCTATTGTTAAAAAAAACAATAGGGCTGTTTTTACAAAATGCATTTTTTTAAAATATATAGCACCGCAAAAAGCAACAGCGTGCAATAAACTATACAGGGTAAGCACCACAAAAAACACACTGGTACCTAAACCATTCACATTTTGAAACAGCTGGAATACCTCTTGCTGCTCCCCCGGAAAATGCCTGATATTCAATAAAAACAACATCACCAGGTAAAAGGCGGCAATAACCAATATCAGGAATACCACGAAAGAATAAAGCCAGGCCACCAGGTATTTTTCAAAATGGGTGGCAGGCAGCGTGAGGCTGACTATAGCTTTTTCATTATTGCTTATATCGGCAAATATGGTACTGGTAAATACCGTGCCCCCAAACAATATCACCCATATCAGCAGCAATAACTGCAGGTTTACTTCCATACGTACGTCCATCAGGAAAACCATAAAGGTGCCGCCAAGTATCAATACCCCCATCAGCACCATTAGCGACATGAGGTAGCCTTTATAATGCTCTGTAGTGAATTTCATAAACAGCATACCAAAACGCTTAAGTTTAAAAGTATTATTCATTGCCTCGTGCTTTTAAGGTTTGTAAAACAGGTTGATTACCGCTGATGATGGCATTAAAAAGTATTTCCAAATCTACTTTGCTGTAATCGCCGGTGGTGTTTTTGAGGATGGCATTTTTACCGCGTGGCCCGTTTTCCTGGTACAAAACAGGCAGCCCCTCAGTATCATGAAAACTACCGAAGGTTATTTTTTCAACCACATCATCCACAGACTGGTTGATCAGGATCTCGCCGTTATGTAAAATAAGCAAGGTATCTATCAGGCTGTCGAGATCGCGCACCTGGTGGGTGGATATTACAATGCAACGCTCTTCTGTTAATACCGAAGCGATGAGTTTTCTGAACTGGATTTTGGATGGGATATCCAGCCCGTTGGTGGGCTCATCCATAATGATAAGACTGGTATTGGTAGCCAGGCCAAAAGCTATCATAGCCTTTTTTCGCTGACCGTAGGATTGCTTATCCATAACGGCATCAATATCCACATCCAAAACGTTCAGATATTGATAAAAATCGGCTTTGCTAAAGTTGGGATAAAAATATGCCGTGTTGGCCACAAACTGGGCAGGAGTAAGATCGGGCACAAACAGCTCCTCGGCCAGGAAATAAATATCTTCTAACACGGTAACCGGTCTGCCCGAAACGTTGATACCATTAAACAGGCAACTGCCTTTCACCGGGAAAGCAAGGCCGGCTATATTTTTTAACAAGGTTGATTTACCTGCCCCGTTTTTTCCTAACAAGCCGTAAATATGGCCCTTAGCCAGCCTGAGGTTAAGCCCCTTAAAAAGCGGCTTGGCTTTTTGATAACCGAAATGAAGATTTTGAATTTCTATCATAAACAAGTGATATAGTTAGATAGTGCACTACAAATGTACGTAACTATATTTTTAAATTCCAAATGATTAGTAAATTTTTTTTTATGGGCGGTATTAACCAGGGAAATCGCGTTTTGAATATTTGAAGTGTTGAATGCCAGAAAAATCTATTAAATGAAACTGTTTGGTACAGCATATTGGCAAATAGCGATGGGTTTGAAACCCATCGCTATGGTGAAAGTTTTAATTTAGTTTTAAACGCGATTTCCCTGCGGTATTAACCCATCATTTTAAAAAGCAATTAATTTAGTTTAATTTTCCGCATAGGGGTATCTGGGCGTTGCATTGTATTAGGAGTATTAAGACAAATACACCCAACTATGATAACAGCCTTAATTATATGGTTATTTAAAAAATATGCTATGCCGGTAATAAACCGCCACAAAAATAATGGAACATTTAAGCGCATTAAACCTGTAAAAGTTTTAGTTGCTGTTTTACTACTGGTTATTGCCACGCCTTTACATGCGCTGGAAACTACCACCAAATACAACGTGTTGCATAGCGGCAAAGTGATAGGCCACCTTGATTTTTACCAGAGATATACCGGCGATGATGTTTACCTTAGAATGATATCTGAAGTAAAAATGAAATTCATTTTCAGCATCAGCGTAAACTGTAATGAAGAATCGGTTTTTCAGCGTGGCAGGTTAATAAGCTCGCATGTACTGCGTAAAGTTAATGGCAAGGAAAAGGCTAACCGGCAAACCAGGGCGGTTAATAACGGCTACCAGACATGGGCCGAAGGAAAAAGCGGGCAAATTATTCAAAAAGACATCCGCAGTAACCTGATGTTACTATACAGCCATGAGCCTGCCGATAATGCCAGGGTTTATTCTGATAATTTTCAACAGTTTTTAACGGTGAAGCAAACCGGCAACCACGTTTACCTCATTAACCTGCCCGATGGTAATTATAATTATTATACCTACACCAATGGTATTTGCAGCAAGGTAGAGGTACACCACTCTTTATATACTATTCAAATACAACTGGCATAATAGCTGCCACAAACACATTAAGTGTTTCAAAATCTTCAAAAAGCAGTACTGCTACTATCATGGAGCCAATTTACAAAGAGGTATTGAATTAACGCGGGTTTAGCCGCGTCCGCTTTAAGAATTGTCTCTAAGCTGGCGTATTTGCTCAAGTGCCAATACGTCGATCTGATCCTTTGGCCGATTGACGACCTTTTTATTTTCAATTAGTTGATTTATGTGCAGAAACGGAATATTTACATTTTCGATATCAGCAACTGAAGCCATTTGCAAACATTCGTCAAAAGTATACCCTTCCAGACCTATCATATCAGTAAGTATATCCAGACTGAGACTATTATTGAGGTAAAATTCAGTCCAGCCCGGTACAAATTGCATATATTCAATCATAGGGAAATCCCCCATGTTACAATCTATAAAAGCCTTGCGTAATTGCCGCCTGTTTTCTAAAGTATCTTTGAGCCATATATCCAAATCACCCGTAAAGCGTTGGTAGCCATGTAAGTTTATAGCATATCCCCCAACCATAATATATTGTACATTATTATCTTGAAGTGCCTTCCAAAATTTTAATATCTCTTCATCAAAAACATCCACAATTTATTTACTGATATATGGTTTATGAGATATTGAAGCCTTATTCATGGTTTGCTGTACCTTAAACAAGCGGGTAGCCATTTCAAAACGTTCTTTATAGCTTCGCTTTAAACCTTCCTTTAAAAGGGCTAATTCGGTTTCGTTAAATATTTGCTTCGCTTTTTCCATTTATTAGCTTTACCATATCAAATTTACATTTTTTTACACAATTACTATATCCCAAACGCAAAAAGCCCTCCCGGCTTAACCGGGGAGGGCTCATAAAGTAACCTGCGTTCACAGGATAATCTACGCCTACCATAATTCCCGTAAGGAGTAGTGTGGCTTTTTTAAATTTGTTTTCATATATTACGTTTAATTACAAGTTTACTTTTCAGTAAATCATAACAACATGTTTTCAATAGTAATGCAGTGGGAAATTATTCTGGATCTCCGGGGTATATTAATCACCTAAATCACAACAAACCAAACAATTGACTAAGTGGGTAAAAATTTATTTAACTTTTTGTACAAAAGGGTTAATGGGTCAAAAACAGTACAATTCTGTATCATGGGTAATACTAAATGAGCCTAATAACTGTTTAATCCTTAAAGAACCTAATTAATAATAACCACGCACACAATCCATTATAATTTTACTGTTCCGGCAGTATTTTAAACTACGTTCCATGCCCAGGTTGTTTTATTACTGTAAACTAATTATTTGCACCTTATTTTTAATTTGCACTATAATTCCGTTTGGGTATGCACAAAACGAAAACCTTAAGTTTTTGCATATAGGGACTTCCGAGGGCCTGTCACAGATCAATGTCAACCGCATTTTCCAGGATAGCCGGGGATTTATGTGGATAGCAACCCGCAATGGTTTAAACCGGTACGATGGTTACCGCTTTATAACTTACAGGTACAATGATAAAGACAGCACATCCTTAAGCCACAACACAGTAACCGATATTGCCGAAGATAACAATGGCAATATGTGGCTCGGCACAACAAACGGCTTAAACATGTACAAAAGAAGTACCGGCCGCTTTACCCGGTATTTACATAACGAGCACAACCCTAAAAGCCTCAGCAATAACATTATTACCCGGATACTTTTTGATAATGGCAGCTTGTGGATAGCCACCCAAAACGGCGGGCTTGACCACTATGACCTGAAACATAATACATTTGAGCATCATCAGCATTCAGATAAAGATGCCGGCAGCATTGGCGACAATAACGTGCGTACCGTTTATAAAGATGCTCAACACCGTTTATGGGTAGGAACCGGGAATGCGGGATTAAACCTTTACGACAGTAAAAGCAATACATTTTCAAAATTCCTGTACTACAACCCGGTAACAAAAACAACCCAGGGCAAAACCGTTGTGTGCATTTTTGAGGATAAATTTCATAAGCTATGGTTAGGTACACAGGTTGACGGCCTTTTTTTGTTTGACCGTACTACTAAAACGTTTAAGGCTTTTCAGCATGACAAGAATGATCCAGGCAGTATTTCAACCAATACCGTTTACAGCTTAAATAACGATGAGGAAGGAAACCTTTGGGTTGGCACCGAAAATGGCGGTTTATGTGTTTTAAATAGAGGATCGGATAAATTCAGGATCTATCAACATGATGAAGTAGATAACAATAGTCTCAACGGTAATTCGGTATATGCTATTTGCAAAGACCGCTCGGGAAATATGTGGGTTGGCATGTTTGGCGGCGGTATCAATCTATCAAAAAAAACCTCTGCAAGCTTCAATTTGTACCGGCACAACAGCAGCCAGGAAAGTCTATCTAATAATTATATACTTGATTTGGCCGAAGACAAAGATCATAAAGTATGGATAGGAACTGACGGTGGTGGCTTAAACAAATTTAACCCCGTTAATAGTACATTTACCAGTTACAAAAAGCAACCTGATGGTAAAAACGGTATCACAGGCAACTATGTGCTTACTGTAAAACCCGACGATGAAGGTAAACTATGGATAGGTACCTGGGGGGATGGCTTGAGCATATTTGATCCTAAAACCCATATTTTCACCAATTTTAGGTATGACCCTGCAAAGCCGCAGGGAATTGGCGGTAACAATATTTATTACCTTTTACATACCCGCGATAAAAAGACCTGGATAAGTACTTTTAATGGGTTGGATTGTTATGATGAAAAAACAAAGATATTTACCCATTACAGGTTTAATGCTAATGACCCTAAAAGTTTAAGCAGCGACAGGGTTTACGTAATGTTTGAAGATAGCAAAAACAACCTCTGGATTGGAACATCTGATGGTGGTTTAGACTTGCTTGATCGCAAAACCGGGACCTTTAAGCGGTTTCTGCATGATGAAAAAACAAACAGCATCAGTAATAACGGGGTAGCTGATATTTGGGAAGACAGCAAGGGCAGGTTATGGCTGGCTACATTATCTGGCCTTGATCTTTTTGATCCGGTAAAAAATCATTTCACAACTTTTACAAAAAAGGACGGTCTGCCAAGTGACATTATTTATGCTATAAGGGAAGACGATGCCGGCAAACTCTGGATAAGCAGCAATGGCGGTTTATCAAAATTAGACCCCGAAAATAAAACTTTTTACAATTACACCGTTGAAGATGGCCTACAAGGCGATGAATTTAAACCGCATTCGGCACTAAAAGCGCATGACGGGAAGATCTATTTTGGCGGTATTAACGGGTTTAATGAATTTACTCCCAAAAACGTATTAAAACAGCCTGGGTTTGCACCATTAGTTATTACGTCCTTTTTGCTATTTAATAAACCGCTCACCATTGCCGCGAGCCCGCTGGACCCATCACCTTTAAAAAATGATATAGCTGATACCCGGAAACTTACACTTTCCCATAAACAATCTGTTTTTTCATTTGAGTTTGCCGCATTGGATTATGCATTGGCCGACAGAAAACAATATGCTTATTATTTAGATGGCTTTGATAAGGAGTGGAATTATATAGGCAGCCATAATTCGGCCTTATATACCAATCTTTCGCCGGGCACCTACCATGTATGGTTAAAATACAGGAATAGCCAGGGTTTTTGGTCGCCGGTAACCACACCGCTGCAAATTACCATTGTGCCCCCGTTTTGGCTAACCTGGTGGTTTGAGTTGCTGGTTATTTTATTTGTTGTGGCTGCCATTTATGGCCTGTTTAAATACCGGATGCGCACTATAAGGCGCCAAAAAGAACAGCTTGAACTGTTGGTGAAAGAACGTACAGAAAATATTACCCAGCTCACCATTGAAGAAAGAAGATCGCGGGAAGCGGCAGAAAAAGCGCGTGAGGAAGCCGAAAATGCCAACATGGCCAAAAGCATATTTTTGGCCACCATGAGCCATGAAATTCGCACGCCGATGAACGGGGTTATAGGTATGGCTACCTTATTGGCCAATACCGATCTTACAGAAGAGCAGGCTGAGTATACCGAAACCATTAAACACTCGGGCGATGCGCTGTTAACGGTTATCAATGATATTCTTGATTTTTCCAAGATCGAATCGGGTAATATGGAGCTGGAGGAGCATGATTTTAATATAAGGGATTGCGTGGAAAGTGTTCTTGATCTTTTTGCCGAGAAAGCATCAAAACTTAACATCGATCTTATTTACCAGATAGAACCCGGCGTACCTGAGCACATCATTGCCGATTCGATGCGCTTACGACAGATTTTAATAAATTTGGTAGGTAATGCCATAAAGTTTACCCACGAGGGCGAGATATTTATTGGTGTAAACCAAAACGCTTTAACCAATGGTGAACTCGACTTGTTGTTTACCGTTCGTGATACGGGGATTGGCATTCCCGGGGATAAGCTATCACGGCTTTTTAAAGCATTTTCACAGGTGGACTCCAGCACAACCCGCAAATATGGCGGTACCGGCCTTGGTTTGGTTATCAGCGAAAAACTAATTTATTTAATGGGCGGCGAAATTAAGGTAGCGAGCGAGGTAGGTGCCGGTACATCTTTTAGTTTTAATATTAAAACAAGGGTTGGTATAAAAACTGCTCCAGCTCATGTTAATCTGGATGTAGCGGGACTGGAAAATAAACAAATATTAGTTGTTGATGATAACGCTACCAACCGCAGCATCATGGAAACCCAGCTAAGGCATTGGAAATTTATCCCCCTGATTGCCCAATCGGGCGCCGAGGCCTTAACAATTTTATCTGCTAACAAGCAGGTTGAACTGGTAATTACCGATATGAATATGCCCAAAATGGATGGTGCCGACCTGGCTCGTAAAATAAAAGTCATATACCCGTTGATGCCGCTTATTTTACTTAGTTCGGTTGATAGGCAAAGCAAACGTGAGCCTAACTTGTTTAATGCAATACTTACAAAGCCGGCAAAGCATAGTGTTTTGTTGAAACATATTATCGACCAGTTAAAAAGCGATAAAAACAGCCTCACAGAACATAAATTTAAAAAAGAGCATTTATCAGCGGACCTGGCCACCCGGTACCCTTTAAACATTTTGATTGCCGAGGATAATTTGATCAATCAAAAAGTAGCCAAACAAATTCTTCAAAAAATGGGGTATGAGCCAGATATTGTCATAAACGGACTCCAGGTTTTGGACGCTGTGGCAGTAAAGAAGTATGATATCATCCTGATGGACATGCAAATGCCCGAAATGGATGGCCTGGAAGCTACCCGTTGTATCAGGAAACAACTAACCGGCCAGCCAATTATTGTGGCCATGACCGCCAATGCTATGGTTGAAGACAAAGACAGCTGCCTGCAGGCAGGCATGGACGATTACATGAGCAAACCCATGAAACTTACCGAGATCATAAGCATACTGGAAAAATATGGGAAGCGGGTTAATGCCCAGGTATAAACAAAAAAACACAATCTCTTGTCCTATAATGAATCTCGGGATCGTCGTAGCGTTTTAATTCAATAAATTTGTAAAAAATAACCGCTATGGCCTTACCTAACATTTTCACCAAACCAGTTGCTGATGGTATTATTCAAAGAATTAATAACCTCAAGCCAACAACCACTTCACAATGGGGAAAAATGACCGTAGCACAAATGCTGGCGCATTGCTGTGTATCCTATGAGATGACTTATGAAGATAAGCACCCCAAACCCAACGGGTTTATGAAGCTTATACTTAAGCTGCTTGTAAAAAATAAGGTAGTAAGCGAAATACCCTATAAGCATAATGGCCCTACCGCACCGGCATTTATCATCACAACCGAAAAAGATTTTGAAACAGAAAAAGGCCGGCTGATAGCTTACATCAAAAAAACACAACAACTGGGCGAAAAAGAATTCGATGGCCGGATGTCGCACTCTTTTGGGCCTTTAAGTAGAACAGAATGGAACAATATGTTTTATAAACACCTTGATCATCACCTTAGCCAGTTTGGATATTAATCGTTTCAAGCTGATAAAAAACTCATTTCACACCGGGCTTTCCATAAAAGCAAACCAGGGGATTTCGGATTAATTACAGCCAAATACTATAAGTTTAGCCGGTAAGGCAACCCCATGAATATGGCAAACGTATTTTATGTAGATACCTCTTTAATTACAATGAGGTTATAACGATAACATTAAAAAATAAATCTCTATGAAAAAGATCACCTTCCCCCTGATTGCATTGTTTATAATCAGCATTTCGGCATTTGCAATTACGCTAACTACCTACAAAGTGAAAACTCCCTACGAAGTGAAATTTTCTGGTGGTAAGATCCATGGCATATTTGAAACACTAAAGGCCAATATCCAGTTTGATAAGACCAATCCCGAGCAATCAAAAATTTCTGCGAGTATTGATGCTGAAAGCCTTGCAACTGGTTTTTTTCTAAAAAACAGCCACGCCAGGGCCGCGATAGATGCTGATACTTATCCAACCATTACATTTGTATCAACCTCGGTTACTAAAAGCGGCAGTGCTTTCCAGGCTACCGGTAATTTAAAACTGAAGGGGGTTACAAAACCTGTTACCATCCATTTCACATTTGATGAAAAAGGCAATGAGGGTGTTTTTAAAGGCAGCTTTAAAATAGCACCCAAAGAATTTACCATCACCCGCAGTGGTACGCCCGATGAACTTACCATTAGCCTTACCGTGCCGGTTACCAAAGCCTGATCTTAACCTTAGATAAAATACCGTAAATAAGCTTATGAGCGATAAAAAAAGGGCAAATGATGTAATGATCATTTGCCCTTTTTAAGTTTAACTCTAAAGGTGAAATGACGTTGCTAAAAGGGCTGTCATGCTGAGCCTGTCGAAGCATAGCGGGCAAAGGCCTCTCCGCACGAGTCTTCGACAGGCTCAGACTGACAGGCCGTTACTCCTTGAAAATAAAATATCTCAACGGTAGTTATGATGCAATCTTTACATAGGCAAGTTGGCCCTGTAGTGTAGCTCTGTACAGCTTAGAGATTGCTTCGTACCTACCATGACGAGTTTGCAAAAAAAGCCTTTTGTCATGCTGAACGTTTGAAGCATCTATTATTCGCCATGCTTCTTCGCCCTGTACAGTCTGCGAATAGATCCTTCACTGCGTTCAGGATGACAAACCTTTTAAAACGTCATTCCCCCTTCAGAGTTTCCGGATTTTAGCTCTCGCAATGACGATCTATTCATTTATTTAAAAACAGCTTCTTAAACCTTACAAAAAACTCCTATAAATTAAAAAGGGCAAATGATGCAATGATCATTTGCCCTTTAAGTTTAAAAGGATTTGTTTTATAATCCAATACCATAAGCTAAGCGCAGGCCAACCAAACCTGTATGATAATCTTTCATATAAAAGTCTTCATACCTTACACCTATATCCCAGTGTTTGGTGGCATACCCTACTCCTCCGGAGAGGTCACGCCTGTGAAATGGCGCCCAGCCCTGGCCATCTTCTAATTTTTCCCACACAAGTCCGCCTTCCGCAGCAACATATATATTTGGCATAAAAAATTCCTTTACGCCAATTTTAATTGGGATCTCCCCGTAACTGCCGTACCTTTTATTGGTGGCGGGGTTTATTTTAGGGAAAAAGTGATAGCCGCCGGTTGTAAATGTAAGGGCAAAATTGTTGCTAACACCATATTGCAAACGGCCGGTAGCGCCTAAGGTAAAAGTTGAGCCTAAACGTGAAACACCTGTAGGTATACCAACTTCGGCACCTAAACCTAAATTAAATTGGTTTTTGGCCGTAGTTTGCGCTTTTAAATTTGTTGTAAAAAATATAGCTGAAGCAATGAATGAAACAGCTATTAATTTTGAGGTAAATTTCATTTGTGTGGTTTTAGTAATTAATCGTTTATAGATATTACAGTCTCTTTCACAAATACGTTGCCTCTGGTATCATTTTTTTTTATCCGGGTTACAGCAGGTTGCGGGYATTRCATGAAATAAGTATTAACAAAACATTAAAAAAAGGCATATTCAAGGCAGCTGCAGGAAAAGTTTACCTGAATTATAAAACTTAACATCACAATAAGCTAATAATTAAAGAACATTAGACAGGTATCTTCGGGCAAACAAAAAAATGATCGATGCGAACAGCAATTTTTTGCCCTAAGCACCTTAAATTCTTGTTCCTCATTCTGCTGATCCACCTCGGTTGTAACTCCTACTCTCAAAATTTAACGCTTGCAAACGGCTTTGCCCATAACGATTACTGGCATAAACGGCCTTTGTATGATGCCCTTGACAACGGATTTACCCATATTGAAGCTGATATATATTTAAGAAGGAACAAACTTATTGTAGCGCATATCCTCCCCTTTTTTAAAAAGCAAAAAACACTGGAGCGCCTTTACTTTAAACCACTACTGGAATGCATTGAGGGTAACAATAAAGAAATTAAATGCCCGGCCTACCCGCTTACATTAATGATCGACATAAAATCGGATGCCGACAAAACTTACCAGGCGCTTGAAATTCTACTTAAAAAATACAAGTCAATATTATCAGGATATGATAATGGGGTTTATACGCAAAGGCAGGTAACCATAGTTATTACAGGTCATAAACCCTATGAAATAATCAAATCTCAACAAAACCGGCTGGTGTTTATTGATGAGGACCTGATGCAGTTAAAGCAGGATACCACTTCAAAAAATTTATATCAAACAGCAAGCTGCAAGTATTCCAGCGTATTGAAATGGGATGGTAAAGGCAGTTTCTCTATAATTGAAAAACAACGCCTTTGCAATTTGGTGCATTTGGCACACAAATTTGGTAAAAAGGTAAGACTCTGGGCTTCACCCGAAAATGAGGCCGTATGGAAGGAGCTTTTGGATTGTGGTGTCGACCTCATTAACACCGATAAGCTGGTCGAGCTTAAAAACTTCCTGCTTGCCGGTCCTAAAAGCTATGCCAATGTTGATTAATGTTCAATTGTTAAAAAAAATACTCCCCTAAGTTATCTCTTAATAATTTGATAACGCTGGCTTCTCTTTATTTAAAACTGGCCGGGTTACTTTTATCAAATTATAAAGCTTTGCAACAGCAACCCAATATAATTGAAAGAGAAGGAATGAAGAAAATATTATTCATTACAGGTTCAATTAACCAAACAACACAGATGCACCAGATTGCAAATGAGTTGCCCGGATATGATTGCTGGTTTAGCCAGTTGTTTACAGACAATGTACCGCTTAAATACCTGTTAAGCAAAACCCCAATATTTAACGGCACTGTGCTCTCGCGCAAATTCAGGCTAAAGTCTGAAAGATACCTGTATCAAAACTCGCTGCAAATTGATTTCGGGGCGCAAAAAAATCAATACGACCTGGTAGTTTATTGTACAGATATGATCATCCCTAAAAGGATGAGGCAATACAAAACCATTTGGGTACAGGAGGGCATGATAGACCGGTATACAACATGGAGCAAAATAGTACGCACACTTAGGTTACCATCTACCTTTTGCGGCAATACCTCCTTAAACGGCGCATCAAATATCTGCGATGTTTACTGCGCTGCCTCCGAAGGTTACAAACAACAATTTACCGGTAAAGGTACGGAGCCCGGTAAAATAGTGGTCACCGGCATTCCAAATTATGATAATCAGCAACAGCACCTTGATAATGATTTCCCACATCATAATTATGTATTGGTAGCCACTACCGATATGCGGGAAACCTTTCGCCTGGAAAACAGGGTGGCATTTATAAAAAAGGCTGTAAAAATAGCCAACGGAAGACCGCTGTTATTTAAACTCCACCCCAACGAAAATTTTAAAAGAGCCGAAAAAGAGATCATCAGCCATACACCAAAGGGCACCCTGGTATACAAGCAGGGCAACACCAGCCATATGATAGCCAATTGCTGCGAGCTGATAACGCAGTACTCAACAGTAGTATACACGGGCATAGCTTTAGGCAAAAAGGTACACTCCTGGTTTAATATTAATGAGCTTGAAAGGCTTGCCCCGGTACAAAATGGAGGCACATCTGCCAAAACAATTGCAGCGCTGTGCCGCAGTTATTTAAACCACAGGGGCGATAAAAAAAGTTTTGATCCGCAATTGGCCTTGGCCGAATACCATGATAGCGTATCGTTGCCCGAGCTAAGCGATGAACTAATAGCAAACTGGTAATAAAATTTAATACCATGACAGAAAAAATTGTAATTATAGTACAGGCCCGCATGGCATCAAGCCGTTTACCGGGCAAAGTAATGTTGCCAATATTAGGCAAAAGCCTGTTGGCCAGGATGATTGAGCGGTTAAAGATGATTCAGCACAAGGCTGATATCATAATTGCCACATCAGAAAACCAGGAGGACGACATTATAGTAAAGGAAGCTTCGGACATGAATATTCCTTATTACCGCGGAAGCCTGGGCAACGTGCTCGACAGGCATTACCAGGCGGCGAAACTGTTTAAGGCCGATATTGTACTTAAAATACCTTCCGATTGCCCGTTAATAGATCCGCGTATTATTGATTATGTACTGGAATACTTTTTTGCCAGCAGGGGCAGGTATGATTATGTGAGCAATTTGCACCCGGCTACCTGGCCCGATGGAAACGACGTGGAAGTAATGACCATGGCCTGCTTAAAACAGGCCTGGGAAAACGCGGGCCGGCCAATGGAGCTGGAGCATACCACGCCTTATATTTGGGAAAACCCGCTGATATTCAACGTAGGTAATGTAACCTGGCCAACCGGCATGGATTTTTCCATGTCGTACCGGTTTACCATTGATTACCCCGAAGATTATTATTTTATTGAAAAGGTATTTAGCGAGCTATATCCCATATGTAACCAATTCTCCTGCCAGGATATCCTTAACCTGCTTAACCGCAAACCCGAGATCTATCAGCTTAATGAACAATACGCCGGGGTAAACTGGTACAGGCATCATTTGGATGAATTAAAAACCGTAATACCCGCGCAAACTAAAAAAGCGCCAAAAGAAAATTTACAGGAATTACAACAAAACTAAAATACCACGAGTGGGAAATATAAATCAGCAGGAGCTTAAGGCTATCGCCTTAAAAGTAAGGGAGCATATAGTCCGCATGTCTACAGATGGCGGTTGTTTTACAGGAGCATCGCTATCAGCGGTCGATCTGATTGTTTACTTATATACCAGTTTTTTAAACATCAATAAGCATAATCTTACCCAGCCTGACCGCGATTACCTGTTCCTTTCAAAGGGCCATGATGTACCAGCCTTATACGGCACCTTTGCCGAGCTGGGCCTGCTTGAAAAAGAGCGCCTTAAAAATCACCTTTCCATTAACGACCATATTTACTGGCACCCCAATACACAGATCCCCGGTATCGAATTTCATTCGGGTTCTTTAGGGCATTTACCATCGGTAGCTATCGGCGTTGCTATGGACCTAAAAATAAGCGGCAGTAATAACAGGGTTGTTTGCATTTTGGGCGATGGCGAACTCAACGAGGGCACTTGCTGGGAGGCCGTTTTGGTTGCGAATGCTTACAAGCTGGATAACCTGCTTTTTGTGATTGATCGTAACCAGTTCCAGGCCAATGTGCGTACGGAAGACCTGATACCGCTGGAACCGCTTGCCGACAAATTTGAGGCTTTTGGGGCTGCCGTAAAACGGATAGACGGACATGACTTTGATGCCCTGCACCAGGCGTTCAGCGCTTATCCGTTCCAGGCAGGCAAACTCAATGTAGTTATTGCTGATACGGTAAGAGGAAAAGGATTACCAAGCATTGAGGAAAGAGCCGACCGCTGGTTCTGCAATTTTTCTGCCGGCGAAATTGACCAGCTATTGCTTGAACTGCATGGCGAACAGGGTACCTTATTAACATCCGAAACTTTAGTAGTAAGATAATATGACCTACGAAGAATTATTAACAGAGATGGCCCTGGCCAATGAACAGGTCATCGTAATGACGGCAGAAAACCGTGCGCTGGTACGCAACCTGCCGGGTATATTAGGCAATCGTTTTATTGATACCGGTATTACCGAGCAAACCATGATAGGCGCTGCGGCTGGCCTGGCATTACGCGGCAGAATACCTGTTATACATGCCCTGGCAGCGTTTTTAACCATGCGCGCTTTTGAGTTTGTGCGTACCGATGTTGGTATAGCCAACCTGCCGGTTAAACTGAGCGGCTTTATTCCGGGCTTTTTATCTGATGGTAATGGCCCCACCCACCAGGCTATTGAGGATATATCCATCATGCGCGGGATTCCTAATGTAACTGTATTTGCCCCGGCAGATGAGGATGACCTGGTAAAAATGCTGCCGCAGATCTGGCAGTCAAAGCAGCCTGCTTATACACGCATCAATACCCGAAAAACCGGGTTCAATCACGAACCTTTTATTGCAGGCAAAGCAGAGGTTGTAGCCCAGGGCACCGATATTACTATTTTAACTTACGGCTTGTTATTTGAGCAGGCGCTTATTGCTGTTGATATGCTGCAAAGTGAAGGTTTATCTGTTGGACTGATCAACATGCGCAGCCTTAAGCCTGTTGATGAACAAGCCATATTAAAAGCATCCGCCCAAAGCAAGCTTGTGGTAACGCTCGAAGATCATTTTTTAACGGGTGGTTTATACACCATAGTTGCCGAAGTATTATTAAAACACCAAACCACCGCAAATGTATTGCCCATCGCTTTAAACCAAAAGTGGTTTAAGCCCGCATTGCTGCCTGATGTTTTGCAGCATGAAGGTTTTACAGGCAAGCAAATTGCCGAGAGGATATTGGGTTATAAAACTACCCATCATCAGCCACAAATTTTAACACCCGAGTTTTCAGAATAAAAACAGCATTCAAATGGCTAACAAAATAGCATTTAACAATAATTTCCCCGATATCAGCGAGTCTGATAATATATATAACCGCGCTTTAAAAGTACAAAAGCCGGTTACCCAAACATTAGCTAAAGGACCAGGCCAATTTACCAAAGGCGTGGCCCCCAAATATATTGTAAAAGGCAAAGGCTCGCATGTGTGGGATGCCGATGGCAATGAATACATCGACCTTAATTCGGCCATAGGCCCTATATCTTTAGGCTACGCCTACCCCGCGGTTGACGATGCCATCCGCAGGCAACTGAACGATGGTATTACGTTTTCACTGATGCACCCTTTGGAGGTTGAACTTGCAGAACTGGTACAGGAAGTTGTCCCGAATGCCGAAGCTGTAAAAATTTCAAAAACCGGGGCTGATGTATGCTCAGCTGCCATACGCGTTGCCCGTGCTTTTACCGGCAGGGATAAAGTATTTTGCTGCGGCTACCATGGCTGGCATGATTGGTATATAGGCATTACCAGCCGTAACGCCGGTGTGCCAGAAGCTATACAGGATTTAACCTACACTTTTGAATATAACGATATTGAATCGGTAAAAGCAGCGCTGGATGAAACCGTTGCAGCCGTAATCCTGGAGCCTTTTATTTTTGAAGCTCCAAAGCCGGGTTATTTACAGGAACTGGCCCGGGTATGCAAAGCAAACGGTACCCTGCTGATATTTGACGAAATGTGGACAGGTTTCCGGGTAGCCCTTGGCGGCGCCCAGGAATACTTTGATGTTAAGGCAGATCTGGCTGTATTTTCAAAAGCCTGCGCAAATGGGATGCCTATAGCTTTATTAACCGGGCGTGCCGATGTAATGGAGCTTTTTAACTCCGAAGTATTTAGCTATACCACTTTTGGCGGCGAAGCCTTATCATTAGCCGCCTGTATAGCAACCATAAATGAATTACGCGACAAAAACGTACCGCAATACCTTAATGAAAATGGCGCCTTGTTAAAAGATGGTTATAACCTCATAGCCGTTGAAAATGGGATGGATAAATACACCCGTTGCGTTGGCTACAACTGCCGCAGTATGGTAACTTTTACTCCCGAAGCAGGTAACGCGCTGGAAGTAAAAACGCTGATGCAACAGGAAATGATAAAACGCGGCGTGCTTTGGGCAGGTTTCCATAATATGTGCTACAGCCATACCTCCGAAGATATCGATTACATTTTGTTAGCATACCGCGATGTATTGCCGCTAATAAAAGAAGCAATTGAAAGCGGAGATATCAAAAATTACTTAAAAGGCAAGGTACTGGAAGCTGTTTTCCGTAAGGTAAGCAACTACAACATTAAACCTAAAAACATCATAGCCCACTGATGGTAAACCTTTTTTCATTACATCAAAAAACCGCGGTAGTTACCGGCGCGCTTGGGCTTATTGGCAAAAAACATTGCGAAGCGCTGGCAGCAGCAGGCGCCAACGTAATAGTTGCGGATATTAATGCTGAAGAAGCGCAGCAATTTGCACAACAATTAGGTGTTAACCATTTAGGGTTAGGGGTAGATGTTACCAGCAAGCAATCGCTGATAGATGCGCTTAATACCATCTTGGATAAATACGATTCGCTTGATATACTGGTGAACAACGCGGCCATCAACGATAAGTTTGAAAACCCTGCCATGGCCAAAGAGCTATCGGCCTTTGAAAACTATCCCCTGGAAGCTTTTCAGCAATCATTGAATGTAAATATAACCGGGGTATTTTTAAGCTCGCAGATCCTGGGCACACATATGGCATTGCAGGGCAGCGGCAGCATCATCAATATTGCTTCAACTTATGGCATGGTGGGTCCGGACCAATCCATATACCGCAACTCAAAAGGCGAGCAAACTTTTTACAAATCGGCTGCCTACCCGGTAACCAAAGGTGCCATAATAAACTTTACCCGCTTTTTGGCCGCCTACTGGGGCCATACCGGGGTACGGGTTAACACTTTATCGCCAGGCGGGGTCGAGAACGGACAAACAGAAGATTTTGTAGGCAACTATTCGGCAAAAACATTATTGGGCCGTATGGCCAAAGCATCAGATTACCAGGGCGCACTTGTATTTCTTGCCAGTGAGGCATCGGCTTACATGACGGGCGCTAACCTGGTTGTAGATGGAGGATGGACAGCAATTTAATTCACACATAATTATGAATGAGATTTTAAAACAAAAAGCGGCAGGCATCAAACTTCTGCTAACCGACAACGATGGGGTATTAACAGATGCCGGTGTTTATTATAACACTGATGGCGAACTGCTAAAAAAATTCAACATGCGCGATGGTATGGGTGTGGAACGCTTGCGCAGATTAGCCGGCGTAGATACCGGTATTATCACCGGCGAACACTCGCCTTCCCTGATTAAAAGGGCTGCCAAATTGCAGATTGCCGAACTACATTTAGGCATAAAGGACAAGGCTGCCGTTTTAAAAGAAATCTGCAGCCGTTTAAACTTATCATTAAACGAAGTTGCCTACATAGGCGATGACTATAACGACCTGGAAGTTATAAAGCTTGCCGGATTAACCGCCTGCCCTGCAGATGCTTTACCATTAGTTAAGGCACAAGCTGATTTTGTAAGCTCATTAAACGGCGGCGAAGGCTGTTTCCGCGAGTTTGCAGAGTTTATTATCGAATCAAAAAACACCGCTGCTACGCCGGGCACCCGCAATGGCACTATTACTTTGCAAAATGGCCGGGTAATTGGCAAAGGCCAGCCAAGCTATATTATTGCCGAAATTGGTATTAACCATAACGGATCGCTGGAAACCTGCAAAAAACTGATTGATGAGGCTGTTGCAGCTAAAGCCGACGCGGTTAAGTTTCAGAAACGCACACCCGAAATTTGTGTACCAAAAGACCAATGGGAAATAATGCGCGATACCCCCTGGGGCCGCATCACTTATATAGATTACAAGCGCAAAACTGAGTTTGGTATTGCCGAATATGCCACTATCGATCACTATTGCAAAAAATTGGGTATCGATTGGTTCGTTTCTGCATGGGATGCTCCATCGGTTGATTTTATGGAAAGGTTTGATACTATATTGTACAAACTGGCATCGGCTTCGTTAACAGATTTTGATTTGATACAACGCATCCTGGAAACGGGTAAACCTTTAATGCTGTCCACAGGTATGTCAACCATGAAAGAGATTGAAGCAACCATGGCCTTTGTAAACGCGTTTGATGAAAATTATCCTTTGTTCATTGCGCATTCAACCTCTGCCTATCCATGTAACCCTCATGAGCTTAACCTTAAAATGATCCAAACGCTGGAAGCCAAATATCCGGGCATCCCAATTGGTTATTCAGGTCATGAAACCGGCCTGGCAACTACGGTAGCTGCCGTAAGCCTGGGTGCTACTTTTGTTGAGCGTCATTTTACACTTGACCGTGCCATGTGGGGATCAGATCATGCCGCATCTGTTGAGCCGCAGGGACTACAACGTTTAGTACGCGACATCAGGGACGTAGAAACCGCTACCGGCGATGGCCATAAAAGGGTTTATGAATCTGAACTGGCACCCATGAAAAGGTTAAGGGTAAACATCAGCGATGAGTATAAAGAAAAGCCTTTAGTTTAGTAATGCCACAGGAAAACGTACTTACCATAACATCAATTATCCTTGCCTGCTGGGTTGTTTTCATCATAGCATGGGAACGGATCTCGCCCTATCGAAAAGGTTTAGCCTTTTTCAGGGAAGGTTTTTGGGTTGATTTGGTATGGTACACCCTGATACAAAGCTTTTTTTTGAAGATCCTGATTTTCGATTATATCATTATGCCCTTTCAAAGGCATTTTGATCTATCGCATCTGCAACCAATAAATCATTGGCCGTTGGCTTTGCAGGTATTGTTTTTTGTGGTTACACATGATCTTTATATCTACCTGTTCCATCGCTTTCAGCATTCCAGTAAGTTTTTCTGGCGCATTCATGAAGCGCACCATTCAGGTAAAGAGGTTGATTTTTTAGCCGGATCACGGTCGCATATCATGGAGATCATCATTAACCAAACAATCGAGTTTGCTCCTATTATACTTTTAGGAGCAAACCCGGTTGTTGTACCTATAAAAGCATTGATAGATGCCATGTTCGGGATGTTCATCCATGCCAATGTTAAGGTAAAAATGGGTAAATTTAAATATATCCTGAACTCGCCGGAGTTACATTTATGGCACCATGCCAATTACCAGGAAGTTTTCCATGCCAATTTTTCAACCAAGTTTTCGGTATGGGACTACTTGTTTGGCACGGTTTACGATCCAGGTCATGCGCCTGGTAATAAGCCGGAAAACTGGGGACTTTATTACGATTATCCTAAAGATTACTYTTTACAGCATGCCTTTTCGGTAAAGCGTTTTGATGAAAAAAGCTTGCTGAAATATCCATGGTTTAAATGGTATTATACTTTAAGATCAAGGATTATGGATCATTTTAAAAAATCGCCACCGGTAAAATCCAAAGAACCTGGAATTCATTTTCAACCTTCGATATCAATAAAACAAATACCCGAGGAAGATAAAATATTACAATAAAACTTAAAAATTTGGCCTGGATATACCTCATCATAGCTGCTGCCTTTGAAGCCGCCTGGACATTCTCACTTAAGCTGATGAAATTCAGCGATCTGAAAGCATTACGGTGGAATTCTGTCCTCAGCGTACAACAGGGTTTACCGGTATGGCTGCCCTTTGCGGGATATGTTCTTTTTGGTATTGGCAATATCTACTTCTTTTCATTAGCCATAAAACTGGTGTCCCCCGCAATTGCCTACGCCGTTTGGACAGCCATAACTTTGATATTAATTAAGGTATGCGAAATGACTTTATTTGATCAGAAACTATCATGGCAGGAGTTTTTCTGTATGCTGCTGATCATGACCGGTATCATGGGATTAAATTTTTATGGAAGGGAAATAAAATAAAAGGGGGCACATATCCATTGCGGCGGGCACGAAACAATTGTAGGTAATTGATTATCAATATAAATTTTAACAATACCATATCCCATGTCATTGCGAGGAACGAAGCAATCGCGAACTGTGCAGGTCCGCCCTGTAAAGCCTGCGATTGCTTCGTTCCTCGCAATGACATGGTGTTGTTGGGTTCTAAAACCAATACGTCATTACTGTTTTTCCAGTTTTTTTGCAAACACCTTCTAAGATTTTAGCTGGTATTTATCACCCGCCACTTCCTTAAAATCCTCTTTACCTGCCCCGCATGTTGGGCATTCATAATTTTTTAAAGCGGCAAATGGTGTACCGGGCGAAATTCCGCTTTGTTCATCGCCGTAAGCCTCATCATAAATGGTAAAGCAATTGACGCATTGATGAACATAGGTTTCGCTTACAAGCTCCACATCCTCTTTAATAACCGCTACAGGAGCCTGCCGGGCGGTACTTTGCATTTCATAAAATGCATCACAAAGCGCTATAAGGTGCCTGCTCAGGTCGGCTTTTGATACGTTTTGTTTATAAGTGATAAATTCGCGGGTATTATGATTAAAATCCCGGGTATGCACAATATCAAACTTTTCAGGCTTACGCTCGCGGATTACGACAGAAGCATAGATACCCGATTGCGGCGTCCTTTTAATGGCAAAGCTTAGGCGGTAAGTACGCAGGTCGGCCTCTTCAAACTCGCGAACCAGTTGCTGCTTAAGTTCAAGACATTGGCTGCACAGGTCCTCTACCTGCCAGTTCAGTTCGTTTGAGGCATGCCTGATGTTAACCCGGTGTTTATTTAACAGGTTGCCCCACAAAGGCCGGTGTTTGGCCTCAATATTTTTTACCAATAATGATTTCCAGGGGCTGATGTACAGCTGCCCTACCCTGGTTTGCATACAAAGGTTGCAGATCTCCTTTAAAAATTCAATATCAAATAGCTCGTTGCGCCTGTATATGCCCAGCCAGTGTTTGTCTCCCTGTTTATTAAAACCCTCATAATAAGGCAAATGAAATTCTGGAATTTGTAGTGGCTGCTCTATTGGCTGTATAACAAACTGGTTGCCTGCCGTAACAAGCTGATGTAACAAATCCGGGTTAGGAACCTCGGCCTGGTTATAAAATAATTGCTTGTTGGCAAAAATCACATCCTGTATAACTTTGCTTATGGCCGGGATATCATCCGAGTAAACCAGTACCGGCCAGCAATACAGGATATTGGTTTTTGGAAACCTTACATACAAATACCAGTAATTACTCACCGGCGACGCGATAAAATTAAGGTTGCCGGTAAAAAACGGGACAAATGTTTGATTGATATCAACCAAATTTATTTTAAGTAATGGCCGGTGATCAAACAGGTCGAAAATATCTTTATAAACCCCCTCTTTAAGCCAGTTCTCCTGGTTAAAAATACCATCTGCAATATATGAGCTGGTAATATTAGGATTAATATCGGCATCAATTTCATAGTCGATACCTGCGCCCAGCATATCAAACTCCAGGTCTTCTAAATATTCAGGATCGGTTTCAAAATACAGTTGCTGCCTGTTACCAAAACGAACATGCGTTGCACCAGCATTTTGCGCAATGATGAGCATCTCGTAAAAATCGCCCGCAGATGTTACCCCTCCCGGTAAATTTATCTTAATCAGTTGTTTGTTAGCGTCCTTCATCTTTTTAAGCATTCATTAATTGTTGCTGTAAAACCTCCTCCAGCAAACGTTTAACCTCGGGCCGGCATGAGCCGCAACCTGTGCCTGCCCCTGTTGAATTGCAAACATCAGCCAGCTGGGTACAACCAGATGCTACTTTATTACGGATATTATCGGCGCCAACATTATTGCAGCTGCATACCAGTTTGCCTAAAACAGGTTCGGCGGTTTTACCGCTGCGTAATAGTTTAAGGCGCTTGTCGCTCAGCTCGGTTTTGTTGGCTATCAGTTCCTTAAATTCCTGGAACTCGCCCTTATCACCTATTAAAATGGTGCCCACCAACCTATCCTGGTGAATAATACATTTTTTGTAATAGCGTTTGGCCTTGTCAATAAATACTATTTCTTCATAATCCTTATCATCAGGGCATTCGGAAAGGCCAATGCTACACAGGTCAAACCCATGAATCTTGATGATGTTCATGAACAGGCTGCCTTTATAATAGCTGGCAATATCGCCGTTCATGTAACCGGCTACCACGGCGGCCTGCTGTTCTGCCGCGGCAGTTATACCGTACAGGGTACCATTAAACTCGGCAATTTCGCCAATGGCGTATATAGATGGATCGCTGGTAAGCAGGCGTTCGTTCACCAGCACACCGCGTTTGCAATCCAATCCGCTCTCTTTGGCAATTTCCAGATTGGGCGTTGTGCCAATAGCCAGGATCATGGCATCGCAATCAATTTTGCGGCCGCTTTTTAAGCCGATACCGGTTAATTTAGACCGGCCATAAAACAGCTGTACCTCATCATCATAAAAAATATCGCAACCCTGGTCGGCCATTTCCTCGTGCAGCAAACGGCTTCCCAACTCATCCAGCTGACGGTTCAAAAACCTGGATGTACGCTGGATAATGGTGATGGTGATGCCCATTTCGCGCAGGGAAGCAGCCATTTCAAGGCCCAGTAATCCTCCCCCAACAATAACCACATGGCCGCTTTTAGGCATGTGTTTTTTAAAGTTATCGGCATCGTTACGACTACGCATGCTGAAAATACCCTGCAATGCAGGTACATTTTTAGGTATAGCCGCCCTGCTGCCGGTAGCCAGTAATAAAACATCATAATAGGTTTTTACGCCCCTGCTATCCAGCACGTATTTGTTGGCACGATCAATCTTCTCTATGCTTACACCGCGTAACAGGCGAATCTTAAATTCTGGTTCCTCTTCGTCGGTCATTTTTACCAGCTGTTCCCAGCTTTGCTCGCCGCTAATGTAGTCGGGCAGCATTACGCGGTTATAAAACGGATAATCTTCCTTGCTGAAAATGGTGATCTCATCATCCTTGTTCAACTCCCGGTACGATCGAACAAAGCCATGCGCGCCTGCTCCCGCACCCACAACTACTATCCGCTGAAAAGGCTTCTTATATTTTTGAACGCTTACCGCGCAGTATTTAAAATCGGGTTCTTTTGATATCGGGTCAAGTATATCATTGGTAACATTATTAACCCGGTGCATATCGTTATTTAAAATTTTTCCCCAGTGCATCGGCACAAAAACAACACCTTGCTTTATTTCGGGGGAAATTTTGGCTTTAACCTGCACCTCGCCCCTGCGGGATTTGATGATGGTAACGTCGCCGTCCTGTATATTTAACGCAACAGCATCCAGCGGGTTTATCTCCATAAACGATTGCTTAATATGCTGGTTAAGCTTGTTCACCTTCCCGGTTTTGCTCATGGTATGCCATTGATCGCGGATGCGGCCGGTAGTAAGGATGAATGGATAATCATCATTGGGCATTTCGCTGGTAAGCCTATCGGGCACAGCACTGATAAGCGCATTACCGCTTTGGGTATAAAACTGCTTATCGGTAAATAAACGTTGAGTGCCCACAACAGCATTTCGTTTTTTATAAGGCCATTGCACCGATCCCTGTTGCTTGATGATATCATAGCTCAACCCGCTGATATCTATATTGGTTTTAGCGGTGAGTTTGGCATGTTCGGCATAAATTTCGGCAGCATTTTTAAAATCAAAGCCTTTGTAACCCATTTTTTGGGCAAACTTGCAAATGATCTCGCTGTCGGGCATTGCCTCACCGGGAGCATCCAATACTTTATTGAGGTAACTGATGCGCCGCTCGGAATTGGTCATGGTGCCTTCTTTTTCGGCCCAGGCAGCCGCAGGTAGTATCACATCGGCATAAGCCAGGGTTTCCGGCTTATTGCTGATCTCCTGCACTACTACAAACTTCGCTTTTTTCAAGGCTTCCTCGGCCAGGCGCACATTGGGCAAACTGGTTAGCGGGTTGGTGCACATAATCCAGATGGCCTTTAAACGTCCATCATTCAGGGCCTCAAACATTTCGGTGGCCGTTAGGCCTGGCTTAGCGGCTATTTCCGTTCCGCCCCAAAACTTTTGTACCTCGGCACGGTGCAGTGGATTTGCCAAATTGCGATGGGCCGGCAACAGGTTGGCCAAACCGCCTACTTCGCGCCCGCCCATAGCATTTGGCTGCCCGGTTAATGATAGCGGGCCCGAGCCCGGCTTACCAATATGACCGGTTATTAAATTGAGGTTTATAAGACTTAAATTTTTGTTTACCCCTATCGAACTTTGGTTAAGCCCCATCGTCCACATAGAGATGAATCCTTCGGCTTCGCCAATGTATTTTGCCGCAAGGCAAATGTCGTTTTCATTTAGCCCGCAAATCTCGGCAGATTCAGCAAGGGTCCTTTCAAATACAAGCTGGCTGTATTGCTCAAAGCCATCGGCATGGTTGGTTATAAAATCAATATCGATGTCGCCATTTTCTATCAATATCCTGCCAATAGCATGATTAAGCGTAATATCCGTACCGGGATTTATTTGCAAGTGCAGATCGGCAATGCTGCAGGTATCGGTAGCCCGGGGATCAACCACTATAATTTTAACATCGGGATTTGCCGCCTTGTGGGCCTCAACCCTTCGCCATAATATGGGGTGGCACCATGCCGGGTTGGCGCCGGTAACATAAAAGCAATCGGCCAGTTCAATATCGTCATAACAAACCGGTACACTATCTTCTCCCAGCGCTACTTTGTAAGCCACTACCGCGCTGCTCATACACAGGCGCGAATTGGTATCAATATTATTACTGCCTATAAAACCCTTCATCAGCTTGTTCACCACATAATACTCCTCGGTAAGGCATTGCCCCGAAGCATAAAACGCCACCGACTCCGGTCCGTATTTATTGATGAAAGTTTTAAAAACGGCTGCTGTACGCTCCAGTGCATCATCCCAGCTTACCCTTTGCATGGGCATGCTTTTGTTATAGCGCATTTGCGGGTACAACAGCCTGTCGGTTTTATCATTGGCAGTGTAGTGCAGGTTAAGCCCTTTGCTACATAGCATCCCCTTATTTACAGGATAATCTTTATCCCCCTCTAAAGTGATGCTGCCATTTTTCTCTTTATTAATAACAACGCCGCAACCTACCCCGCAGTAGCAGCAGGTACTTTTTAATGTATTAACAGAGCGTTTATTTATCGACATCTTTTTTAGTGCTGAAAGCAGAAGGCTTAAGGCCAAAGGCTTTAAGCGATTCTGCTTTTATTTATAACTGAAGCTAAAAAGCTTTTGGCTTTTAGCTTTCTGCTTTTAGCTTAACTATGCTACCGCTACAAGCGGCTCTTCAACTTCTTTTGATACTATTTGTTTTTGGAAACGGGTGATCAATACAATTACAGATACTACCATAACACCAACGCCGATGTAGGTAAACGCCTGCACATAAGTAATGGTAGATGATTTGAATAAAAAGCCAAACAGCATACCACCCAGGTTACCACCTGCGCCAACTATACCGCTCACCATACCTACATTTTTACTGTTAATAAATGGCACAATACCATAAGTAGCACCATTTGACATTTTAAGGAACAGCGCGAATGAAAGCATAGAAATAATAGCAGCAGTAAGATTGCCAGAGTTGGCAAACAAAATAAGCCCTGCACCTTCTAATAACAATACACCCGCAAGCAATAAGCCCTTACCGCGCATGCCGAATTTACCGCCAACCTTATCAGATACGATACCACCCAATGCACGGGCAAAAATGTTCATGAAGCCAAAAATACCCGCCCAAAAACCAGCAGAGCTTTGCGACAAATGAAACGTATCAACAAAGTGCAATGAGGCTACGTTATCAAACGTGATTTCCATTCCAAAGCACATGGCGTATGATAAAGTTAAGGCCCAAACGCGCCAGTCGGCCAAAATAGACCAATCCGTTTTTGAAGAACTGGTTTTGGTATGCCCTATTTCGTCATAGTTACCGTTGGGCGTATCCTTGGTATATTTATTATATATAAATGCCATAATCAGCATCAATACACCCGGTACTATCATGGCGTAACGCCATGCTTCGGCTTTTGTAAAACCTGCACCAACTATGGCGGCAAATATTAACGGCATTACCATATTAGTTATACCACCACCCAGGTTACCCCAGCCACCTGTTACGGCATTGGCTGTACCCTTTATATTAGGTGCAAACATCATAGATGTATGAAACTGTGTAATCACAAATGACGAACCTATTACGCCAATAGCAAGGCGGAACAACAGGAACGAAGTGTAATCATGCGCCAAACCCACTAAAAAAACGGGCAATGAACCTATAAGCAATAATCTTACTGCTGTTTTGCGTGGTCCCCAGGTATCACAAAGCTTACCAATAATAAGGCGTGCTATAATAGTAGCAGCTACAGATGCTATAATGGTATTACCTACCTGCCCTTTGCTTAAGTGCAGTTCGGCACGGATGGTTGGCATCAGTGGCGCCAGGCCAAACCAGCCAAAAAAGCACACAAAAAACATGAGCCAGGTGGTGTGGAAGGTGCGCATTTGCACGCCCTTTAATGAAAATATATTCAGTTTAGTAAGTTGCTTCATTGTTGTAGTATTCATGCTATCGTTTTTTATTTTGTGGGATGGTATATTATTAGTCTTCATCATCTATAGAGAACTTTTCAATCAATAAATTCAATAAGCGGTCGTGAATTTCCATATACATGGGATCGTGTACTATAAATTTTTTATTACGCGGCCTTGCCAACGGAACATCCACAATTTCTTTTATTGTAGCTGCAGGGCCATTGTTCATAACCACTACCTTATCTGCCAAAAAAATCGCCTCTTCAATATCATGCGTAACCATCACAATGGTTTTTTCGCGATGATCAAGGTTCCATAGTTTCAGGAGCTCAACATGCATTGCACTTTTGGTTAAGGCATCAAGCGCACCAAAAGGCTCGTCAAGCAATAATATTTTTGGATTAATAGCAAAAGCGCGGGCTATAGCCACCCGTTGCTTCATTCCTCCCGAGAGCTGACCAGGCAATTTATCCTTATGCTCCCAAAGATTTACCATCCTTAAATTAGATTCTACTAATTTAACCCGCTCTGCAGCGGACAATTCTTTTAGGGCGGCGCCAACCGCTACCTCAATATTTTTATAAACTGTAAGCCACGGAAGCAGGGAATAATTTTGAAACACAATTCCTCTATCGGGTCCGGGCGAGTTTACTTTTTTACCATTTGCATATACCTCGCCGCTTGTAGGTTTAACCATGCCGCTTATGGTGCTCATAAGGGTTGATTTACCACAGCCGGAATGGCCTATCAGTGCAACTATTTCGCCTTTTCTTACTGTCAGATCAATTTCCTTAACAGCGGTATATATTCCTTTAGGCGTTTTAAAACTAACTGTTACATTATTTACCTGGATACTCACCGGCGCATTGGCGCCTTGTTCCAAAATAATTTCGGCAGTTGCAGTAATGTCATCCGCAGGTGGTGCAATTATTGACACGTTACTCATAAAATTAAATTTTTAATAAATGATGATTAATTTTTAAACCGCGTACGAGAATTTTTGCTGTAACCAGGTAAAACACCTATCCAGCAATGAGCCTACTACTCCTATTATAATAATAGCTACTAAAATTTTTGCTACGCTGCCCCCGTTAAATCCCTCTTCCCAAACAAAGTTGCCCAGGCCAATTCCTCCCGAAAGCATTTCGCCGGCAACAATTACCATCCAGGCAATACCTATAGATAGCCTTAGGCCGGTAATAATATGAGGCAAACTAAATGGCAACAATATTTTGGTAAGATATTTCCACTTTGAAAAACCGAAGGCCTTGCTCACATTTTTATGATCCTGCGGAATATGCGAAGCGCCGAAAGCCGCATTGATTAAAGTGGGCCATAAACAGCATATAAAAATCATGAAAATACTGGCCTTTGGCGAGTCCTGGAAAATGGCCAGCCCTAATGGGAACCAGGCCAGGGGCGAAACAGGTTTTAAAATTTGCACCATCGGGTTAATAACCCGCATAGCTATTTTGCTGCTCCCCATAATTAAGCCAATGGGTATTGCAAATAAACTGCCCAAACCAAAACCAATGCTTACCCGGCTAAGCGAGCTTAGCAGTTTGGTACCTATCCCTTTCTGGTCGGCATCGTTTTGAAATGGATGCTGTATTACCTCCTTAAAAACAGTCCAGGTAGCCGATGGCGCAGGAATTTCGTTTTTAGTGAGCTTAGCTATTAAAGCCCATATACCGCCCATAATGATCATGCCTGCCAGGAAATAGCCTACCGACAGGGCTGTTTTTACTGAAAATAATTGCTTCATATCATTTTAATGTTTTGGTAAAACCTGCCGGGCCATATAATCCCGGCAGGTTTTTTCCATGTTAAATAACTATTCAAACTATTTTTTTGAACCGGCTATATATGGAGCCGGGTTTTTAGGATCAAAAACTATAGTTTCCAGGTTTGTTTTAAARGGTTTCATATCCTCCTGCACAGGTACTCCCATGCTTTTGGCAACCTCGCTGTATAAATCATCCAGGATTAATTTTTGCGCTACCGCAGAATAATCCGGCGCAGTACTGATCATCCCAAAACGCATGTACTGAGCCATAAACCAAATACCGTATGATAGCTTTGGCGTATTTACCGCGCCATTGTTGTAAAACAACATATAATCATCCTTGTATTTTTGAACGCCCAGGTCGCAGCCAATTTCTGTTGAACCCATTAACCGGGCCTCAATAACCTGTACCGGTGCATTCACATAATTTGGTTTGCTTAGTAACAACGCTGCTTTTTTGCGGTTGCTCATTACATCAAGCCATTTACAGGCTTCAATAATGGCTTTCATCACATTTTTAAGATCCTCTTTATCGGTTTCGGCAAAAGCCTTGTTGGCTACCAGCGCTTTTTCGGGATGGTTTTTCCAGATGTCCTGGCTGGATATTTGGGTAAACCCAATTCCTTGTGTTGCGGCTACGCCGTTCCAGGGTTCGCCTACGCTAAAGCCTTCCATGTTATCCACTTTCATGTTGGCTACCATTTGCGGCGGCGGTATGGTGATAATACCTACCGATTTTGAATTTACACCGCAGGCTGCCAGCCAGTTGCGCAACCATATATCGTGCGTTCCGCCCGGAAACGTCATGGCAAAGGTTACTTCTTTACGGGCCTTTACAGCTTTAATGGCACCGGCCACTTTTTTCAGGTCCCTGAAACCAACCAGTCCGCAAAAATCTTTCGACAAGGTTATAGCCTGGCCATTATTATTAAGGATCATGGCTATCTTCATTTCAGACCCGGCTTTACCACCAATACCTGTGTACACCGAAAAAGGCATAGAAAACAGACAATGCGCAGCATCCAGTTCGCCATTTAATATTTTATCGCGGATAACCGCCCATGATGCTTCTTTTGATAGCTGCACATCAACACCATATTTGGCAAAAAAGCCCATTTCCTTTGCAATTACCAACGGGGCACAGTCTGTTAACGGGATAAAACCCAGCTTAACTACTTTTTTGGGTGGGTTGGCAGCAGCGCCGCTTATCATAAGTAAAGCGCACAAACACCATGATAGCATGGGCTTGTAATATTTTTGTATATATATATTCATTGCAGGCATTTTAAGTTTTATGATTTAGTTATTGTTTGATAGCTACCGGTTTACTGTAAAAAAAGTCGGGTGTAAATTTCAACATTACATAAGCCCAGGTACCTGTTTTATTAAAGGTTGCGGCAGTAGCATCGTTTACAGCTTGTGCTTTAGCAAACGGCATACTGTCTGTAGCTTTCATCAACGAGTAAGCCAATTCAATATTGGTAAACTTGTTCATGTTATAGCTTAACTGCAGATCGGCCTCTTTACCCAGGTTTCTTTTAATAATTGTGCCATCTGCTTTTTTCATATCCTGGTTCAGTGAAAAGGAATGCAGATCCAGACCTAATGCAAAAGTGTTGGCAGTATATTTAAATTTAACATAAGGGTTACTTAAACCGCCTTTAGGCGATCCGGTGCCTGCATAAAAATAATCCATATAGCCCCAAAACTTGTGAGGTGTGCCATACAACGGATCAAATGAGTTGTTTTTACCTAAGGCTATATCGGAAGTTTTAGTACCCGAAAGCACATCATAACCAGGGGTTATGCTAAAGAGGTCTTTTTGATAAGTTGCAGCGATAGTATAATGAAACGCACTCATCTTTTTACCATCCCTGTCGTTACCCGATTGGCGGTAGTAGGCACCCTGTATAGCTATTTTGCCAAAGCCAGAGGCGTTGCCAATAGTGGGGCTAAGCATTAAACCATAGGTATAACGTTTGTTGATACCATAGTCATAAGTATCGGTGGCGCTGCTTGGCACAAAACGCCTGCCGTAAACATATCCGGCGGTTGCGCTGCCTACCGAATCAAGGCGGTATTTACCAAAATTATCATTCAACAATAATATAGAAAGCTTAGTTTGATTAAACTTTTTACTGATATACAAACTGGTGAACGATTTGTAGTTTTGTGTTGCACCATTAGTACCGGCTGGGTTACTATATAAAGGTGTACCTGTTTTTGAACTGTTGTTTGCTGCGCTTCCTGCTGCAGTTAACGGAACAATACCGGCCGGAAGCGGTACCAGCGTACCTAAACTATTTTTAATATATGCAGGTAAATTACCTGGTAAATAATTGGTGTTGGTTACACCATTGGCATCGGTGTTTTGATTATAAGCAAAGCCAAGATCAACCTGCCAGCCGTGGTGCACGGCTTTTAATAATGCCATATCATGCTGGCGCGCCTGTTGTAGCCAATCGAGGTTACCAATAAGCCGCGAATCATCATAAATTAATTCCTGCCGTCCTATTTTAAAGGTAAGCAGATCTAATAACTTAAACCGTACGTTGGTATCGGCTTTATTGGCCAGGGTTAACTCGGCCCAGCCTTCATGTAACATAAGGCGGTTGCCATCAGCCGCCGATATGGTTGAAGCATCAGCCCCCCATACTCTTATATCCTGCACACTTACTCCAAATGTTAAAAGATCCCATTTATAACCAAAATTTAAACGGGTGCGCTGCGAAATAAAGTCGGCACTTTTTGCGCCCTTTGGTACAAGGTTGCCATAGCCGTCACGGGCTTCTCCCCGTATACGTAATTGCCCTGCCAGGCTGAACTGAGCCCTTACTGTGTTAAATTGAAAACTGCCTAAAATTAAAAATACGGCAAATACTATGAATTTATAGCGTACATTTTTATACATTTGAATTGGTTTTTTATTTGTTAAAGCGATTAAAAACTGTTTGGCCCTGCCTGGGAATGCGACCTCCCGACAGGGCTTTTTTATTATATTTTTTTTGTTTACACCATAGGCGACATCTTTTTTTTAATAATTCTGAATTTAATTTAATAAATATATCGTATTTAATGAATAAATGCAAATATTTGCAGCGCAAAGTTAATTTTTATGATTAAAATCATGTAATTATTGATTTTTTATCAAAATTTTAAATTTCATGGGTTTAAAAATTACGAAAATATGTTTTTGATAATTTTTTACTTAGCAAAAATTGAAAAATTGGCAATTAAATTCGATAAAAATCAATATTTATCAACTTAAACTGCTTAAACACTTCAAAATTTACCAAACAACTCGATTTTTATCGCTATTTTTAATAAAAAACAAGAGAAATTACTTACTAAATGAAAAAGAACATTCAATGCGACAACCAAACTTGTACTTTATGCAAAAGCTGTATAAAAGAATGGTTGCCAGCCATTGCCGCAAACAGAAAAAACTTCAGAGTTAAGAAAGGACAGGTTATTTTTAGCGAAGGCGACCCGGTTACCGGAATCTATTTTGTGTACCAGGGAAATGTGAAAGTTCACAAAAAATGGGGCTCAGATAAGGAACTCATCATCCGTTTTGCCAATAAAGGAGCCATTTTTGGGCACAGGGTGTTAGGAAAACACGCAACTCATTACCCTATTTCGGCAACAGCGCTTGAGAATGGTATTATATGTTACGTTGATATGGAGTTTTTTGAGGCAACTTTAAAAGTAAACCCTCAATATACCTACCAACTGATGTTATTTTTTGCCGATGAATTACAGGAAGCAGAAAAAAAGATGCGCAACCTGGCACATATGCCTGTTAAAGGGCGCGTTGCCCATGCTTTGGTATCTCTAAAAGATCAGTTTGGCATTAACGAAGATGGCCATATTGATATTGAACTCACCCGCCAGGACCTGGCCTCTTATGCCGGTGCAACTTATGAAACAGTTTTCAGGGTGGTGAACGAGCTGACCCAGGAAGAAATCATCAGCACCAACGGCAAAAAGATCAGCATTGTTAACCAAGAAAAATTATTTGTTTTAACACAGGATACCAACCAGTAGCATACGCACACCCAGAGACGGGTTGCCCGTTTGTGTATAAAAAAAACAGGCGTTGACTCTATCGGAGTCCCGCCTGTTTTAATCTTAATTATTTGTAGGTATTTGCCTTAAGCGATACCCACAAATACCTTACCGTCTGCAACTTTTACAGGATAGGTTTTAATAACCAATTCCTCTTCGCCAATACATTCGCCAGTAAGTAATGAGAATGCTTTTTTATGAAAAGGACAAGCTACTTTTGGCTCGCAACTTTCACCGGCACTGCCTATCATTCCCCGCGAAATAGCCATTTGCTGTTTATGCGGACAAAGATTTTGAGTTGCATACCACTCACCCCTGCGGGTAAAATTAAAAATAGCTATCTGCTCATCGCCATGCTTTACGCACGATCCGCCATTTTCGGGCACATCATCTACATAACATGCCAGTATCCATTGTGTTGCTATTGTTGTTTCCATTGTGTTATATTTTTATTAGCCCAACACGTCCTTTCTAAAACATGCCGCCTTCTTTTTTGACTTTTTGAATTTTAACTTAAAAACCTACCACTCTTTAGCCCGCACCTGCTCGCGCATTGGTTCAAACTGTGCATGTGGATCTTTTTCTTCGGGAGCGTTTATAAAGTGAGCAAAACGTTTGCGCATTCCAGGGCTTTCAATCACCTCTTTCCACTCGCAGTGATAGGTATCTACCAGCGCCTGCATTTCTTCTTCCAGTTGTTCGGCCAGGCCAAGACTATCGTTTACAATCACATTTTTAAGATAGCTCATTCCGCCATCCAACTTGTTAAGCCAGGTTGCAGTACGGGTTAGCGGGTCAGCGGTTTTGATATAAAACATCAGGAACCTATCAAGGTATTTGATACAGGTTGCACTATCAATATCGGTAGCCAGCAATTGGGCATGCTGTGGTTTAGATCCACCATTACCGCATATGTAAAGGTTCCAGCCCTTTTCGGTTGCTATAATTCCAAAATCTTTTGACTGCGCTTCGGCACATTCACGTACGCAGCCACTTACGCCACCTTTAAGTTTGTGCGGCGCGCGGATACCTTTATACCTATCTTCAATCTCAATAGCGAAAGTTACGCTATCATGCAAACCAAACCGGCACCAGGTACTGCCTACGCAACTTTTTACGGTACGTAAAGCTTTGCCATAGGCGTGCCCGCTTTCGAAACCGGCATCTATCAGCTCTTCCCATATCAATGGCAGATCGCTCAAATGCGCACCGAACATATCAATACGCTGCCCTCCGGTTATTTTGGTATAAAGCCCGTATCTTTTAGCTACCAGGCCAATCACAATTAATTTATCCGGAGTTATCTCACCACCAGGTATGCGCGGCACCACAGAATAAGTACCACCTTTTTGAATATTTGCTAAAAACCGGTCGTTACTATCCTGTATAACTTCCTGTTTTACTATTACATCATTCCAAAGGCTTGATAATATACTGGCAACAACAGGCTTGCAAACTTCGCAGCCGTCTCCTTTACCATAATGATCAAGCACCAGGTCATAATTTTTCAGTCCGTTTATTTTTACAAGGTCAAAAAGCTCCTGCCTTGAATAATCAAAATGCTCACATATCACATTTTTGATATACTGCCCGTTGGCCTTCAAGGTTCCTGCAATCAGGTCTTTCACCATTGGCACACAGCCACCGCAGCCGGTACCAGCTTTGGTGCATTTTTTCATCCCATCAATACCGGTAACGCCACCTTCATTCACTGCCGAGCAGATTGCCGATTTGGTTACCGCCTCGCACGAGCAGATAAGCGCATCATCGGGCAGGCTCATTACGCCGGCACCTTCACTTACAGCGCCACCTCTTGAACCCAGGATAAGATCCTCAGGATCGGGAGGAAGAACAATTTTATTATTCACAGTTTGCAGCAACATATTATAGGCATCAGCATCACCTATTAATATACCACCCAAAAGCTGCTTACCATCATTGGAGATGTTAATACGCTTGTAAATACCTTTGTGCGTATCCTCAAACAAAATGGTACGACAATCCGGCTCGGTTATAAAAGCATCACCAAAGCTGGCTACATCAACACCAATCAACTTTAGCTTGGTGCTCATATCGTATCCGTAGAAAGATTTATCCACCTCGGTTAAATGAGCAGCCACAATATCAGCCATCTCATAACCGGGCGCAACCAAACCGTATATCATTCCTTCATACAAAGCACATTCGCCAATGGCATAAATGCTTGCATCGCTGGTTTTCATTTTTTCGTTCACAATGATACCACCACGGGTGCCTACATGTAAACCGGCAAGTTTTGCCAGCTCATCGCGCGGACGGATACCGGCAGAGATTACCAGCATATCAACCGCAAGCTGACTATCATCATTAAAGCGAAGTGATTCGATCTTTTTTTCGCCAACAATTGCAGCGGTACTTTTATTTAAATGAATGTGCAAACCCAGCTGGCTAAGCTTCAACTGCAGCATACTGCTACCGGCCGAATCTATTTGCCTTGGCATTAACCGCGGGGCAAATTCAATTACATGCGTTTCTTCGATACCCAGATCAATCAAGGCTTTGGYAGCTTCAAGTCCGAGCAACCCACCACCCATTACCGCCCCGCATTTTGCATTAGCGGCACAGGCTTTTATCAACTCCAGATCTTCGATAGTACGGTAAACAAATACCCCCTCTTTTTCGATCCCCGGAATATCGGGCACAAAAGCAGATGAACCGGTAGCTAAAACCAGGTAATCATATTTTAAGGTAACACCTTTTAATGAGTGGATTGTTTTCTCAGTACGGTTGATCTCCTGGATAGGATCGTCAAGATGAAGCGCGATGTCATTATCGGCATACCACGATAAAGTGGAAAGCGACAGATCATCGGCAGTTTTGCCATTAAAATATTCGCTCAGGTGCACCCTGTCATAAGCGTGACGGKGCTCTTCGCCAAAAACAATTATTTGGAACTGGGTTGATCTGGCTAAAAGTTTTTCACAAAACTTGTAACCCACCATACCGTTGCCAACAACAATGATGGTTGGTTTTGACATATCGAAATTTTTTAAATGTTAAAGCAATTTTCAAACCTAAATGCATCCAATTACGACCTTGATTACATTTACACTACAATTATAACTCAAAAAAACGTCAAATAAAAATTTAAATTCATTTTTTTATTAAATAAATCATGTTTATTGACATTTTAATTCATAATTTAGAGGTATTAATATATTTTACATCATCAATAAAGATTATTTTATTGATAAATTTAAGACTTTGGCAAAATCACCCAAATAAAATCAGCCATTATCTGATTTTTTAGCCACAAATTTGAAAATATGCAAAATAAAATACAAAAACCCGAACTATTTGTGATTGGAGCCGGTCCGGGAGACCCAGRATTGATAACAATGAAGGGATATAAGGTACTTCAACAGGCAAAAGTTATTCTATATGATAACCTTGCTAATAAAGAATTGCTGGATATAAGCCCGGAGGATTGCGAAAAGGTATATGTTGGCAAACAACCTTACGGCGATTATACTCCACAGGAAACCATTCATGAGCTTATAAAACATTACGCTTTTACCAAAGGCAGCGTGGTAAGGTTAAAAGGTGGCGATCCGTTTATATTCGGCAGGGGGTTTGAAGAAATCATTTACGCCCGCGAGCATGGCATTACAACGCACTATATACCGGGCATTACCAGTATGCAGGCATCGGGTTGTGAGGATATCCCGCTCACCCATCGTTCGGTAAGTGAAAGTGTATGGATGGTTACCGGCACAAAAAAGGACGGACGGTTATCTGCCGACCTTAACCTGGCGATGCAAAGCAACGCTACCGTAGTTATATATATGGGTATGAAAAAGCTGGAAGAAATTGCAGCAGCTTATATAGCTGCAGGCCGTGGCGATACCCCCGCAGCTATTATACAGCATGCATCGCTGCCAAAACAAAAATCGGCAAAGGGGGTGGTTAAAGACCTGGTAACAATTGCTGCAGAACACCAACTTACGTACCCGGCCATCATTATTATTGGCGATGTAGTTAATGTTAAAAATTAAGAATTGATATGAAGATCAGGATAAAAGGAAACTCCCTGCGGTACAGACTTACCAAAACCGATGTTGAACAATTTGACAAGGATGGGTATATTGAGGAAACAACCACTTTTGGTACACAGGTATTTAAATATGCACTACAACGGTCCATTACCGAAGTTTTAACAGCAAGCTTTAATAACAATACCATAACCATGTACATGCCGGCGGCAATGGCCAACAATTGGACGGGTTCTGATCGTGTTGGGTGTGAAAGCAACAGCAGCTCTTTATATCTGCTGGTTGAAAAAGATTTTAAGTGTTTGGATAATGTAGCTGAAGACCAGAGCGACAATTACCCAAACCCACTGGCATTTCAAGTCAGATAACCCCGAATTGGAAAAGCCCTGATCAATTGCGGATCAGGGAACTTTAACGGCTTGCCGGGCCAGTAAATGCCATCCGGATTTGTTTTTTACCCATACCAGCAATATTCCAATTTTAACCGTACCCGGACCTTTACCGGCATCATTGGTAGCGGCAGATAAAATATGCCTTACTATGGCCGTATTACCCGATATGGTAATTTTTTGGTCAGATAGATCGATGGTAACAAAGTCTGAAGCGCCGCTGGTTATACTATGTATAAATTCCTTTTTAGTTTGCAGCATACCACCCGAATGACCATAACTGAGGCTATCTGCTGTTAATCCGTCCAATGCCAGGCTGTCGGCATCAACCATAGCTTTACGCAGGCTTTCTACTGCCGCAGCAACCTCTTTAACTGATTTTTTTGACTGGGCCTTTACCAGCTCCGGCGTTACGCTGTTTATCATAATCAAGCAAAACAAAAATTTAATTCCTGAACTAATTTTCATGACTTTATAAATTGGTTAATAGCATATTTTTTAACAATATATCATTTTTTGATCAAAAACGTTTGCACTACCGGTACCGCCGTTTGCAGTTTTGGCTCATTGCTGTTACCATACTGCCAGGCTACTACCGTAACCTTTACAGGGAAGCGGCTGCGTGGCGGAATTGCAGTAAGGTTTACCCTGTTCCCGGTTATGTCAGCAGGGCCGTCCTGGATATAAAAGTACACAGGAACGCCGGCATCTGAGACAGCTTGCAGCATTATATTTTTAGCTCCCGATGCCTGATCTGGAATTGGAGAAAATGTAATATGTTGTTCTTTTCCCTGTGTATTACGCGGGGGAACCACCATTTGCGATTGTTGTACAGCAGGTTTATATTCGGCATCACCCGGATGGGTAGCTGCAAACCATAATTCGTAACTGTGCGGGTTTTCCCAGTAACCTAATTGCGGATGCAACCGGAAAGTGGTATCATTAAGCTTAATAACCGGGCCGGTTATCCTGTCAATACGGATGGGTTTGCCTGATAGCGAATGACCAATTTTACTACCAACAGACATATCTGCCCAAACGGGTAACCTTGGGCTACCGCCAGCTACGGTATCATAAAACGCGGCTTTTAATTTAAAAGTAATACCATCGGCTTCCGGCTCAAATTTAAGATTAACCTGCTGGTGGGTGTTCCGCTGTTCAACCATTTTACCATGCTGAACATAACCTATCAGCTGCGGCTTTTGGTTGCGGTGTTTTGCTTCATAATTTAAAGTTGCTTTAGCTGTCTCTTCATCAAAATACCAGAAAGCCTGGCCCTGGTCGCCTTTGTATTCATTTACCGGAGCAGGTTTGGCCATGGGCAATTGGTTGTAGCGCCATTTATCAGCCAGCCAGCCTTGTTTTGTGGGGTCAATTTTCACCAAAACAGGCGCCTCGCCCACCGGGGTACTTTTAGGTAAACGATATTGAACCGCCTTTTTTATATAAAAAGCTATGTAGGCAATCTTTTCTTCGGTGGCGGCAAAATGACCCTGGGCCGGACTGGCCAGCATGCTCAGCGGCATCAGCGGATGCTGCCGGCGTTCTTTTAACCCTTCATCCGACCAGGTATTTGCCGCCTCGTACTCTCCCATAGTTTCCAAACCTGGTATATAATCAATATTTTGATCCTTATTCCAGATATCCGGCAAAAACTGGTTTCGTACATAAGGCCATTGCCCGCTTACGGATATACAAGCCAGCGTGCGCCCGGGGTTCCAGGCGGCAAAATAGTAGGGAACACTTGCCATGGCGGAATGGCCCATGGGTATTACCGGCGCTAATTTTAGCTCATCATAACCCGATGCTAATGCCAGATCGTCCATTATTTTGTTAAACTGCTCCCCTGCGCCTTCGTTAAATAAAAATTTTCCGTTAAATGCCGGGCTTACCCATATCTCGGCAATGCCCAGCTTACCCATTTTTGCCCTGAAATTTTCACTTTCCAGTATGGATTGCTCCTCCATGTTATTCTGCGCAAAAACAACAGCCTTTACACTTTTACAGTTCGGCGGAATCCATAAAAACGCCCGTGCCTGCCCCGGGTTTTCCTTAGCATCCCTTACCTGTACAGACCATTGCCATACCTGGGCTTCAACCGAAGGAACTAAAAGAGCAATCAATATTAAAACTATAATACACCTGGCTGCTTTCACATTACTCGGGTTTAATACCTATTTTAGTAAAGGGCATTACCGGCATATCAAACTGAACGCTATGTTGCTTTCCGGTTATCACCTTTTTGCCGGTTATGGTTACCGGCTTACCACTAATACTATAATTCAGGACAACATTCTTTCCTGGGGCATAATCGTCAGGAACTTTTAAAATAACCTCCTGATCGGCTGTAAAGTAAAGCTGGTTGTTGCTGAACCTTAACGCGGCCGAAGACGGGACATTTGATTGTAAACCATAACCACCTTTTTGCAAACTATAACCATTGCCTAAAAAAAGGAAGCCGGTTTTATCTGCTTTTAGCCTCACCACGCTGTATATGCCCTTAAAACTTATGTCATGATAAATAGTCGTTGCGTTACCTTCATCTACCATAATATAGTCGCTTAATCCATTTTTGCTTTCAACCAGCAAGCCGGTAAACGTACTATCTGCACTGGTGGCAGTAAAGGAAGATATCTTATTAATGGTGCTACCTGCTGCTCCCGCTGATGGCTCATATATTGCGGCAAATGGCTTGTTCCAGGCTTCGCCGTTTTGGCGCACTACAACAGTTGGCAATGGCATGTTGGCAATACTATCCGGTATCATCTCATTACCGCGCCATGAGCGGGATGGCGGGGCCTTAACGCTGAATATTTCCCTGCCGGGGTAACCTTTCATCCACATATTCATAGCTACCGGCTGCCTGCCCGGGATCTGCAGGTCAAATCTGGCCTTAAAATCATTTGAGGAGGTGATAGCTTTTTTATCCCACCAATAATCATAGCCCATTAACTCAACGTTGGCAAAGGTGAGTTTATCCGTAGCTTTCAACGCTAAGGTCTGGCCCAAACTATCTGACAGGGTAACCTGCTGACCCAGGTTATGGTAAATGTAATCATGGTATTTATCTCCGCCGAGTTTTTTCTTTGAACGGAAAATATCAACGTAATAGCCGGAGCTATCTCCTGTACGTATGATACTCATCAGCCTGTTTTGATCGGCATTTGTTTCGGGCTCCAGGAAGCTTACGTCAGAAAAGGTTACATCGAGGAAATAACCATCAACCCTCCCGGACTGCGGGTAACAGGCCATTAATTGCAAGGGGTGATTACTCTTCATGGTTGGGTACGATGAAATACCATCAACCACTACGGTGTTATGCGCCGGAAACTGGGAATAATATTCGGCATAGTCCGTTTGGAAATAACTGCCACCTATACCACCTTCGGGAGCCATTATAAGCCCTTTTCCATAAAGCTCCATAGCAATGCCGTTGGCGTGCGCATGATTGCCCGAGGAGCCTGCCTGCGATATCATTAACCCGTTATTTACATCCAAACCATTTCGCAACACCATCCAGCTTACATTAGGCGACCAAAATGTGGCGGTTAAGTAATCGCCGGGTTTACCGGCAGGTATTTTTTCGGAAAGGGTTAAAGGCGGACTGGCAAACAACGCGTTAAAACCGCCTCGTTTGGGCGCTTCCTTTTGCGTGTTTTCAACGCCTATTTGCTGAATGGTTTTCAGCATCCTGGTGTAAGTGGCCTCTTGTCCTGTTTTATGATATAACCGTGCATTCCTGATCATATCTTCAATGCCGCGGGTTGGTAAATGACCATAGTGAGTATCGCCAAAACCAACAATATAACCATTGGGATAAAGGTACTGCGCCTGCGCCAATACTGCTTTTGGTAAAACAGGCATCTGTGGTAAAAAATCAATTTTTAAAGTGCGGTCAAAAAAGCCAACAAAACCCGTAAAATCACCCAGAACGTTAACGGAGTAGCCAGGACACTCGGACCAGATTGCGGTATTAGGGTCATACCCTTTTCTTAACAAATCCATAAGCGCCCATTGGCGGGTATTGGTTTTATTGAGTACCTGGTCAAGGTAGTACTGGCAGCCTTTGCCATCGGCATACCGATCATTATCATCAAGTACCAGGGCAATATTGGCTACAAACCGGGCTTCAATCAAATCCCAGTTATTAAACGGGACGCCATTTTTAACGATGATATCGGCCCATTTTTTTAAAGCGCCCGCGTATAATGCTTTTTTATCATTATGCTTTTTATCGATGTAATTATATAACAAGTCATAACATGCGGTAAGCGGTTCAACTATATCCTCATGAATTACTTCAAATGCAGATAAACCCACCAGCGTTTGATCGTGTCCGCGGTTTAAGTCTACTGGTTCGTTACGGTAATAAATGCCGGTTACGTAAGTATTGAAAATATCATAGGCAAACCTGGCATACTTTTCATCGCCGGTGTACCAGTATATCATAGCAGCATCGCGGGCTTTATTCATGATATCAATGTTGATAGATTCAATAATACGGCCGGTTTTTGATTGATCTACCCATTCCCATGGTTTACCTGGGGCTGTTTTATTTTGAAGATAAATTTTACCATCCTGATCCATATATGGCTTAATATCATCCAAAGCCGGGTGCGAATATGCAGTTGCCACGTCCCTTGTACCCGTAAAACGAACGGTAGGTACGGGCGCTTTTCCCGATGCATAAGCATAAACGCCGTTCTTGATGTAAACATCGGTTGAGTGTTCCTTCCAGTACATTTGAAGGCGGGAAACTATCCATGTACTATCAGTTTGATGGCGGATAACATAGGGTTTCACTTCGTTATCAATACTTTGGTAAGTAGTTTTAGCCCAGGCTTCTTTTTCAATCAGTTTTTTCAGCTGATCTTTCCCTGTCCGTGCATCAGTAACCAGCCTTGGACGGAATGGACTGATATGAGCAGGTATTGCTATATTTTGGGCCCGAAGGCGAGCAGGGCTAAGCATTACAGCCCACAGCATAGCCATACTAAAAAAACCTATTTTAATACTTTTCAATCGCATATCTTTAGTCACTTATTATAACCTTGAATTGACGTTAGCCTTTAGTCGAAAGCCTTAAGTTCGAAGTCAAAAAGAATAAATCCGACTTACAACTTACGACTTAGTGCTGTTGACTTAACACTGTTTCCTATTTTGCATCTACCCTGAACCAATCAAAATCGGCATATCCGCCTAAACGTACACCAAGGTTGCTTGTACAAAACAGCCCAACCTTTGCCCCTATCCATTTATCCTGCTTAGCATAAAAATCCTGACCTATTGATTTAAAATTTATACCGTCCTCACTGTAACTGAAAGCGCAGCGTGCACCGGGAGCTATTACGCTTACCTTTAAATACGCAACGGATGTGCTTATTCTTTTTTCGTCGATTATTTCTTCGGTACCGCCGTTCAGCGCGTTTTTGCAGACCACCTGGCTTATTTTATATCCTTTTTCATCTTTGGTGATGGATAAATAAGCATAATCATTACCCGTAATTATCAATCCTGCTTTTTTACCCTGCCAAACATCCCACTCCACTTTATAATCAACTTTGGTAACAGCAGTAAAATTTGGAGCCGGGAATTTTTGCAGCAGTAAATTTGGAACCGGCCAAAGGTTAACAGCGTCCTTATCATGCGGAATAGCAAACAATCTTAAATAACAACTTCCGGGTATTTGGGCGCTCCACTGTAGTTTGGGGTTGGCATGCCATTGCCATTGCAAACCTGGTGATTCGCTGTTAAACTCGTCACTTTCTGCCGGCGTTTCTATAGGATATACTTTACCAACGTCGGGCTTTTTAAAGGTGAGCACAGGTTCTCCTTTACCGTCCCCATCTATATCATTCCCTATTACGGGCCAGTCATTCACCCATTTTACAGGCTCCAGGTAAACTATACGTCCGTAAGGACCTTTGTCCTGGAAATGAATAAACCAGGGCTGCCCGGTTTGGGTTTCTACCAATGCCCCCTGGTGCGGCCCGTTTACATCGGTTTTACCCTGATCCATAACCACTTTATTTTCATACGGGCCATAAATGCTTTTCGCCCTTAATACCAGCTGCCAGCCGGTTGCTACCCCACCAGCGGGGGCAAAAATGTAATAATAACCGTTTTGCTTATATAACTTAGGCCCTTCAATAGTATGGTTTTTACCATGCCCGTCAAAAACATGTTTACCCTCATCGGTCACTTTGGTTCCATCAGCATCCATTTTAAAAACGGTGATCAGGCTGTTTACGCCCGCGCGGCTACCTGCCCAGGCAACAGCGAGGTAAGCTTTGCCGTTATCATCCCATAGCGGTGCAGGGTCTATGATCCCTTTTCCGGGTAAAACCAACACGGGCTTTTCCCAGTCACCGGCCGGATTTTTAGTTTTGACCATGAAAACACCGTAATCAGGATCTGGATAGTAAATAAAAAATTCATCATTATGATGCCTTATGCTGGGTGCCCAAACACCTTTGCCATGCTGCGGCAGATCATATACAGCCTCGGGTTCCTGTTTTTTTAAGGCATAGTTGATCACTTTCCAATTTACAAGGTCTTTAGAGTGTAAAATGGGTAGGCCCGGTGTACAGTTAAAACTCGACGCAACCATATAATAATCGCTCCCAACCCTGATAGCATCCGGATCCGAATAATCGGCATATAAAATAGGGTTCTTGTATTTTCCATTACCCAGATCGGCAACCCACACTTTTGACAACGCAGCGCTTTGCGCGCGGGCTAATGATGATAATACCGATAATATCATCATTAAAACCAGCATCTTATATTTACCGGCATTTCCAGCATTCAGAATAAACTTAATTTTTTTGCTGCTCTGCATATTTCTGAATTTACTTAGCGTGACCAACCAACATATCCCTCACCATTAAGGGCAAAACCGGGCTGGCATAGAAAGAATTAAACCCATTTTTCATTTGAAAAACCCGGGCCAGGAAAAAGCCATATACCTTATTTTTTTTATCGATCCAGGGATATGCCCCGGCCCAGCTTGGGCTACTGATCAGTGTTGCCTCACCATTGGTGTCAACTTCCTCACGCCATTCGCCTAAACCGTAAATATCGTTGCGATTGCTGCCCCGGGTTTTCATGATATATTGCTCTGTAAACGGCGCACCGTTTACCTGGTCTGCCTGCATTTGTTCAATAGCTTTTACAGACAATATTCTTTTGCCTTTATACTCGCCATTATTCATAATCATGTTTAAAAAGTTTGCATAATCACGAAGGCTGGTTCTTGCGCCACCACCCAGCATAGGGCTTTGGCCGCCAACATCGCTAACCGGTGTAAAATGTGTGGCTCTCATCTGCAAAGGGATAGCAATATTTTCCTGAAAAATGGTTTCCCAATCTTTACCCGTTGCCAGCTCGGCCATCCGGCCGGCTACCTGCATTGCCAGACCGCCATATTTAAATTTGGTTCCGGGCAGTGTATCTGCAGGCAGATCAACTATATGTGCAACCGATTCCTTTAATGTTTGATAATTATCGGCATGATTACCTGGCGGCTGATAATCAGGATAACCCGCTGTATGCGATAAAAGCTGGCGCAATGTTGCCTGGCCTTTAACATCTTTAAACTCCGGCAGCCATTTACTTACCCTATCATCCCATGAAAGCTTTCCCTGGTCAACAACTGCGGCTATGGTTGCAGCGGCAAGCCATTTCCCTGCAGAAGCAATATATGCTACCGATGCCGGGGTATAATCACCAAAATATTTTTCATGAATGGGTTGATTGTCTTTCGCTATAAGGATAGATGCTCCCTTATAGTAACCGCTATCTATCCAGCCGTTGATCTTGTTATCGATAACAGAGAAATCATAGGCTGTTTTTTTAGTGTGAGATTGCGCGGATACGGTAACTACATTCGCCAATAAACAGTAAAGCAACAAATTACCCATCGAATACCTTGTCATTGACCTCATTAGTGTTTAACCTTGTAATACTTTGAAGCAAACAGGAAAATAACCACGTAGCAAATAATGGGTAGATAATATGCCTTTGCCACATCATGATTGGCAACCTGACCCATAATGAACGGGAAGAACGCACCGCCAACTACACCCATTGATATAAAGGATGAGGCCTGCTGAGTATGGCTCCCTAAATTTTTTAAGCCCAAACTGAATATGGTTGGAAACATAATGCTGAAAAAGAAGTTAATCATCATTAAAGCGATGTAGGAAGGCCAGCCAAAACCCTGTGCAACAATTAAACACATAATGATATTACAGATAGCGAAAATGGCAAGCAATTTATTTGGTGCTATAAACCGCATCAGATAAGTGCCAACAATACGGCCAGCAGCCATCATAGCCATAAATATACTCATGTAGTTTACCGCGGTCTGGCTACTCAGTTTCATTACTTCATGCCCGTAATTAATAAAAAAGGCCCAGGTACCCCCTTGTGCAGCAACATTAAAAAACTGGGCAGCTACCGCCCACACAAAATGTTTGTGCTGGTACAGCGTTTTAGTGGGCTCAATATCTATATTAGTCGCATCAGGGTCTGTTGCTACTTTGGTATGCGGATCGATCAATACTGGGATTCTTAAAAACGTGAAAGCGACTGCTATCAATATAATTACACACCCTATACCGATGTATAATGATTTTACCGATGTAAGATCCGTACTATGCTCGGTTGTTGAGCGGAAAAGAAAATAAGAGCCGATAGCAGGTCCAATAATGGTACCTACCGCGTTGAAGGATTGTGAAAAATTAAGGCGCTGATCGCTGGTACGCTGATCACCAAGGGCCGCTGCAAAGGGGTGTGCCACAGTTTCAAGCGTTGCCATACCGCATCCCAAAACAAACAATGCAATCCTGAAAAAGTTAAATGAGGCGGCATTGGCAGCAGGCACAAATAAAAATGTGCCGGCGGCAAATAAGAATAAGCCAAGCAGCACACCTGGTTTATAGCCAAACTTCTTTAAAAAATACCCGGCAGGGACACTCATAATAAAATATGCCCCAAAAACGGAAAACTGGATGAGACCCGATTGCGATTTGGAAAGGCTGAGCACATTTTGAAAATGCTTATTGAGTACATCGCTCATGGATAGTAGTAAACCCCACATTAAAAATAATGAGGTGACAAAAATCAAGGGGACGATGAATCTCTTCTCGGTAAATGCGGGTTTTGAGGTCATAAAATATTGGTTTGATTAAAACAATGATTGTATTTAGATTTAAGCATAGGTAAACACAGCGGCAGCTTTGGTTATATTATCGCAAATTACCAATACTTCTGTACACACATATTGAATAGGCATAGCGTATTAATTAATTTGTTCAAGACTGATAGCCTCGCCGCCTGAAGGCTGCATGCTGATATTTAAAACCGTTTTGCTTGTAATCATTTGCATGCTTACCTTAACATGGGTTGCTGTATTAACCGATGGATCATCGCTGTATATTTTGGCTTTATATTTTTTGCCTGGTTCAAGAAACTTCAATTCAAGCTTAACCTGCCGTGCATCATTGTTGGTGATGGTACCCACAAACCAATCAGTTCCCCTACGCCGGGCGGTAGTAATGTACTGGCCGGGCGTACCTTGGATCACTTTTGTTTCATCCCAGGTGGTTGGTATTTTGTCCCAAAACTCCAACTCAGGTTCGTTATGTTCTGCCGATGGCTTATCATACCAATACAGTGTTTGCAACGGACTGTAATAAATGGCGGCCAGCGCCAGCTGGTGGGCGTGCGTGGTTTTTATGCGTTTATCAAAATAGCATATCGTGTAATCGGCAGCGCCGGTAATGTAGCGGGTAAATGGTAAAATGGTATTGTGGGTTGCATCCGGCATTTCTTCGTTACCACGGATGCCCTCTGCCGATACCAGGTTTGGCCAGGTACGTTGTTCGCCGGTAGGTCGCCAATCATCGTGTATATTAACCATGATGTTGCTGGCGGCAGCCTGCTGTATGGCCTTTTCCACCCAGGTTGTCCACCGGTGCGAGCCAACCTGTACAAAACCAAACTTTACGCCTTTTACACCCCATTTATTATAAACAGCAAACAGGCTATCACTCTGCGCATATAATGCCTGCTGGTTTACATACAGCCAGATGCCTACGCCCTTTTCCTTACCGTATTGAATAATGCCGGGCAGGTCAAAATCAGGAATGGCAACTTTTGTTGCATCAGAACTAAAACTAAAGGCCGGCCCATACCATTTCCAGTCGAATAGAATATATTGCAGGTGATGTTTTACCGCAAAATCTATATTTGCTTTGGCATCGGCTGTACTTTGGCTCATTACCCGCATAATTTTACCGGGTTTTATCCAACTGGTATTGGCTATTTTACCGGGTTCATTAAGGTTTAGCATCATATAATTATGCTCAACCAGGTCGCCCGGTTTTTCTGCTATCATGATAGCGCGCCATGGAGTACCAACCGGCGATACCAGCTGTGCGCTACCAAACATGGATGTTACCAATGTTGAAGTTTTACTGTCGCTTAGCTTAAACTTAGTACGCGCATAATCCACCAGTTGAGCTTCGCCAAGGGCGACAAAAAGACCGTTGGGAAGCTCAAGTGTTAAGGGGCGTTCGCTTTCGCCGGGCCAGTTATTTAGAGGCAATTTTAAGTAAGGCGCCTGGGCCCAGTTGGCAAACCAGGCTTGAGTACCTTGTGGCAAACTGAATTCAGTATTTTCGGCTGTGATATTATAATATGTTCCTTTGGGGTTTTCGGGTAAATAGTAACGGATGGCCGCCCCCTCGTTATAAACCCGTACCTGTACCTGTAGCACATAATCAGGGTTATCGTCCTTTACCAGGGTAATATCGGTTTCGTTGTAATGGTCTCTCACCTGGCTAACTTCACCTAAAACCGGCAACCAGGTTGTATCATGGGTGGTGGTTTTAATGCTTTTAATTTCGAGGTTTTCGCACCAGTTTTTATGCTGATCAACATTTAGCGCCATTGCCTTCTCCGATAATTGGTTATCCATCTGTATATCCAGTACAGATTCGGTTATAACCGGCTTATCTTTAAAATTTACCAGGTAATACATAGTGCGTTTGCCTGCATTATTTTTTTGATAAAAAGTGAATGTTATATTTTTATCGGGCGATTGAATTGCAATTTCGGATCTTTTTATAATATCCTGGCAATAGCCTACTGAGGCACACCACGTTGTAAGAAAGCACAATACTGTTAGCCTGGCTGTAATTATCATCTTATATAAATAAATTGGCTTGTTAGTTTTTAAGTTTACCTTTTTGTAAATTTTCAAGTCTCAGCAATGCCTCAATGTAGTAATAATCAGCGTAAATGATAGAGGCATCAATTTCAGTTCCGTTGGGTTTATGCCCTGTTGAATGTAACAGGAAAGCCGGGTTAGTACCCCTGCTTTGATAACTTGCTGATGAAAGTGCCACCAGCATTTTTTCGGCATAGTGCCTGTATAATTTGGCCTTCGCTTTATCTTTTACAAACGTGGAAAGCTCAAGCAGCCCCGAAGCAGCAACGGCCGCGGCGGATGCATCTTTAGGTGCGTTTGGAATATCAGGTGCATTAAAATCCCAGTAAGGGATCAAATCCCCAGGTAATTTCTTTAAGTACACATCTACAACCTTTTGTGCAAAATCCAAAAATTCAGCTTTATGGGTTTCGCGGTAGCACATGGTAAAGCCGTAAATAGCCCATGACTGGCCCCGGGCCCACATGCTGCTATCGGCGTATCCCTGGTGTGTAATTCCTTTAATTTTTTTGCCGGTTACGGTATCATAAACTACTACGTGATAAGCTGAATAATCGGGCCTGAAATGATTATGCATGGTGGTTTCCGCATGTTTAACCGCAATGTCATACAGGTGATGGCTGCCTCCGTTTTTTGATGCCCAGAATAACAATTCCAGGTTTATCATATTATCAATAATGGTATTGTGTGGCCAGCCCATCTTTTTTACCATAGCCGGCCATGATAATATAGTGCCCACTTTAGGATTAAAAAGGGTAGCCAGCGAATCGGCCGATTTAAGGATCACCTTTTTGTATGCCGGGTTTTTGGTAAGGCGATAGCCGTTGCCAAAGCTATTGTTGATCTGGAAACCCAGGTCGTGATCAAAACCACTTTGGTTGGAGAGGGGCGTTAATTCGCGCGTATATTTATCAGCAGCAATTTTCCATTTTGCATCATGTGTCCCCTGGTATAAATACCATAGCACCCCCGGCCAAAAACCGCTGCACCAATCATGATAACTTACACATTTCCAGGCAGTTTTACCGTTTGCAATATTGCGTGGCAAATTTGCCGCCGAATCTATAGCGTTCTCTTTTAATGTTTTAGCTGCCTGTTTTGCACAGTACAAGATCTCTTTCGCGGGCGAAAACCTGCTTTGAGCAAGTGCTAAACCGGCAAACGACCAAATCAGTATACTTAAACCTGCCCTTTTTAAATTATTATGAATCATTTTTTTTAATCAATACTGCTTTTCTTTTTGCATTTCATATACCTGGTTATTTTAGGCAGGAGATATTGGGATTTAGTTTTTACCGGTGGCATTTAAAGCTCCAGTAAATACACTTCCCGGTGTCAATTGGCAATTCAAACATAATGCAATCTAAAACGTTTTAAGTTGAATTTAATCATAAATATTTACTCCAACGTTGTAGTTTATTAAGGGGAGACTTAAGTCGGGAATAATCGATATAAGATCAAGAAAAAGAGCAGAAAAAAGGAGAAAAAGATTAGAAAAATCGAGAAAAATATAGGATCAAATAAAAACTTTATTTTGATCAATGGTAGAACTGCGGATATGCAAAATAGCAGGAACAACGATTTGCTTTTTTGCCCGTTCCTGAACTTTGTTATCAATTTGTTCAAGCAGTAAGTTCACCAGCTCTTCAGACATTTTGGCAACCGGTTGAGCTACGGCGGTTATGCCCGGAGTAAACAATTTAAAAACTTCATGGTCATCAAATGAAACCACCCCTATATCCCGCGGGACAGACATGCCCATCTCCTTAATCACCTCCATGCCTTTAAGGGTAAGGTAACTTGTGCCAAAAAACAAGGCATCTATCTGCGGGTTGTTTTTTATCAGCGCTGCTATTTCATGAACCGCATCCTGTTCAACTTTGGCGTAAACTATTTTTGTAACGCAGGGAGCCAGGCCGCTTTCCTGTAAGGCGTCCAGGTAACCCGTTAACCGGTCGGACATTTGGGTTTGATCCGATTCAAGGGTTATAAAGGCAATGCTCTTGTATTGTTGATCTATCAGCAGTTTAACCGCCTGGTATGTACTATTCAGGTTATCAATAACAACCTGGTCTGTTTCAATGGTTTTGTAATAACGGTCGAACAAAACCAGTGGGATGTTATCGCTTAAAAGGCCCTTTATATCGCTTTCAAGTCCGCCGGAGGGAGCAATGATAAAGCCATCAACGTGGCGGTCTTTAAACAGGCCGATAAGCTCGCGGGTTTTGTCCGGGTCATTCTTGGTACTGCCATAAATTATTTTGTAGCCACGCAGATTAGCGAGTTCTTCAACAAAACCCGCTATGGATGAAAAAAAGGGGTCGGCAATATTTTCAATCAGCAAACAAATGATCTTGGTTTTGCCGGTTCGTAAACTTTTGGCCAGCAGGTTTGGCTTATACCCTATTTCGTCTACATATTTCAGTACTTTTTCGGTTAGTACCGCGCTTAAGCCAACATCTTTTGATTTTCCGTTTAAGATGAGGGAAACCGTTGTAATAGAGATGTTTAAATGCGACGCAATATCTTTTATTGAAATCTTTTTTTTCATTTAACTGAAATTACGCGGTACATGTTAACCAAAGCTTATTATTGTTTTTTGCCGGCCGGAACCTGTTTTAAAAGCCAGGCCGAAATATCATTGGCAGCCTTATCATTCTCATATCCGGCAGGTAAACGCCCGTTTGTGTATTCGTTGTAAAGCCAGGGATCGCCAATGGCTAATACCGTTCCTTTGCCAAACTTAGCACTGGCAATTATTGTTTGCCCTTTTTTAGTTAAAGCCGCTTCTGCGGGGGATTGGGTGCTAATGGAACAAACATCCTTCATAAATATTTTTATCGCCGTTTTAAATAACGGATTACCGGTGGTATTGATGGCGCCATCTTCAAAGTGGCTGTCATCAATCACATGATTTTGAAGATCGTTATTAAAATGCATCCCAAATTTTGCGGCCAGCAGGTTAAAGTGAGGCAGCTCTACATTTGCGCTGTCGTTAGCCAGCATTACCAGCACACCACCGCCTTTTACCCATAAGGCCACAGCTTCGGCATCTGTCTCGGTTATATAATTAGGTTTGGGACTTTCCTTTTTGGTATCCGGATCAACAATAATATATATAGCCGTTCCTTTTAAATTGGCTTTAGTTGGCGCGGTAACCAGGGAATCTAAAGTTGCGCCGTATTTTTTAAATGCATCGCCCCATATGGAATAACCTGTATTTTGTTTTTCTTCCCACAGGTAATGGAAACGCTGCGGTTGCCCGGCAACCGTATGAACCTCGCGGTTGTAGTAATAATCCAGTTTAACAACCTGTGATTTTGCTTCATATACTCCCTGGCCTAACAGCAGTATACATATCAACCTTTTTGCAAACATCCTGTAATTCATATATAATTAAAGCGTTATCGTTGTTTATTAATACTATTATAATTGGTTACCAAATGTATTGCCGAATGCTCTTTTTTATGCCATAAGGGCAAAAATTATTTACTACATCGATTGAGTGCAAAACCTGTATGCTCAATAAAAGCAACGTAGTTATTTTTTACTGTTGTTGAAATGGGGCGGGCAGGGGAGTGTTAAGAGCCAAAAAGTTTGTTAAGGAGGTTAAGATGCAAACAGTACAAAATAGTTTTAAAGGGCGTTCGGGTGAATCATATTATTACCTATATTATTAAAGATAATGCAACAGAAAGTTTAGCTTTAAGCAACTCTTACAAGCATCTTTATGAATTTCGATATAGACAGGCAAACACTAAATGATTTGGCAATATTTCAAAATAACAATTCACGCCAATCTATTTATAGCCTTTTCAGCCACACAAATACAATTGGTGGCAATGAAGCGTTGCAAGATATGTTCAACAAGCCCCTTATCGATCCTGTTCACATAAGGGAAAGAATAGAAGTGTTTTTGTATATGGAGGAACATCATATTAAAATTAGCTTAAATAGAAACGATTATGATTTTGTAGAATTTTATCTAAAAAAGCATTACCATGCTAAACCATTTTCAGTTATACCCAGGTTCTTAAAAAAAATCATATATGCAATTAATAATAATAATGATTATTATGTAATTCAAACTGGCATAGAAAGTACGCTGTCGATACTTGATAGCTTAATAAAATTCGCTGACGCACTACAGGGCGATCTGCCTAAAAAAATACAGGAATTCCGTTCGGCTATCTTAAATACTTTCCAGCCGAAAGAATTTGCATGGTTAAAACAACTTATAACTAAACCTAACCGCAGTGCTACAGATATGGCGAAAGCGGACCACTTTTTCAGGCAGCTCGCTTATGAAAGAATGAAGATTTTGTTAAATGTTGCTTATCAGTTAGATGTTTATCAATCCGTTAGTGTAAGCGGTAAGGCCCTTGGTTTCACATTGCCGGTAGTTAATGAAAATAATGCAACGAGATTAATTATTAAGGGCTTATTCCACCCATTTATTGCCGATGCTAAAAGTAATGACATCGAATTTAGTCCCGACAAAAATGTTTGTTTCATTACCGGTACTAATATGGCCGGAAAATCATCTCTGCTTAAATCAATCGGAATTGCTATCTATTTATCTCAACTGGGCTTTCCAGTGCCTGCGAAACACATGGTAACTTCCGCATTTAAAGGTCTGATAACAACCATAAACTTAGCGGATGATGTGGAACAGGGACAAAGCCACTTTTATAAAGAAGTATTGCGGGTTAAGCATGTGGCTGAAAAATTAAATCAGTCAAAAGATATTTTCGTCATTTTTGACGAATTGTTCAGAGGGACAAATGTTAAAGATGCCTATGATGCCTCTCTTGCCATAATCGCTGCCTTTGCAGAGGTAAAAACCTGTTTCTTTGTAGTTTCAACACATATTGTTGAGGTTGCCCATGAATTATCATCCGTTGAAAATATTAATTTCCGATATATGGAAACTATTTTTGAAGATACTAACCCGGTACACAGTTATAAACTTAAACATGGCATTACAGAAGAGCGATTAGGAATGTGGATTGTGAAAAATGAACGGATTCTGGAAATAATAAAAAACTCTTTAAAACTTTAGAGGCCGTTTAAAAATAAAAAACAACCGCCATTGCCAGGTACCCACCAGAAAATCCTGGAAAAAACAGTAATTAAATGTATGGATACCACAATCACCTCGTGATCGTCATTGCGAGGAGGTACGACGAAGCAATCCCCAAAATACAGATCGGAATTGCACAGCTACTCTGTAAATCGGGGATTGCTTCGTTCCTCGCAATGACGGATAAGAGGTTTATGTGTAAAAAAAATACATATTGATAATCAATAACTTACAACCATGCCATTATAAGATACGAAGCAATCCCAAACTATACAGATCGGATTTGCAAAAGCTACTCTGTAAATTGGGGATTGCTTCGTACCTCGCAATAACGCGTGGATATATCTCAAAGCCTTGGAATCAGCATGCTATAGTAAGCGTGTTGCAGGTGCTATTGGTTAACCGGGGTTGATGAATTACGGATAAAAACCTGGGTAGGTAATACAACTGTTTCAAACTCGGTTACCGGTCTTTTGCTTTCAATCAGGTTAATCAGCATTTCGGTGGCCTTTTTGCCCATTTCATAACCCGGCTGGTAAACCGTGCTTAATGAAGGATTTAAAACATCGGCTAATTGTGTATTGGTAAAACCAAGCAGGGCAATGTCTTCGGGGATTCTAAACTCCAGTTTATGCAAAAGCGATAAAGTTGTTGTGGTGATCCTGTCCGAGGCTGTAAAAATAGCGTCCGGGCGATCTGGTGAAAGTAAAAGTTCGTTAAGCGCTTTTTCTATTTCACCAAGATCTTTACCGCCATGAAGACAATATTTTATATGCCGATCATTTGGTTTAATATTGTTTTGCTCCAATGCCAACAGGTAACCTTTCAACCTTTCGGCTGTGATTGACACATTTACCGAACTTGTTATATGCGCAATTTTTCTGTATCCGGCTTTAATTAAGGCATTTGTTGCCTCATAGGCCCCCATAAAATTGTCTGCAATAACTTTGTGGGTTTCAATTTCGTCGCTCACCCTGTCGAAAAAAACAATAGGTAAGCCCTTCTCATGCAGCTTTTTAAGATGCTCTACATCCTTTGTTTCTGTAGATAAGGATATCAGCAGCCCATCAATTGAACGATAGATTAAATGGTTCACATTTAACATTTCAAGCTCATACGATTCATGGGTTTGCGTAATAAATACGTTATAGCCTTTGCTGTGCGCAATAAATTCTATGCCATTAATAACCTGCGAAAAAAAATGATTATCAATGGTAGATACAACTATTCCTAAGGATTTGCTGTTTCCCTGCTTTAAACTCTGGGCCATGGGGTTAGGCTGGTAATTGAGCCTTTTGGCACATTCCAGGACCAGTTTTTTGGTTTTCTCCCCTATTTCATGACTATCCTTTAGCGCTTTAGATACAGCTGAAGTAGAAATCCCTAATTCCTTAGCAATATCTTTTATCGTAACTACCCCGAAATTCATACTTTATAAAATTTACCCAGTTATTCAGCTACAGCCAATAAACTAATCTGTAGTAAACATAAGTAAATTAATGAAAATATAAATTCAGTATTAACCAGCAGGATCGCTTTTAAATGAAAACAAGCAGGAGGCACCTACGGAGCCGGGGTTTGGGTTTTCCTGTGTGCTATAAACACGCGACTCCCACGGAGTCAATGTTACAATAACCATTTCCAACTCCAGCGGAGTTATGTGTTTATAGTGAAAAAACATTTTGCTTTTGGCTCCGTAGGCGCCTCCTTTTAAACGCGATTTCCCTGTATTAACCAGGAATTAAGCAAACTGGTTAAACGCCGCCAAAAATCGAAAAACCGCCATCTACACAGATCATAGATCCGGTAACAAATTTTGATGCATCGCTTAACAGCCATACCAGCGCACCTATTAATTCATCGGGATGACCAAAACGCTTAAAGGGGGTTTGCTTAATTACCAGTTGTCCTCTTTCTGTATATCCGCCCTCGGGTTTGGTTAGCAGGTTACGGTTTTGCTCGGTAAGAAAAAAGCCCGGCGCCAACGCGTTCATCCTGATGGCATCGCCATAACGGTTAGCCAGTTCCACCGCAAACCATTGGTTATAACAATCAACCGCCGCCTTACCAATATTGTAGCCCAATACCTTGGTAATGGCCCGTTTGGAGTTCATAGACGAGATATTGACGATACTGCCTTTGCCGGTTTGCGCTATGGCCTCGCCAAATACCTGTGTGGGGATAATGGTGCCCCAGGTATTCAAATCCATCACGGTTTTCATACCGGCTATGTTCATTTTAAAAATATCTTCGTCGGGTTGTAAAACGCCTTGCGGCATATTACCCCCTGCCCCATTCACCAGGCCATCCAAACGACCGAAGGTGTCCAGCAGTTTGGTTTTAGCCGCCTGCAATTCTGCTTCGTTTAAAACATCGGCAGCTAAAGCAACTGCTTTACCGCCATTTTTATTAATAGCAGCTGCACGTTCTTCGGCTATTTCGGCGTTTCTGCCTAATATACCTACTGCACCACCTGCTTCCACAATACCATTTATAAACGAGTTGCCTAATATGCCTGTACCGCCTGTAACTACAATTACTTTACCGGCCAATGAGAAGTTATTTTCCAATGTATTTGAATCTTTTTAATTTTAGTTAAAGATAGTTATTATCTGATGTCGGGAATGGCAATCGGGTCCATATCGGTATAGTCGAGGTTTTCGCCGGCCATGCCCCAAATAAAGCTGTAGCTTGCCGTACCGCTGCCCGAATGGATGCTCCAGGGTGGTGATACCACCGCATCGTAGTTATTCATGGTGATATGCCGGGTTTCCTGTCCCTCGCCCATATAATGAAAAATCTTTTGTCCCTGTGGTACATCAAAATAAAAATAGGCTTCCATACGGCGGTCATGTACATGCGACGGCATGGTGTTCCATACACTGCCATCATGCAAAATGGTTAAGCCCATTACCAGCTGGCAGCTTTTTGTGCCTTCCAGGTGAATATATTTATTGATGGTACGATGGTTGGCTGTTGATGCCGAACCAAGCGTAACTTTTACCGCATCGGCCTGGGTTAACAGCGTTGTTGGATATTGGGCATGTGCCGGCGCCGAAAGCATATAGAATACAGCAGGTTCGGCCGCGTTTTTACTGGCAAAATGAACACTTTTAGTACCCTTGCCAATGTACAGGCAATCCAGTTTTTTAAGGTCGAAAGATTGGCCGTCGGCTATTACCACACCATCGCCGGCAACATTAATGATGCCTATTTCCCTGCGTTCCAAAAAATATTCGGCCCTAAGGTTGGGGTAGTTTGGCAGCAATAGTTGGGTATTTACAGGGTTGGCAAAACCAACTATCATCCTGTCGTAATGGGTATAGGTACAATTGATCTCGCCGGGCTGTACCTGGTTATCTATAAGGAAACGCTCGCGGATAAGCGCGGTTTGATAACTTTTAAAATCTTCGGGATGTACACTTTGTAATACTTTCAAGGTGATATGTTTTTATTTAAATCTTTGCAATTCTACAACCCAAACTACTAATTAAAAAGATATAGCAAGCATATTTTTACTTCATCGTTGTAGTTAATAAGCATCCATGCAAAGGATAAAACTTCCAAAACCGTCCGTGAAACGCCTATCCAGGCGTCATACGAGTAACCATCAGCCGAGCTGGAAAAAACAGTAATGACATGTATGAATACCACAATCACCTCGTGATCGTCATTGCGTATCCACCGGGATAATCCTGGAAAAAAATGGGGATGACGTGTTGGGTTTAGGGCCTCACAACACCCATGTCATTGCGAGCGCAGCGCGGCAATCGCGAACTGTGCAGGTCCGCCCTGTATAGCATGCGATTGCTTCGTTCCTCGCAATGACATAGATTATATTAAAAAACAGCTCTGACAATCAGACACTTGCGAACACGTCCTTATAAGGAAATACGACAAAGCACTCCCTAAAATACAGATCGGATTTGCACAGTTACTCTGTAGGTCGGGGATTGCTTCGTACCTCGCAATGACGATCTATTTATCTATTTTTAAACAACCCCTAACTCCTCAGCGCCATTACCAACCCATACGGTGCTTTGGGTGTCATCCAGGTAGATTTGGGCGGCAACCTATCACCCCGCGTTGCTGCTTCCATCACCTGGTCAATTGTTAACGGATAAACCGTAAAGCCAACGGCGTCTACGTTCGCCTCGCAAAAATCCACCAGTTTATCAAGCCCGCCCGGGCCGCCGGCATAATGTAAACGTCCGTCGGTCATGGGATCAATAATCCCAAAAACCGGCGCCAAAATATAATGCTGCAATAATATCACTCCAGGCCCCTGCCGTTTAGCAAACAAATGGTACCAACGCCCACCAGCCAGCATCCCGATCCAGCCCGGTGTACCCGGCGCATAAGGCAGGTTATCCATAGAAAGCTCAACTACGAAATCCTTTTCCAAACAAAACAGTAATTCTTCTAAAGGTAAAACCACCCGGGGCAGCACCATCCTATAAAAAGGTCCTACTTCAAATTGGTCGGCAGCCATCAGCAGCGAACTGATATACCGGTCGTTCGTACTTGCTGCCGCCGCTATCCGGTGATGGCCATCAGCGACAAATGCATGTTCAACTTCCGAAAACAGCAAGGTGAGCAAATGCAATGTCTCTGTATCCTGAACCCGCCATAACAAATGGCTCGCCCCTTTATAACTCAACTTATCTGGAGATCCGGTAGCTTTAACCGCAGCAATCAAACGGCCAATTGCCCCATCCGGCGGGTAAGCCAGCAACACCGGCTGGCCCTCCAACCCTACCGCCAACCTGTATTCGCGGTGTCGCAACTCCTTTTCTGCCAGCGTAAGCTCATGTGCCAGCACACTTCCTTCCCGGTAACTATCCAGCGCCATTAAAGTCCAAACCCCGGTTGATGTCTTCCCATCACGCCAAACCTCGTAGATATACATACATGGCTCCACATCCTGCAGCAGCAGCTTATTAGCCAACAGATCCTGAAATACCTCCTTTATTTCGGAATAAACGCTATCCAGAGCGCCCGCGTCCAGGTCGCTATTCCTCGAGCCACTCTCCAGTAACAACTTCAAAGCAGGCACAACGGCACCCACCAGGTGCTCGCCCGACATATCAATCCCCGTAAAAAGGAACTGCTCCGCGTAAAAAGGATGCGGCCTCACCGCGCGAAAAGGACTAATCCCAATCATATCATCACTTTTTCAAATACTGTAACTTATTAAAAGCTGTTTAAATTTATTAATGTTTTATACTTCTAATGAAGCGCATATCCATGCGTCATTGCGAGGTCTATTTATTTTTAAACAGTCTCTAATAACTTAACCAAATCTATATATTTATTGTTGTAATAAACACCAAAAAAAGCCGGCATCACCGGCAACCTTCATTACTATTTTACGTCAGCATTCTGGCATAACGGATTACGATAATATGAAGATCAATAGGGCGCTAATTGGTTCGATCCATCCCGAAAAATTCAAGTTTGAAAATTTAAAAGGCTGAACCATTCGCATCAACCCTGCTGCTCATTTTATGTACCAAATTCTCAATAGATTAGAAACAAAAAAAGCGAACAAAAAGACTAAAATTCATCTTTTGTTCGCCTGGGGTTTTCCTACATGGACTCGAACCACGATTGTCTGAACCAGAATCAGAAGTGCTACCATTACACCATAGGAAAAAACATTATAACAACACCTCGCATGCTGTTACAATGCAAATATAGCACGTAAAGCTTATTTAACAAAAAATAGTTTCTGCTACCTTTCCCATTTTATGCCTTTTATGCCTGCCTGGTGCAGCCGTTCGGTAAGTTGCCCAACGTGATGCTGCAGATGGCGGATATTATATAAATGCAATTGCAGCCGGTTCATCGGGATCCAGGAAAAACCGCATTGTTCATCGTTATTTTTATCGCTAACCATATTTTCAAGACTATCCGATATGCGTACGGCATAATCAATGATGTCATTTTTTGAATAAACAGCATTAATAATTATTGGCTGCAGATCATGAGTTACCGTGCCCAGCGAGTTGTAATTGGACATATGCTTGTCCCAGGGCACAAATTTGTCAGCACTTTCTGACAAATATAATGATGTATAAAAAAGCGCGTGATAGGCTATACGCCAAAATGCGTTTTCAAATTCTATACTTTCCCATAAATCGTCCGGGCATTTTTCAATAGTATCCAGAAGCATTTTAACAGCAGCTTTGTACTGCGAAACAAGCTCATTTTTCATCATTTATTTGCTTCGGCATACTTTTTAAAGTTGTCGAGAATTGCCTGCCATCCTCCCTGCTGCATTTCTATGGGGTTAGTAGTTTCGGGCTCAAATGTTTCTATCAGCCGGGTTGTACCATCCTGGCTAATAAAATCAACTTTTACTTTCCGGCCATCATCCATCGTGTATGCAATCAGGCTGTATTCCTTTACGTTGGTATAAACACCTCCAAAATCAAAACTGAAACTACCATCTTTTGCGGCCATGGTGGTTTTAAACTTACCATCCTTGCGCAGGTCATTGTCGGCATAAGGGGCGTGCCAATCGTCAGATGCATTGCACCACTTAGTAATATGCTCTGGCTTTGCCCAAAAATCCCAAACTTTTTCAACAGGAGCGTTTACTGTACACTCAACTGTGATGGCTGATTTAGCGTTTCCATTTTTCAATTTATTAAGATTGATTTTCCTTTGATAAAATTAGGGCAATTTTTCAAAGTATTAAAGTGCAAATGCGACATTTTTGGGAGTATAAATTACTATGGGAGAAACACATATCCACACGTCATTGCAAGTGGTAAAATTTCTCGAAACTCCGAAGAGGAATGACGTTTTAAAAGATTTGTCATCCTGAACGGAGTGAAGGATCTATTCGCAGACTGTACAGGGCGAAGAAGCATGGCGAATATAGATGCTTCACTACGTTCAGCATGACAAAAGAGTTTCTTTTAAACAGCCTTCCAAGATTGAACATATTTTACTAAAAAAGCCGCCTGTAAAACAAGCGGCTTCCTAATTTTATAAGCAGGTACTGTTTAATCCTCGTTTACAAACGAGCGCAGCATCCAGGTATTTTTTTCGTTAAACTGCATAAAGCGGTTTACCATATCGTTGGTACCATCGTCGCCGGCTTCGGCGGTAATGTCCAGTATTTCTCTTTCTTTAGCAATTAAAGCAGCCAGGTCTTCAATAATGGCTTTAACCATCAGGGTATCTTTTAAACCTATTGTTTGTATTTCTTTAATCTGCGATGTTGTTATATAATCTTTAAAAGTGCTATAAGGTGGCTTACCTAACGACAGGATCCGCTCGGCCAGCTCATCAATAGTAAGTAAAGCGGCAGTGTACAACTCTTCAAACTTAATGTGCAGGGTAAAAAAGCTTGGGCCCTTTACATTCCAATGGCAGCCACGCAGTTTTTGATAATGAATATGGTAGTTGGCCAACAGGTCGTTAAGATGGTCAACAACAGGTTTTACTTTTACTTCTTCTAAGCTTATTTCTTCGGCGTTCATATGAATAGTGATTTTAGTTTTTTTAACACAGGATTGATAGCATTGTTTGGTAAAATTAAACAGTTTGGATATAATAAATCATATTTGTAAACTTTATGACAAAGCTGCTACCATTCATACAACACCAATGCAAGTACGCCATATGGCGCATGGAAATTGATGAAATAAGCAACATTATATTCCTGGAAGTACGCAGCAGCGAAGATAAAAAAGTGACCTTCACCTCGATAGACCTCACAAGCGGAGCCGTGAACTTTACTGACCTCAGCACACCCGAAAGATGGCTCACCGGCATCGAGGCCGCTTTTAATGGCGTACTGCTCATCCACAATTATCAATCAGAAACCGGGCCTGCGCATAAAGGCCTGGTGGCCATTGATGGTATTAACGGGCAAACACGATGGAGCAATTATACCCTGGCTTTTGACCGCCTCACGGTAAACGGACCGGTAGTTTACAACGCACAAATTCAGCCTAAGAAATTATTGCTGGCCGATATAAAAACCGGGACTGCTTTAAGGGCCTATCAGCCTGTTATTGATACAGAATTGGATAACCATATTGTAAGCGCGCAAATACTCCCTGCCCAATTTTTAAAACATGTGGTTTTGCCCGCAGATCCTTTCGGAAATACGGTACATTACATGGAGCACAATAACTATAGAATTGTATCTTTGCACACAATTTTGGCCGAACAAATGGAGCAGCATCTTTATATTTTTAATGATGAAAACGCTGTTGTTTACCACGATTTGTTGCAAACCAATATACAAAAATTGCAACCCGAGGCGTTTGTAGTACATAAGAATAAACTGATCTACCTTAAAAACAGGTCAGCGTTAATAGTTTTAAATTTATAAAACACTGTATTGTAACTTATTATGAAATTAAAGATCCTTTTATTGATCGCCCCCTTACTCACATTTTCTATATCGCTTTTTGCAAATACCGCTGTTGATTCTATCGGCGTTGAAAACCAGAACGGCAAAAAAGTTATTATTCACAAACTTGATCCAAAAGACAACTATTACTCTATTGGCAGGCGCTATAATGTGAGCCCCAAAGCCATTATACAGTTTAATAACAATGCCACGCTAAGAATTGGAAGTACTATTAAAGTGCCCACTGAGCAGCCCTTTGCCGAAACAACCGCGCAAACAGCGGCACCTGTACAACAAACCAAACCGACCGTTCAAGCGCCTGTTGTACAGCAAAAACCACAGGTACAACCGCCAGCTAACAAGCCACAGGTTCAACAACCCGTAACACAACAACCGGTATCACAACAGCCAGTAACACAGCAACCGGTTACCCAACAGGCATCACCTGTGGTACAGCAACCGGTAACAAGTACACCAAAACCAACTACACCCGCTCCTCAGCAAACTGCTGATGTTAATCAGGATAATGTTCAGCAGTACAAAGTATCGGCCGGAGAAACGTTATTTTCAATAGCCAAGCGCTTTGGTACTTCGGTTGAAGATATCAGGAACCTTAACAGCTTAAGCACTGATGATCTTAAACCCAACCAGATCATTAAAGTGCGCAGCGGCATGCCTCCCGAAGACAGGACAGTAGCCAAGCAGGATGCGCTAAAAACGGATTCATCAACCATGGCTATTGATAGCGCTGATGCCAAATTTAAAGCCAACCGTTTTGGTTTGTATGAAAAAAACGAAAAGGGTGTAGCCACATGGGTTGATGATACCAGTCTGGACCCTAAAAAAGAATTGGTTTTACACCGTACAGCTCCTATTGGTACCGTTATTAAAATCACTAACCCCATGAACAACCATACCACCTATGCAAAAGTAGTTGGCAGGTTTACCGATAGCGAAGCCACCAAAAACGTGCTTATTGTAATGACCAAGAACACTGCCGATGCTTTAGGTGCTTTGGATAAACGTATAAATGTGAACATCAGCTACGGCAGCCCTAATGAATAAACCTTATATTATTGGAATTGCCGGTGGAAGTGGCTCTGGCAAAACCTTTTTTTTGAAGTGTTTCCTGGAACATTTTACCCCCGATGAGGTTTGCCTGGTATCACAGGATGATTATTATATCCCGGTGGCCCATAACATGACCAAAGAGGAGAACAAACTGTATAACTTTGATTTGCCGGATACTATTGATCATCAGCATTTCCAGGAGGATATCAGTAAGCTTTTAAATAAGGAAGCCATTCTTAAGCACGAATATACTTTTAATAACCCCGACGCGATTCCCAGGGTACTTGAAATTAAACCCGCACCTATTTTAATAGTAGAAGGCCTGTTCATTCTGCATTTTAAGGAGATCTCCGAACTGCTGGATATGAAGGTATTTATTGATGCCGATGAAGATATAGCCCTGCAGCGCCGCCTTAAACGCGACCTGATAGAAAGGGGTTATTCGCATGACGATGTGATGTATAAATGGCTGAACCATGTAGTACCCGCATATAAAGAATACTTATTGCCATACAAGGATGAATGTGACCAGATAATCACCAATAACAATCATGTTGCCGATGATATTATAAGTGTAACAGAGGAGATATCTGCAAAATTGAGAACCAAACTATTTTGATTTGAAGATTTGGTAATTTGAAGATTTGAAAATGCTTTTCTGCTTTAATTTTCAAATCGGCACATATTCAAATTTTCAAATTAATTAATTACCTATAATTTTCCGGGTTTGATCATAGTAGTCGGCCTTGGTAATTACGCCGGCGTTAAACAGGTTTTGTAGTTTGAGCAATTCGGCCTCTACTTTAGGGCAGCAATCAGATGTACCTAACCTGTAACTTTTCAAAGGGTCTTTTACCGTTTTAAGTCCCCATACCAGCGAAACTATCCAACCGATGATGGTCCATCCTAAAAAGATGTTGAGTAACAATACCGACCTGTAATTACATTTTTCGCAAGCTAATATTGACGGCAGAAAATATATGGGTGTTGCAATTACTAAAAATATAAAAAGCAGTATTAGTTCGGGAAGACCTATCATATAATTTAATTAAACTAAGAACTTATACGCAATATAACAATTAAATGACGCATATATTATAAAAAAAACATCAGAATTTTCATTTTTTTTGATATTAGAGCGTAATCTCCGGTATTTCTCCTTCCACAATCAGCTTCCCGGATGTTGCCTTTATTATTTCCTCTACGGTTACGCCGGGGGCGCGTTCCAATAGTTTAAAGCCACCTTCGGGCAACACATCAAAAACGCCCAGTTCAGTCACAATTTTTTTCACGCAATGAACACCTGTTAATGGCAAACTACATTGAGCCAGTAGTTTGGACTCCCCTGCTTTGTTTACATGCTGCATAGCTACAATAATGTTTTCGGCCGATGCCACCAGATCCATAGCGCCGCCCATACCTTTTACCATTTTACCGGGAATTTTCCAGTTGGCTATATCGCCATTTTCGGATACCTCCATAGCGCCCAGGATGGTGAGGTTAACCTTCCGGGCCCTGATCATCCCAAAACTCATAGCCGAATCAAAAGTGGCTGACCCGGGCAGCATGGTAATAGTTTGCTTACCCGCGTTGATCAAATCCGCATCTTCCTCACCTTCAAAAGGGAATGGCCCCATCCCCAGTAAACCATTTTCTGATTGTAATACCACATCCATGGTTTCGGGTATATAATTAGCCACCAGTGTAGGGATCCCTATCCCCAGGTTAACATAATAACCGTCTTTTATTTCTTTAGCAATCCGTTTTGCTATTCCTTGTTTGTCTAACATCTACTTGATTTGAAAATTTGATGATTTGAAAATTTGAAAATGTCTTTTTTCAAATTAACCATTTTTCGCGCTTGCAATAATTTTAGATAAAATCTTAATGATCACTTTTAATTTGTCAATCAGCATTTCGTTAAATGGATAGCTTTTAGAAAATTGACAAAGCAATAAAAAGTACTCAGTCTCATCTGCCTCTTTAGCGGCTACCTTAAACTTATGTATAAAATCATTTTTACTTTCTGCGTTTTGAGCCTCACGTACATTTGCTCCTATTGAGGTGCCTGACCTGATAATCTGTCTCGCAATTGCGAACTTTTTGTTTGCCTCCAGTTCTTCCGAAAATTCGATGATGTCGAGCGCAAATTCAAATGTTAGTTTAACAATCAGGTTTTCCTTGTCGTCTCTCATTAAGGTCAATTTATTAATTCTGATAATTTATTTTCAAATCTTCAAATTAACAAATTTTCAAATCGACCTCACTGTCCTGTGCTCTATCCTCTTCTCATAATCTTTCCCCTGGAAAATCCTGTGTACGTAAATCCCGGGCGTGTGGATATGATCTGGCTCTAACTCACCCGGCTCAACAAGTTCCTCTACCTCGGCTATGGTTATTTTACCGGCCATGGCCATTACAGGGTTAAAGTTACGGGCGGTTGATTTGTAAACAAGATTACCCATGGCATCTCCCTTCCAGGCCTTTACAATAGCAAAATCGGCATCAAAGGCCATTTCCATCAGGTAATCCTTGCCATTAAAATTACGCACTTCTTTACCTATAGCCACTTCGGTACCTACTCCGGCCGGTGTAAAAACAGCGGGCATACCATAACCGGCAGCCATACAACGGGTAGCCAGGGTACCTTGCGGTATCAGGTCTACCTCCAGCTCGCCGCTCAGCAACTGGCGTTCAAATTCGGCGTTTTCGCCTACGTAGGACGAGATCATTTTTTTTACCTGTCTTTGCTTCAGCATCAGGCCGATGCCAAAATCATCAACCCCGGCATTGTTGGATATGCAGGTGAGTTGCTTTACCCCTTTTTTAACAAGGGCTGCTATACAATTCTCGGGCAAACCGCACAAACCAAAGCCACCCAGCATCAGGGTCATGCCATCCTCAATATCGCGGATGGCCTCGTCGGCACCACTAACTACTTTATTCATGTTCAATAATTGGTTACTCAAAACTACTAATAAGAAAGATAAAAGTTGGAAGGATAAAGGATAAAAGACGATTTGAGTATTGGCTTTTTTAATGCAGTTGGGCTCGGTTTATCCTTTAATAAACTAAACAATCTAAAACAATTGGAAAAATACGGCATTATATTATATATCAACTTATAAAAACCTATGGTACTAAACGACAAAGAGTTTTTGGATGATGATAAAAACCATTCGGAACCACAGGAAAACAACAAGCCCAATGCTTACCGCGTTGACGATGATAATTTGACAGAGGACGACCTGCAGCATGGCTTCCCTGCATCAAAAAACGATATGAAAAAACAGGATGCCCCCGGTATGGAAAGCCGCGGCATGGGCGGGCAAAACTTTGAAGAGAACAGCCTCACTCCTTCTGGCGATGATGAGGCAAATCCATTGCTAAACGTCGCGTATATCAATGCTCATTTCAAACAAACCCAACCGGTTGAAGAGCACCTGGAAAATAGCCATTTTAAAGATCCGGACCAGCCGGATCAATCAAACTATGATGCGGCTGCAATTGCGTTAGCAAACAGACGACCTGATGAAGGCAGCGATGGCACTACAAACATCTGCCGGCAACCTTACAAAAAAGGCCCTGCCGATAACGATGGCAATAATAATGGATGAAAAATGGGGGCCAGATAAAAGATAAGCAGATAAAATCATGCCTAATCTTTAAATCGTGTTACCACTTCACCGTTTTATCCATGAAAGCTATCAGATCATCGGCCATAACCTGCTGCTCTTTAGCGCTTGGGTGGCCACCGGTATTTTTGTAGGGAATCATGTGGGTATAAATAGCTTTATCATTTAAGCCGKCGACAGCCTTTTCAATATATCCCGGCCAGGGCGATCCTTCTTTGGTGGCATCCATACTCCCCAGGATACAAAGAATCTGCGCTTTGGGATATTTTTTACGGATATTTTTTACCATTTCGCGATAGGCCTTCACAATTTGCTCTTCCTCTGGCTTTTTGGTGCCAAAACGTTCTTTAAACTGTGGGTTATTGGGCAATTTCACTATCCACGAATCATTTTGGAACAGGTTGATAACCACGACATCCGGCGTATACCTGGTAAAATCCCATAAACTCGTCGGATCGGTTGGGTCCAATCGGTTATACATCTCGGGCATAATGAGCGGGAACCAGCTTACCAATACGCCTATGCCACTTTTAGCGGTGCAAACATACGAGGCATCATAATGGCGCGCGGTTATGGCTGCATAGCTTATATAACCATTTTCATAAGGTGCGCTCCCCCTATCCTRCCCGGTGGTATCCTCTACAGCGTAACCGCAGGTAATGGAGTTACCAAAAAATTCGATCTTACGTTTTTTAACCGGCGGCGCAGCCAATACAGAAGCACCTTTATCTAAAGCAAACTGGTAAAAAGTGGTTTTACCCATCTCCCATTCGGTACGTTTAAATATCTCCAGGCTATGCGGACCGGCAGGTAATCCCTGAGCCAGCGTATAGGTTTTCTTTACATTTTCAAGGTGAATTGTACTGCTTACTTTACCATCCAATACTACGGTAAAATAATTATCCCCACGTTCGTCCTGTAAAATAACAGATGCCCCGGTACCATCAAAATTAATCTTGGCTGACGAACCCGTCCAGTAAAATTCGGCAGCCTCATCGGTCATGTTGATACGGCCGGTATAGCGGATGTGTGCATCCTTGCTTTTGAGTACTAAACTTTGGGCGTTACAGGTAGAAAACGTTCCTGCCGAAAGCAGGAACAAAACAATAAAGTATAATTTATGCATTTTAAAAACGGGTTTATCCCTCTAAATTTATGAAACTTAATACCACAAAACAAATCAACTATAACATCCCCGCGATCGACCAATAACTTCCTTGCCGACCAACAATTATATCCCTCCAAACCACCTATAACAACCCTTACTGACCCAATAGCTAATGACAGTCCAGCGAAATGACCAATGACTACTGACCAATGACTGCTGACTAATCAACCGGTGTACCAAATTGGAGCAGGTAACCATTATAATCATAAACAGCAAATTCGCGCATCCCATAATTAAAGGTTTTAATAGGATAGCAAACTACGGCGTGGTCTTTTAATTCTTTCCAGATGTCATCAACCTTGTCTGTACGGATGTACAACGACCCGGTGAATTTTGGCATACCAAATGGCTCATGTTCATTTGGCAAAGCAAACATAAGCTCCACATCATCGCGGCTTACGGTTGCCCAGCTCCAGTTATCATCATATCCTACACAGGTAAAACCAAAGCTGTTAATATAAAAATCAACACTTTCCCTAACCTGCCGGGTATATAACATTGGCGTAATGCTCTTTAAAGCCATATGATAATATTTTTTTTATTTTAAATATACATAAGTTATTCCATCTCCGCCTCTATCGGCATGCTCATCTTCCATGCGGTCAACCTGATCGTACTTTTTAAGGTATTGCCTTATCATTTTGCGTAAAATCCCATCACCCTTACCATGAATTATCTTCAGGTTATTAAAACCCATCATCAGGGCGCGGTCAAACAGCTTTTCAATGGCGTGCAGGGCATCTTCGGTACGCTGGCCGCGCACATCAATCTCCGGGCTAAAATTAGCAAAGTCGCTGGTATGCGAATTCATGGTCCGCCTCACCTCTTTAGGCACTGATGATTTGCTCACTTTTTCTACCCGCTTCTTTTTGGCCACTGTACGCAAATCGCCAATGGCAATTACCACGTTATCCTTTATCAGTTCAATCACCTGGCCTGTAGTTTCAGAATCAATTAGCTTCACCCAATCGCCGGGCTTCAATTCCTCATCAACAGTTGCCGGGTTTGGTTTTGCAGGTTCAACTTTAACGGTATTCTTTTTAAGTTCTATATTCAGGTTCTCGCGCAGGGTACGGGTGGTTTCCTTATCGGCATTGCTGCTTTTTATTTCGGATATGGTATTTTCAACCAGCTTATTGGCATTCAGGATTATATTTTTAGCCTGGTCTTTTGCATCCCTTATTAACGCTTTTTTATTTTCTTCAAGATAGCTTTTCAGTTTTTCATTCTCGGCCTGCAGCTCGTTTACGCGGCGTTGCTGTTTATCCAGCTTTTGTTTGGTCTCAAATATCTCGCGTTTTTCGCGTTCAAGGTCAACCAGCAGGGTATCAACCTTTTTCTGGCCCTCGCTTATTTTGTTTTTGGCAAGGTTAAGCACATTCGCGGGCAAGCCAATCTTTTGGGCTATCTCAAAGGCGTATGAGCTGCCAGGCTTACCAACTTCAAGCCGGTAAAGCGGCTTCATCTCCACATTGTTAAACAGCATCGATGCATTCTCAATCCCTTCGGTATTGCTGGCAAATATTTTAAGGTTGGAGTAGTGGGTGGTTACCATACCCTTTACCTTTTTATGGTTAAGCGATTCCAGCACAGCTTCGGCAATCGGACCGCCAAATTGCGGGTCGGTACCGGTACCAAACTCATCTATCAGCACCAGGGTTTTACCATTAGCCTGCTCCACAAAATTTTTCATTTTAGATAGATGGGCGCTGTAAGTACTCAGGTCACTTTCAATCGACTGGTCATCGCCAATATCAACAAACAACTGCTTAAACACACCTACCACGCTGGCTTCGGCTGCGGGGATCAATAAGCCCGCCTGCACCATCATTTGCAACAAGCCTACCGTTTTCATACAAACAGATTTACCACCCGCGTTGGGGCCCGATACCACAATAATACGGGTACCCTCATCAATTTGCACATTTAGCGGCACAACCACTTTTTGCTCTTTTTTAAAGTTGAGGAACAGCAACGGATGCCGGGCATTAAATAATTTAAGCCGGGGCTCGTTCACCACTTGCGGCATTTCGCCCTCTACATCAATGGCAAACAAGGCCTTGGCGCGCACAAAATCAAGTTTGGTTAGCAGACTGTGGTACGATAGCAATAACGGCGCATAAGGCCGCAATTCGGCTGTTAAGGCGGTTAATATTTTTACTATTTCGCGGCGGCGTTCAAATTCAAGATCGCGCACGCGATTGTTGAGGGTAAATACCTCTTCGGGCTCCATGTAAACCGTTTGGCCCGATGCGGATTCATCATGAATAAAGCCTTTGAGCTTGCGCTTGTTTTCGGCCAGTAACGGGATACACAACCTGCCATCGCGCACGGTTAATGAACCATCAGCAGTCCACCCGCTCGATGAGGCATTTTTAAAGATCTGGTCTATCTTTTTACGTGCTTCCTGCTCGGCTTTGGCAATGCCCGATGTTATTTCCAACAGATCGCGCGATGCATTGGGTCTTATTTTTCCCTTGGCATCAATTACTAAATCTATTTTCTTAAGAATAGCCTTTTCTATAGGCAGGTGCTCAAACAGCGCCTCTAGGTTGGGGTACAATCCTTCGCGTTCGCTAAAATAAGCAATAACGGCAAACACCGTTTGCAGCGACGCCTGCACCTGGTAAAATTCCTCCTCGCTTAAAAAAACACCCTCAATACGGGCTTTATTGGCGAGCGACTTGATATCGAAAAAATGATGAATAGGCAGGGCGGCATCATTTAGCAGGATATTTTTAAACTCGTTTGCCTGGCTTAAAAATTTGGCTATCTGGTCAAAATTGCTCATCACCTGGATCTTATCGACCATTTGCCGGCCCATATCACTCAGGCAATGTGCTTTTATTAACTCCTTAACTTCGGTAAACCCAAGCTTATCAACACTATTTAATGGGTACAGCATTAGGTTTTGGTCTATGTTTTAACTTTTTAAAAGAATCTATTTTTAATAGGATCCGCTGTTTTGCTTTTGCGTCTTTAACTGAATCGGCCTTTTGATTAGCAGTTTTTGGTTTAAGATTCGCTTTCCTGGCAGAATCAGCCTTTAATGAATCGGCCCTGCGAACGGCAGCGTTCTTTTGGGTTTGAATCCGGTTTACCGAATCGCTAAGGGCTTTAATCTGCAGATCAACCTTATCATATATGGCCATTAACTTATCAGGCTCTTCGCTGTAATAATCCATACTTTTCCTGAACTGTGCCGAATCGGTACCGAATTTTTTAAATACAGCCAGGTATTTGCCCATGCCATATTTATACAAACTATCGGGCACTTGTGTATTATTGTATAATGAGCCATCTACCACGTGAATTTGCACCAGCAAACGAGCCATAACATTGGGCTGAATATATTTATTGGGGACACTATCGCTTTTACAACCGCACCAAAAAAGCGTAACTGAAAAAAACAAGATTAAATATTTATGCATTCTGTAATTTAGCGGCTGATTAATTAAGCAAATTTACGGATAAATGAGCATTGCAGATAACATCAAAAGCTTAAAAAAAGAAACGGAGGCCAACAAGGTTATATTGTTAGCTGTATCAAAAACAAAACCGGCCGCCGACCTGCAGCAAGCCTACGACGCCGGGCAGCGTTTATTTGGCGAAAACCAGGTACAGGAACTGGTTGAAAAACACGAGCAATTACCTAAAGATATTGAATGGCACCTGATAGGGCACCTGCAAAGCAACAAGGTAAAATACATTGCCCCATTTGTGAGCATGATACAGTCTGTTGATAGCACTAAGCTGCTCCAGGAAATAAACAAGCATGCCCTAAAGGCAAACCGGGTAATTGATTGTCTGTTGCAAATTTACATTGCCGATGAAGAAACCAAGTTTGGGCTGGGTTTTGATGAAGCCATCGAACTGCTGAGATCAGAAGAATTTGCCACCTTCAAAAACATCCGCATCCGCGGTTTAATGGGCATTGCCACCAATACCGATAACGAAAAGCAGGTAAAAGACGAATATTACGAACTGAAGACCTTTTTCGACGGAATTAAGGTGAGCTATTTCAGAAAAGATGATAGTTTTAACATTTTATCGATGGGCATGTCGGCCGACTATAAACTTGCCATTGAACAGGGTAGCAATATGGTGCGCCTGGGCAGCACAATTTTTGGTACCCGGGTGATAAAGCATTGGAAAAATAACTAAGTGGGTGAGTGATGAGTGGTGAATAGTGAATAGTGATTAACAGAATTAAGAAATTTACAGAATTGGAAAACGATCAAATAGCAAACCAAACCAATCAAAAGCTCCCCCTTCAGGGGGCGGGGGGGGCCGAACTTCGCGTTGCCACTATTGAAGATTGCCCACGCCTGATGGAACTGGTAAATGAGCTGGCCCTGTATGAAAAGGCGCCGGAGGAGGTTACCGTTACTTTAGACGAATTTATAAATGCCGGTTTTGGCGATAACCCGGTATGGAAGGCTTTTGTGGCCGAGGTTGATGGAGTAATAGTAGGCTTCGCGGTTTATTATATCCGCTACTCTACCTGGAAAGGTAATCGCATGTACCTGGAAGACCTGGTTGTGACCGAGGAATATCGTGGCAAAAAAATCGGCAGGCTATTGTTTGATCGTTTGATCCGGGAAGCCAAAGAACTGGGCTTTAGCGGCATGGTTTGGCAGGTTTTGGACTGGAACGAACCGGCTATTAACTTTTACAACAAATACGGAGCTACTATTGAATCCGGATGGCTTAACGCATCGTTATCAAAAGAGCAACTTCAGAACTTTTAGTTGTTTGAAATAAAACGAGCTGTCGTTTTAAAATTCGGAGGCACGCTTGAAGAGGGAAATGACGTTACTAAAAGGTTTGTCATCCTGAACGCAGTGAAGGATCTATTCGCAGACTGTACAAGGCGAAGAAGCATGGTGGAGAGTGGATCCTTCACTCCGTTCAGGATGACAAAATGTTTTTTTACAATATCTGGATAGAATAGACTGGAAGCTATGATGCGCTTCATTTAAGTTTCATAAACGGTTAAAATTTAAACAGCTTATACATGAAAAATATCATTAGGCACTGTTTTATTTTTGTTGCTTTTGCATTTGCATCGTGCCAGTGGGGTGTTCCGCCAAAAAAAATGGATGAAACGGTAAAGGATACGCTTACCTACACTTACAAAACCATTCATGAGCGTGCGGCAGATTGCGGCAGCAAGCCGGATAATGGTTGTACCGTAGTAAAAATTAGTTACCCGTTTTTTGATAGTGCCAAAACATTAAATAATTTAATTACCAGCAACCTTGCCAACTTATTTCCTGCAGATAAGAAGGCCGACAGCACCGTTGAGCAAATGACCAAAAACTTCCTGCGGTCACATACTGACTTCAGGAACAGCGACCCAAAATCGGCCATGTTTTACAGGCTGGATAGTTATGCAAAAGTAATTTACCAGGATTCGGGCCTTACAACGCTTGAAATTGGTGGCTATATTTTCCAGGGCGGCGCACACGGCAGCTCGTTAACCACCTTTGTAAACTGGGATATTGACGCCAAAAAGAACCTTAAGCTTGATGATATTTTTGCTGCCGGTTATCATGATGAGCTTAACGCTGTTGCCGAAAATATCTTCAGGAAGAATGAAAAACTGAGCGATACAGCATCGCTGGCCCGCGATTATTTTTTTAAAGATGGCAAATTCGCGCTCAATAATAATTTTTCGGTTACACCTATAGGTATCAGGTTCGTATACAACCAGTACGAGATTAAACCTTATGCTGCCGGCATTACCGGCCTGTTTATCCCCTATTCATCCATTAAACATTTACTACGGCCAAATACCGTAATTAGTCAATATATTAAATAAATGCTTGTATTTAAATTCGGAGGGGCATCGGTTAAGGATGCCGATGGTATCATTAATTTGGCCAGTGTTGTTAAAAAATATGCAGGTGAGCAATTACTCATCGTGGTATCGGCTATGGGCAAAACCACCAACGCGCTCGAAAAGCTTACCAAAGCCTATATCGATCGGGCTGATGATATGCACGAAATTTTTGATGATATCAAACAATACCATTTTGATATTTTACACGGCTTGTTTGAAGCCGGTCACCCGGTATTTGATGATATCGCCAATACTTTTGTGGAAATTGATTGGGCCATTGAAGACGAACCGCAGGATAGCTACGACTTTATTTACGACCAGATTGTATCCATAGGCGAGTTGGTATCTACCCGCATCGTTACCGCGTATTTAAATAAGGCCGGTATAAAAAGCCAGTGGCTTGATGTGCGCAGTTATATCCATACGGATAATACCTACCGCGAAGGCATAGTGCAATGGGATAAAACCCGGGCAAGCATCAGCGCCGATATCCCTTCCATGCTGACTAAAGGCGTGGTGGTAACACAGGGCTTTTTAGGCGGCACATCCGAAAACTTCACCACCACTTTAGGCAGGGAGGGATCTGACTATACCGCATCCATATTTGCGGCGTGTTTGGGCGCCGAATCGGTAACCACCTGGAAAGACGTTCCCGGCATCCTGAATGCCGACCCTAAGTTTTTCGCGGATACCGTAAAATTTGATGAATTATCTTATACCGAAGCCATCGAGATGACCTATTACGGCGCCAGTGTTATCCACCCAAAAACAATAAAACCTTTACAAAACGCCAAAATACCCTTGCTGGTGAAACCATTTACCCATCCTGATGCTCCCGGCACCGTGATCAAAGAAGATGGCATCAACAAGTTCGAAAAGCCTGTTATCATCCTGAAACAAAACCAGGTGCTGCTTTCCATTTCGCCTCTTGATTATTCTTTTATATCCGAAGATCATTTGAGCGGAATCTTCGGCTTGTTTGCCCAAAACCAGGTAAAGGTAAACGTAATGCAAACCTCGGCCCTTAGTTTTACGGTTTGTTTTGATTTTTATGCAGAGCGTTTTGAGAAATTGATAAACACCCTTAAACAAGAGTTTAAAGTAAAATACAACAGCGGCCTTACATTAATCACCATAAGGCATTATAACCAAAATTCGTTAAAAGATTTAATAGCCGATAAAACGGTGTTACTGGAGCAACTAAGCAGGAATACGGCCCAGTTGGTGGTGAAGTAAATATAATGTAATGTAGATGCAATGACGTGGCTATTTAACGGCATAGAAACTTACGAAGCTTTAAACGGCGAAGCCCTCAACGAGGCCAAAAACAATATCATCGAGTTAAAGCTTCGTAAGTTTAGTCCTGATAATCCCCCTGTGTAAACTATACGCTCATCAGGCTTTTAAATCATCTGTTTTTTCGACAAAATACCGCCAAACAACTGCGGCTATTATGCTTCCTAAAATCGGGGCAGCTATAAAAAGCCATAATTGCGAAATTGCCACTCCGCCTGCAAATATTGCCGGCCCTATACTTCTGGCAGGATTAACAGAAACCCCTGTTACAGGTATACCAACTATGTGAATTAATACCAGGCTTAAGCCTATAGCTAAACCGGCAAAACCACCATGAATGTTTTTTGTTGAGGTAGAGCCAAAAATCACCAGCAGGAATATAGCTGTAAAAACCGTTTCGGCAATAAAACCCGATAGCAGTGAGTACTTTTGGGGCGATGCCATATCATAGCCGTTTTGGCCCAGCCCGTTTGCAATATCAAAACCCGGCTTACCACTTGCAATAACGAATAAAATACCGGCCCCTGCTACGGCTCCTAAAACCTGGGCAATAATGTAACCAAAGCTTTCTTTGGCTTTCATTCTTCCGGCCACTACCATACCAATAGTTATTGCCGGGTTAATATGACAGCCAGAAATGTGACCTATAGCATAGGCCATAGCCACTACCGATAAACCGAAAGCAAAAGAAATACCCAAAAGCCCAACTCCGGTTGTTCCGTTGGCTCCTGCTATTACCGCGCTGCCGCAACCCATTAAAACAAGCACCATTGTTCCAATAAATTCTGCTAAGAATTTGTGATAGTTATTATTTTCCATGTTTTGATATTTTTAATAAAAATGGCTTAAAATATTCATAAAGCATAAAAAAAATAAAGATATTTTCCTTAAAATTAGACTATTAATTATTTGCGGATTAAATTGATTAGCAGCAATGCCACAAGGATGGTAATAGCCTTCCTGCTATGCTTCGGCAGGCTGCCGATAACAAGTTGTAGAAAAAGCCTTTTGTCATGCTGAACGGAGTGAAGCATCTATTATTCGCCATGCTTCGTCGCCCTGTACAGCCTGCGAATAGATCCTTCACTCCGTTCAGGATGACAAATCTTTAAAAAGGGTCATTCTCTATTTCAGAATCTCCGGATTTTACAACTCAATGGAGTTGTGGCTGTTGTTGGGTTAATTGAATAAACATCGCATCCTCAATCCACCACCAAAACCCCGTCAGCCATAATTTCGATATCCTTTTTTGGCTGGGTGATCTTTGCTATCTCGTTTTTGCTTTTGCCTGCATCAGCAGCGTAGTGCTGCAGTTTGGCTACCGATGTTTCATTCACATTGGCCTTACCTTCAACAACCACCGTTTTGCCAACAATATTTTGCGGCATAAAGTAGGCATAGTCTGTAAACCGTACCATTATTGGGTTGCCGGTTTGGCGGGCAATTTTCATAAAGCACCCTTTTTTGGTACAAACCTCAACCACCTTGCCTATCACCCTTCCATTATAAACAGAATCAGTAGTTAAAGCAGCATTAAGGGATGTAACATCTATAGCTTTATCGGCAGTAATGGCTTTGCCATAAGTTACGCCAGCTGCCGCCGGGGTAATTTTTGTTTGGGCAAAACTTATAACAGAGATGAATAATGCAGCTGTTAAAAGGGTGAGTGCTTTCATGGTTTTAATGTAATAAATTAAGTGATAGTTACAAAATTAACAAACAAAACGGCCTTTTGCCTGCATCCGGCGGGATTTATATGCCCGTTTTTAGCCGGGATAAATTATATTTGAGCATGAAGGCAATGAAGATCATCAAAGACTCAACAACTATCGGGATAGGAATTTTATCGGCCGGGTTTGGCCTCAAAGGCTTTTTATTATCCAGCCATTTTATTGATGGCGGTGTAACAGGTGTATCTATGCTTATCGCCGATCTGTCGCCCATCCCTATTTCGGCACTTATTTTTGTTATCAACGTCCCTTTTTTATGGCTTGGTTATAAAAAACTGGGGTTTCCGTTTGCCTTAAAAAGCACATTGGCTATTGGCTTATTGGCCATTTGCCTGGCTGTTATCAAATTTCCGGATGTTACGCACGATAAGTTACTTACCGCCATATTTGGCGGGGTATTTATAGGCACCGGCAGCGGCCTGGCCATACGCGGCGGAGCCGTACTTGATGGTACTGAAGTGGCGGCTGTGCTGGTGAGTAAAAAAACACAGTTACTTAAGGTGAGTGATTTTATTTTGCTGCTCAATGTATTAATTTTTGGCCTGGCGGCATCTTTCCTGGGTGTTGAACGTGCCATGTACTCCATATTAACCTATATGGCTGCCGCCAAAATGATAGATTTTATACTGAATGGTATTGAGCAATACTCGGGCATTACGGTTATATCTACCCATAGCGAGGCTATCCGCCGGGCTATTACTATTACACTTGGCCGTGGTGTAACTATTTACCAGGGCAAAAGCGGTTACGGTAAAGATGGCCATGTGAATGATCCGCGCGATATTGTTTTCACCGTGGCTACCCGTTTAGAGATCCCTTCATTAAAACAAACCATCCTGCGCATTGATCCTAAAGCATTTATTGTTCAGCAGAGCGTGGAAGATACCACCGGCGGATTATTAAAACGCAAAGGGCTTCATTAATATTGATCCATATGAGCAAACTAACACCTTTTCATGTTGCAGTACCGGTTTATGACCTGGAAGAAGCACGCAAATTCTATCGTGAAGTGTTGGGCTGCAGCGAAGGACGGAGCGATATCAACTGGACCGACTTTAACTTATACGGCCACCAGTTTGTGATCCACCTGAAACCTAAACCGGCAACAGCAGCAAAACACCATTTTAACCCTGTAGATGGGCATGACGTACCTGTGCCGCACTTTGGCGTTGTACTGGAATGGGACGACTGGACCAACCTGGAAACCAGGCTAAAAAAGCATAACGTTAAATTTGTAATTGAGCCCTACATCCGCTTTAAAGGCCTGCCCGGCGAACAAGCCACCATGTTCCTTCTTGATCCTTCGGGAAACGCGCTGGAGTTTAAGGCATTTAAAGATATGGGGCAGTTGTTCGCGGTTTAATTACCCGGGAAAGCCGTAATTCTTTTTCACAGCTTTAATCCATTCCCTGGCTATCAATTCGTGCCCGGCAGGCATCGGATGTACGCCGTCCCAGGTCCAGAACACGGCGGGTGCTTTTTTGAGCGCCGCATTAAAGATGGCCTGCAAAGGAACAAAAATGGCATTGTGTTTTTGCGCCAGTTGTTTAGCCACCAATTGTCGCGGAGTTATTTCATCCTGCCAACGTTTTAAATCGCTATTCACCTGGCCAACTGGCAAAATAAACGGCTCGCAAATCACAAGTTTAACATCGGGTAGCGCGGTTTTAGTTTGATTAAGCAGGGTATCGTAGTCGTCCCTAAACTGATCAACGGTAGTTGCATTGTTGTTGTGGATTACGTGGTGCACATCGTTTACACCGATCAGTATGCTCAGAACGTCAGGCTTTAAATCTAACGTGTCTTTTTGCCAGCGGGCTTGCAAATCCCGTACCGTATGGCCGCTGATGCCTCGATTTAAGAACATCATTTGCTGATCGGGATGATCAAACCAAAGCCTGGCTGATATGAGGTATGGAAAACTTTGGCCCATAATATGGTTCCAATCCTTGTCATATGACCGCCCGCCATCGGTTATCGAATCGCCCTGGAAAAGGATGGTTTTGATACTGCTGCCATCTTTAAACACGTTTGATAAAGGCGCCGCAAAAACATGAGGTACAGCAATGGTGCTTAATGCGGTTAAGGCAGCCTTTTTTATAAAGTCGCGTCGTTGGTTCGTTTTATTTTGGGTCATTCCGCAGTATGTTTCAGTAGTAAGTAAGTTGCCGTTTCTGGTTTCGATAAAGCTGATTAAATTTTTGAGCCTGTTATTTTATACAACATCCCTTTTTTAGTATTAAAACTGGTTAAATAACCGTTAACTGTTTTAACCGACCGGGCTTGTAGCCCGATAATTTTTACCGGTACGTGCGTGCGCAGTTTACATGTGCCACCGGTTACTGATAAAACCGACGCGGTAACTATCTGCTTGTTTTTCCAGTTCATGGCTATCTCGAAATTGCCACGTGCTTTTAAACCCGAAATATTTCCTTCGGCCCAGGCATCGGGGATGGCGGGCAGCAGGCTAATCTCGCCCGATTGGCTTTGAACCAGCATTTCGCACATGCCGGATAATGCCCCAAAATTGCCATCTATCTGGAACGGCGGATGGGCATCAAAAAGGTTGGCGTATGAACCGCCGCCGTTGGCATAATTGGTTTTTGACGACCCGGTGAGCTTTAACAGGTAATGTATCATTTTATAGGCATGGTTGCCGTCCAGCAATCGTGCCCAAAAGTTAATTTTCCAGGCCAGGCTCCACCCCGTGCCGGCATCTCCCCTAAGCTCCAAAGTTTTTTTTGCCGCTGCCGCCAGTTCCGGGGTCTCGATAGGAGAGATCTCGTGGCCGGGAAATACGGTAAATAAATGTGATACGTGCCTATGGTGCGGATCTGTGTCTTCCCAATCCTTATACCATTCCTGCAGGTTTCCTTTTTTACCAATGTGTAAGGGGTACAATTGCTGGCGATAGGCAATCACCGAATCGCGAAAAGCCTTATCGGTACCTAACTCACCGGCGGCATCTATAACGTTGTTAAACAAATCCCAGATGATGGCTATATCCATGGTAGTGGCTACAGATACGGTGCCTTGTTTGCCTTTATCGTCAATAAAACTATTTTCTGGCGATAGCGAAGGAGCTGTTACCAGGTACCCTTTGTAAGGAACTAAAAAATCCATGCAAAAATGAGCGGCGCCTTTCATGAGCGGATAAGCAGTATTCCTGAGATAGGCCTTATCATTTGTAAACTGGTAATGCCACCATAAATGTTGCGATAGCCATGGCGATCCCATTGTCCAGTTGGCCCACATCGGGTCGCCGTGCCCTAAATCGCCTACCGGGTTTGATAAGGCCCAGATATCGCTGTTATGGTGCACCGCCCAGCCCCGGGTATGGTAAAATTCTTTGGCTGTAACCTGACCCGTAACTGCGGCGTTTTTAATAAAGTTTATAAAAGGCAATTGCATTTCCGACAGATTGGCCGCCCCGGCGGGCCAATAATTCATTTGCACATTGATATTAGTGGTGTAATTTGAGCTCCATGGCGGTCGGATCTCCTTATTCCAGATGCCCTGCAAATTGGCCGCTGGTCCGCCCGGGCGGGAGCATGAAATCAGTAAATACCTGCCGAACTGAAAGTACAATGTTTCAAATAAAGGGTCTTTAGCCCCTTCCGAATAGTTAAACAGGCGCTCATCTGTTGGTACTAATGCGTTTTTGTCACCGGCAGGGGCCGCAAGGTTAAATGATACCCTGTTAAAATATTTATGGTAATCGGCATAATGATGTTGCAATAACTCCGGCCAGTTATATTTTATGGCTTTATCTAAATAATCTGCTGCTAATTTGTGCTCGTCTTTACCTTCGCTATCCGGGCATTTATCAAAGCCGTTAAAGCTGGTTGCGGCCGATAAAAAAATAGTTACATCAGTAGCGTTTTTCACCGTAATGCCGTTAATATCGGCGCTTACTTTTCCGTCTTTATTAACCGCTTTTACCTGTAATTCATAGCGCATTCCACGGCAACCGGGTTTGTCATTGAGGGCAAGCGTATCTTTCAAGTTGACATAACTGGGCTGCAGGTGTGATGGGGCTTGCCCTTTCATTAAAATTTGGTTGTTGGATACAACAACGTTCTGATATTTTAACCCATTACCGGTACCTAAGGTGAAATTTAGCCGGCCTGTTTTATTTGCTGTAAAACGGATAATGATTACCTGGTCGGGTGCCGAGCTAATGATCTGCCTGGTATATTCTACGCCATCGATTGTGTAACGGGTTGTGGCAATGGCGTTCCTGATATCCAAATCGCGATAGTAGGTTGTCGGGATAGTATCTTTCAGCTGCTGGGTAATAGTAAGATTGGCCAGCGGCAGATAGGATTCTGAGAAATAGCCCTGCATTTTTTTCGCATACTCATTGGCCTGGGCATAATCTTCGTTTTTTAGCAGTGCTTCCCTTGCCAGCAACAAATTGTCATAAGCTTTAGGGTTTACGTTGGTACGTACGGGGCCGCCGGTCCATAGGGTGGCCTCGTTTAGTTGGATCAGTTCGCGGCCTACGCGGCCAAATACCATAGCACCTAGTCGTCCGTTACCTAATGGCAGGGCCTCTGTCCAAACTTTTGCGGGTTGTTTATACCAAAGTTTTAAGTTTTGCTGGCAAAAGCCCGTCAGCGGTGCCAGCGCAATCAATAAGGTTGCTAATTTTTTATCCATAAAGCCGATGTATAGGTTTATAGCAGCTAAATTATAAAACTTAATTGGCTTTAAATATGCAATGTTATAAGCGTTATTAACTAGAGGCTTACCCTGTTAATCCACAACTTTTACCGGGTGCTTATGCTCGTCAATGGCCACAAAGGTAAAAGTACCGGTAATGGCCTTTTCGCGTACAAAGGAGTACATCTCTTCAATAAAGATCTCTACCAGTACTTTCATACTGGTATTACCAATGTGAGATACAGTGCCCACCAGTTCAATGATGGTTCCTGAGGGGATGGGTTTGTTAAAATCTATCCTGTCGGATGATACGGTTACCATTTTTTTACGGGAAAAACGGGTAGCGGTTATAAAAGCCACTTCATCCATCATAGCCATTGCCGAGCCGCCAAAAAGCGTATCGTAATGGTTGGTATTATTAGGGAATACGGTTTTAAAGATCCGCGTTTCTGATGCTTTGATTCTTTCTTCTGTGGTCATTTGATGGTGTTGAAGGCTGAGGCTAACAAAACCGTCATTGCGAGGTACGAAGCAATCCCAAATTGGCAAAGCCGCTCTGTAAGCAGGGGATTGCTTCGTACCTCGCAATTACGGTAATTTAATATTTTCCGGTTGCTTACGCTGTTCTTAACTTACCCCATTTTAGCAGGGTAGCGCCCCATGAAAAGCCTGCCCCAAAGGCGGTAAATATCATGTTATCGTTGTATTTAAAGTCGTCTTTAAAATCCCAAAGGCAAAGCGGTATGGTGGCAGCGGTAGTATTTCCGTATCTATCGATATTTACTTTAACGCGGTCTTCTGGTAAGCCCAGGTTTTCGCCTACAGCATGGATGATCCTGTAGTTGGCCTGGTGCGGTATCAGCCAGTTAACATCATTTATTGTCATGTCGTTGCGTTTTAATACCTCGGTACAGGTTTCTGTCATTCCTTTTATAGCAGCTTTAAACACTACCCTACCCTCCTGGCGAATGAAATGCTGATTTTGTGCAACAGACTCGGCTGTAGCCGGGATCTTTGAGCCACCACCCGGAACCAGCAGGTATTCCCTTCCATGTCCATCGGTTTTAAAAACACTATCTACCAAACCAACATCTTCGGTAGTTGGTTCAAGCAAAACGGCTCCGGCCCCATCACCAAAAAGGATACAGGTATTGCGGTCCTTATAGTTGATGATAGCACTGTTTTGATCGGCGCCTACCACAATCACTTTTTTGTACCGGTTGCTTTCAACCAAACTGCCACCCAGGGTATAGGCATATAAAAAGCCGCTGCAGGCAGCGTTAACATCAGTAGCCCAGGCATTGGTTAAACCCAGCTTATCGCAAACAATGCTGGCAGTTGATAAAAGTATATGATCGGGGGTTGAAGTAGCAATTATTAAGCAGTCAATTTCTCCTGGTTCCAGACCTGCATTTTCTAATAAGTTTTTTACGGCATAGGTAGCCATATCTGAGGTAGCAAGTAACGGATCGTTTAAAATCCTCCTTTCCTTTATTCCTGTTCTTGATACTATCCACTCACTGTTAGTATCAACCATATTTTCTAAATCACTATTACTCAATATATTATCAGGAACAAAACCACCAACACCTGTTATAACCGCGTTACTTTTTAATCTCATAAATGCAAAAAATCTGAAAAAACAGGCAATTATACACAAATTGCCTGTTTTAACGGGTCAGGATACTATTGTTTCTACAACTAACTGACGAAGTTGTTTCGCTGCCTGTACCATATTTTTGAGTGCGGTCTGTGTTTCGGGCCATTTCCGGGTCTTCAATCCGCAGTCGGGGTTAACCCATAAATTACCAGCTGGCAGTAATTCTGATGCTTTCTCCAGCAAGCTTACCATTTCGCCAACCGTAGGTACCCGCGGCGAATGGATATCATATACTCCCGGACCAATCTCGTTTGGATATTTAAAATCGGAAAATGCCGCTAACAGCTCCATTTGCGAGCGCGAAGTTTCTATCGTGATCACATCGGCATCCATATCGGCAATGTTGCCAATAATATCGTTAAACTCGCTATAGCACATATGCGTATGGATCTGAGTTTCGTCCCTTACCCCGCTGGCCGAGATGCGGAATGCGCGTACTGCCCAGTTGAGGTAATTTTGCCAGTCCTTTTTACGCAAAGGCAAGCCTTCCCTAATGGCAGGCTCATCTATCTGGATCACTTTGATACCCGCTGCTTCCAGCGCCACAACTTCGTCCCTGATGGCCAAAGCTATCTGGTTAGTGGTTTCGGACCGGGGCTGATCATCGCGTACAAACGACCATTGTAATATAGTTACAGGGCCTGTAAGCATGCCCTTCATTAGTTTTTGGGTGTTTTGCTGCGCAAAACTACTCCACCTAACGGTCATATCCGCCGGGCGGCTCACATCGCCATAAATAACCGGTGGCTTTACACAGCGGCTGCCGTAGCTTTGTACCCATCCGTTTTTGGTGAACAGGAAACCATCCAAACGTTCGCCAAAATATTCCACCATATCGTTGCGCTCAAACTCGCCGTGTACCAATACATCAAGGCCTATCTCTTCCTGCCAACGGATGGCATCAATGGTTGCTTTTTCTATTTCGGCATCATATTGTGCAATGGTTAATTCACCTTTTTTGAACCTTGCCCGCAATGAGCGAATATCATCAGTTTGCGGGAACGATCCTATGGTAGTTGTAGGGTACAGTGGTAATTTAAAGCGTTGCTGCTGTATTTTCTGACGGGTTATGAATCCGCTTCCACGCCGGGCATCAGCATCGGTAATGGCAGCAACACGTTGTTTTATTTCCTGCTTATGAATAAGTTTGGAAATATTGCGGCTGGAGGTAGCACGCAGGTTATTGTGCAGCAATTCGTTATCGCCGTCAATAATCAGGGCCAGCTCATTCACTTCATTCAGTTTCTGTTTGGCAAAGGCCATCCAGTTTTTTATTTCGGGGATAATGTCAGTTTCCAGGTCAAGATCAAATGGTGTATGCAGTAACGAAGAGCTTGGCGCTATCATCACCCTATCTTTCCCCAATACTGCAATTGCTTTTTTAATATGCGTTAGTGAGCGCACATAGTCGTTTTTCCAGATGTTGCGGCCATCAACAACACCCAACGAAAGGCTAAGCTTATCGGGTATCAGTGAAAGCACTTTGTACAGTTGATCCGGCGCACGCACCAAATCAATATGAATGGCGCTTACCGGCAAAGTTACAGCCAGTTCGGTATTCTCGTGCAGGCTTTCAAAATAGGTAGTAAGCAGCACTTTAATATCCGGGCAGTTTTTGCTGATCTCTGTATAAGCATAGGCATACGCTGCTTTTTCTTTTGGGCTGAGATCAAGCGCCAGGAAAGGCTCATCTATCTGTACCCATTCGGCGCCATAGCTTTTCAGCCTTTTTAATACCTCGATGTAAACAGGCACCAGTTTTTTAACCAGGTCGATCTTATCAAAACCGGGTTGTTTTTCTTTACCTAATAAAAGATAGGATACAGGGCCGATCAATACCGGTTTTGGTATGTTGCGGGTATGTTGCTTGGCAAGGATAAACTCATCAAACACCTTTTCGCTAAAGAGCCTGAATTGCTGGTTCTGTACAAACTCCGGTACAATGTAATGGTAATTGGTATCAAACCATTTGGTCATTTCCATGGCGGTAACATCAAGGCCATCTTTTTGATAGCCGCGGGCCATGGCAAAATACAGGTCGATCTCGGTATTGGCTTTGTTTTGGGTTAAAACCTGGGTATAACGCTCGGGGATATTGCCCAGCATCAGCGAGGTATCCAGCGCCTGGTCATAAAAGCTGAAATCGTTACAGGGGATAAGGTCGATACCGGCATCAACCTGGGTTTGCCAGTTTTGCAAACGGAGCTGCCGGGCAACGGCAAACAGATCATCACGACTGATTTTACCTGCCCAGTACTGTTCACTGGCCTTTTTGAGTTCACGGTGGGCACCTACACGAGGATACCCTAAATTGTTTTTGAGCATACGCATAAAACTTTTTTGGTTAAACATTAATTTGAATTAATGCTCCTTACGGTTTTCGGTATGCTTTCGGAGGAAATGGTAATAAAAGGCAAAAGCGTAACGTACAGGCATACGAGGGCCATGTAGGTCATTCTTTTTTCTTTGACTACTGCTTCATTACGCGAAAGCATTGTCTTTATACATTGGGGCAAGTATCCTGGCTTGTAACATTGTTGCCGTCCTTCTCATCCGCACAGGGGCGAACAATGGACATTGTTAAAGGCAACAACCTTTTATGTTACTTACAGTTGCGCGACAGCCCGTGAATTACACACGGTTCCTTATTAATCCCTGTGCTTTAAACACCGGGAACCACTCTGCAGAAAAAAAGTAAAGAACTTTATTGGGCGTAAAGATGGGAATAAATGTGCAGATTTCAGATTAGAAATGTGCAGATGATGTTTTGATTTAAAAATTTGGGGATTTGAAAATGGTTTATGATTTCAATCACAGGACGATTAAACCCGCCACGATATTTACGTTTATCCAGAAAGAATAATCCATTCATCGACACAATTACACCACTAACCGACACTTCACGAGTTTCCTTAACCGCTACAATTACTTTTGATCAACAATCAACAGAACTTATATCATACCCCTAAATAAATAAAATCATGGAACGCAAAAATTTTTTAAAAAGCCTGATGATAGGCGCGGTGTCTACATCGGTATTGGTTGAGGCCTGCAAAAAGGAATCTACAACTACTACAACCAGCAGCACATCCGGCACAAGTTCATCATCAGGCAGCTCATCCGGGTCAAGCTCCAGCTCGGGCACTTGCAGCGTTATTGAAAGTGAAACCGAAGGTCCGTTCCCTACCAAAAGCCCGGCATCATATGTTCGCAGCGATATTACCAGCGACCTTACCGGTTATAAGATGACTGTTAAAATTACCATCAACAATAGTAATAACAGCTGCAATGCGCTTTCTGGTGCTTTGGTTGATATATGGCACTGCGATAAAGAGGGCAATTACTCTGAATACGGTGGCAGCGGAATGCAGGCTACAAACTACACTGCAGTTCACTTTTTACGCGGCAGACAAACTACCGATTCAAACGGGCTGGTAACGTTTACTTCAATCTTCCCGGGATGGTATTCGGGCAGGGCCACGCATATCCATGTGCATGTTTACAACTCGGCAGGCACGTCATTAAAAGTAACCCAGATAGCTTTCCCCGAAGGTACCGGTACCGCGCTGGCAGCTGTTGCAGGTTATAGTAAAGGAATGAGCGGCTACACCTATAATGCAAGCGACAACGTGTTTAGTGATGGTTATACACTTGAGACGGCTGCCGTAACCGGTAACACCACCGATGGCTTTGTACTTTCAATTAGCATGAGCGTACCTGCATAATACAATTGTTCTTTTTCACCCCTGTTAATTCTATCATGCAACCAAAGGCGCTATTTTATTTAGCGTCTTTATTTTTTTCAATTATGAGTACCCGTATCATCACCCTGTGTTACCGAAAGATTATTGATGCAAACTCCGCTAAACAGTGGGATAAACTGGTATTTGAAGCATCCTACCTGGAATTTAAAATGCAGGCTCAGAATTACAGCGTAGGAACTTCATTTACCACCTACGCCGAGCTGCTAAGGCATGTTCCAAACGCCCAGCGGCTTGCCGGCATGGTTACACCAGCTGTAACCGGGTATGTACAACAATTAGCAGGCATAGTGCCCGAGATACTGAACAATGTGGGGAAACGCTTTTTGAAATTTAATAAATTTCAACTGGAGATCATCAACTCCGATATCAACGATAAAACAAAACATCAGCTGGCAATAAATTTTTATACCGAACCGCTCCTCTGGCACGACACTGTGGAGAGCTTTTTGCTTGTATCTGACTATAAACCAGAACAAGCAGAAAATGATGAAACCCTTACCAACCTGTTCCAGGTGCAACCATATGTAAATATATACTCACTCAAAAATCAATACTAAAATGGAAAAGATCTCACCCGGTCAAATTTACCTTGCCGACCAGCGGGGTGTAACCGAAACCAACGTTTTTAGAAGATGCTGTAGTTTTAATTACGGCGATCACTTTAATGAACACCGCGAAGCTTTTGGCAGCCTAAAAGTATTTAACGATGAGATCCTGGCAGCTAATAAGTCGGTTACCCTGACTGTTGCCCATACTTGTTATTTTGTAATTGTACCCATAACGGGCGAATTACTTGTTAAAGATACGGAGGGTAAAAGCAGTATAATAGATGTGGGTGAGGTACATATAAACTATACAAACGCAGGTGGTATTTTAGAATTGATTAACATTTACCAGGAAAATTGGGTGAACTTTTTGTACCTGCAAATAAACGCCGACGGTGATGAATTCCCTATTTTAAATGAGACATTTGGTTTTGATTTTGCTGACAGGCAGAATGAACTGATAACGATAATTCCGGCTGATCGTAAATTGCCGTTTAAGCTAAGTATTGGTCAGTTTACAGGACGAAAGGATGCCCTTTATCATTTAAAAAATATCAACTCTTTGCTTTTCGCCTTTAATATAACTGGGGCGTTTGAGCTGCAGGGCCGCTTAATGCATGAACGTGACGGACTGGCTTTATGGAACCTGGAGGAAGCCGATATGGAAGCCCTAAGCAATAATGCGGTGATATTGATATTAGAGATGACCGACTAAATTTTAAACTATATATACAATAAAACAGGCTCCCTGGTTGTCCATCCCGGAAGCCTGTTTTTTATTCTTTAACGGCTGGTTCGCTGTTAACCTTACCGTCGTTAAACGCTTTTATTCCCTGGCCCATGCCGCGCATTAACTCGGGGATTTTTTTGCCGCCAAACAATAACAGCACTGCAATAATGATGAGTATTAACTCAGGTGCTCCTAATCCGCCCATAAATTTTTATTTTAAATGAATGTTATAAATAATAAACCCTTTATATCATCAAAAATATAAAAGCAGAACCCGCAATTTGGTATAGTATCGGTGAACCGGTAATTTGTATCGATTAGTCCCTTTTGTCATACCCGGTTGTGAAATCCAGTAATTTTGTGCAGCTAATTAATTCGTGTAATTCTGACCTCACTTCGTGAATTAGCATCCGTTCAATTTGTGTAATTCGCACCCCCTTCAATTCGCATTCAAGCTAATTAGATGCAAGCGCGTTTACCGGAGGTTGCTGAAGTGTTTGTTCTGCAGCTTTTTTGAGTTTTATTTTCCTGATGTAGCGGATCTGCAATAAGCCCATTATTACCGCTACAAGCCCCTGTCCTAAAACGGTATCAGGTACGCCTATTTTTTGAGATATGCCCCCTACCAGCAAACCACCAAGCGGCTGCATCCCAAAAAAGGCCATCGCATAAAAACTAATCACCCGGCCGCGCATAGCCGGGTTAACAGTGGTTTGAATTAATGTGTTACTCATGGTAATCTGGGCCATCATCCCAAAGCCGATAACCGCGGCAAACAGCAAAGCTAAAGGGTAGTTATGCATATGCGAAAAAGCTACCAGCCCTGTACCAAAAACCAGTGTACTAAAAGCCAGTATTTTTTTAAGATTAAGCCCCGGTTTTAGCGATGCCAGGAAGATAGCCCCTGAAAGTGCGCCCAGGCCAATTATACTATCTATTACCCCGAATGTGGAAGCCGTACCTTTAAAAATATCCTTGGCATAAACCGGGATAAGCGTACTAAAAGGTAGCACCATAAGGCTGGTCATGGCCAGTATCAGCAGCACAAACCTGATGGATGGCGTATTTTTGATATAAGTAAACCCTTCTTTTAATTCGAAGAAGATATTCTGCTTATGCGATTTTGGTTCGGATTTTGGCAGCTTCATCAACATTAAGGAACCAATTACGGCTATAAAGCTGGCCGCATTGGCCCCAAAACATATAGTTTCGCCAAATTTTTCCAAAATCAAACCCGCCAGTCCCGGACCAATTAATCTCGATAGATTCATTATAGATGAGTTAAGCGCAAGTGCATTTGGCAGATCGGCTTTATTGTCTACCATCTCGTAAACCAGCGCTTGCCGGGCAGGTACATCAAAAGCATTGATAATGCCCAGCACAGCACTCAGGGCAATGATCTCCCATACAAAATAATGCCCAAAGAACACCAGCGCGGTCAGTAACAAAGCCTGGATCATGGATGCGGCCTGGGTAACAAATAATAATTTATAACGATTATACCTGTCAGATACCACGCCACCCAAAAACGAGAATAAAAACGACGGAAACAAACTGGCAAAAAGCGTAACACCCAATAAAAACTTTGAGTGTGTTTGCGAATAAATCAACCAGCTTACGGCTGTTTTCTGCATCCAGGTGCCTATTAATGATATAGATTGCCCGATAAAATAAAGCCGGTAATTACGACTTTTAAAAGCGTTAAACGTATTAATATCCATTACTCACCCTGTCGCCTCTCTCAAAGAAATTATTCAAAATCAACAATTTTAGTTAATGGCCCTATCGCCTTTTTAAGCAATTCTCGTTCCTCCGCGGTACATGTAGCCTCAATAGCATCGTAAAGCCATACATTACGCTCGGCCCGAACCTGCTCCAGCACAGACCTGCCAAGATCAGACAGACTGATTATAGCCTTGCGTTTATCCGTTTCGGAAATACGCCTGTTGATCAACCCACGCTGTTGCAGGTTAGCCAGTATTTGAGACATGCTTTGCGTGGTTATTTTTTCCATCGCAGCCAATTCATTCGGCAATAATTCGTTATGCTGATAGATCAGCGCCATGGTCGATCTTTCGGTTAATGATAATTTATCGGCAGTTATGGAATGTTTACGCAACACCTTAATCAACCGGCCTACAACCGTACGGAGATCTGCAGCCAGCTGGATATCTTTTTGTTCAGTCATTTTTATTATTAAGTAAACTTGTAAGTTTACCTTACAAATTTAGAAAATATTTTATCTTTTATATGTCATAATGAAAATAAGATCATGATTGAAGCACCTGCATGGTACTGCTACAGGGCAAAACAATGATCTGTATCATTTATTACCCTTAATCATTTTGTAATTTTGCTTTGGATTCCGAAAAATCTTATTTCACTTTAAATATACGGGCATGAACCCAAAACACGATATAACATCATTAGAGGACATTAAACTACTGGTTGATACCTTTTACAACAAAGTTGCCGAAGACGCATTGTTAGCCCCTGTTTTTAATGAACGGCTGGGCGACAGGTGGTTGCCGCACCTTGAAAAAATGTATACCTTTTGGCAAACCTTATTGCTACAGGAGCAAACCTACAGCGGTGCACCTTTTCCGCCGCATGCAAAATTACCGGTTGATGAAACCCACTTTGATGAATGGCTGCAGCTGTTTACCCAAACCGTAGACAATCTTTTCAGCGGCGAAAAAGCTGATGAAGCTAAATGGAGGGCAGGCAAAATGGCCGAAATGTTTCGGTTTAAAATAGCTTACTTTAAAAATAACCCACTGAATATATTGTAGGTTGCAAAATAGGACGGAGAATATGCAGGTCATTTTCGTAAATTCGCCCTGTGCCTTCTCCCGTAAAAAAAACTCCTGCTAAAAGCCCGTCAACGGTAAAAAGGAAACCTGTTGCCAAAAAGAAAACAACGGCAGGTTTAGCAACCGGATGGAAGGTAGCTTTTGCAGGCCTACTGCTTATCCTGCTTTCGCCTTTTTATTATGGTTATATTTTAAAAAGCGCAACTGCTACCTGGCGATGGATCCTGGATGCGGGGCAAAATACCAGTTACCGTACCTATAAAAGTTTCAATGTACGTATCCCCAACAATTATACCGTTCATGGCATTGATGTATCATCGTACCAGGGTAAAATAAACTGGGCAAAAGTAAAGGCCATGAACGAGGATGGCGTACATATCAAATTCGCTTTTATTAAAGCTACCGAAGGTGTTTTGATGACCGATTCTTATTTTCAACGCAACTGGCGCGAAGCGCCAAAAGCCGGTATCATTTGTGGGGCATACCATTATTTTTTACCGCAGAAAAGCGGCCTATGGCAGGCGAGATTTTTTTTACAAACCGTAAAAATTGAAAAGGGCGACCTGCCCCTGGTAGTTGACGTAGAAAGACTATACCGTACCACACCCGAAAAAATGCGTGCCCAGCTCACTTTATTTATTAACCAGGTAGAAACAAAAACCGGTGTAAAACCCATCATTTACACCAACATCAGCTTTTACCAGGACTACCTGCGGGGCTATTTTGACGATTATACGTTATGGATTGCTCACTATTACCAACCCGAATTAAAGATAAGCAGTAAAACCAACTGGCAGTTTTGGCAACACTCGGATAAGGCCCATATTAACGGCATTAACCAAAAAGTAGATATGAGCATTTTTAAGGGCGATAGTACGGATTTGGAAAAAATGCTGGTGAAATAGCAAAACCTAATAAATAGCCGTGCTATTTGAACAAGTCTTCTAACCTAATGTCATTTTGTACAAGTCCTACTTTATAACTATTATCTTGCGTACCAAAAGTGGTAACCATCACAATAAATAACGTTTTTCGGGTCTTGGTTTTGTTCTTAAAAACATCTGTTTTTTGTACCAGTTCTGCTGCGTAAGTTTTGTCTATTGTGAACGTTGTGTTTGAAAACTTCATTTCACATATACTAATGCAGAAATCCTGACGATCAAATAATAAGTCTATTTGCGCTCCTTGTTGACCCTTTCCCGGGACATATCGCCACGCAGATTCTTCTGTATAAACTCCTGCTATACCTAATGCAGCCTTAATCTCTTTGGTATGTTTTAAGCATACACTTTCAAAAGCTGTACCGCTCCAACTTCTCCATGACGGTGCTGCAGATAATTTGATCCAGGTACCAGTACCTGTAGCACGACTGTTTTCCATGAATTTAAGGTAGAACCTTGAGTATTCATCAGAAAGCTTATAAATACTATCACGTGTATTTTTTTCAAATGGCACATATGCAGAAATAAAGCCCGATTCTGTTAATTCTTCAAGCAATTGTGTGGCCCTGCCGCCAGTAGACAAGTCGCCCGAATCAATAATTTCCTTTCGCGTTAATCCAGCCGGTTTAGCTGCAAGAGCCCTTACAACCGAAATGTGTTTATCCGCTTCGGCAAATAATGATTGATAAAGGTTATTGAATTCATTTTGCAAAACTCCATCTTTGGTAAAGCAAATACGGTCGATATTTTGGGCTGCACTTTGTCCGGGCAAGATTTCTTTTAAATATTGCGGAATACCACCTACAGCCATATATAACTGCATTATTTGGTAATAATCCAGATTTACATTGTTGTGCTTTAAATATAAACTTGTTTCAGCAAGTGTAAAGGGGAGCAATCTGATTTTTTTGGTAATCCTGTTATGTAAGCCCCCTTTATTGTTCACTACTTTCTGAATCATCCATGAAGCTGCTGAACCACAAATCGTCAGAATCAAATTGTTTTGCTTCGTACCCCATGAATTCCAAAAAAATTCAAATGCCGGCAAAAATCCCGACTTCACAGAACTTAACCAGGGAAATTCATCAAGAAAAATAACACATTTACCTTTCTTTAACAGGGGCTCTGCATAGTTCTTCAGCATTTGAAATGCTTCTGTCCAGTTGGAAGGAATAACAGGAGGGATAGGTAATTGCATGGCTTCCGCCAATGTATTTCTAAAATTTGTTAATTGATCTTTTAATCCGGCATTATGCACGCCGGAAAATTCAAAGATCATATGCTTTTGGAAGGCCTTTCGGATCAGATAAGTTTTACCCACTCGTCTTCTGCCGTATATAGCTATTAATTCTGCTTCGGTTGATTTTAAAGTCTGCTCAAGTATCTGTTTCTCCTCTATGCGGCCAATAATTTCTTTCATCTCCTTGTTGCTTAAAACAAATAATGCATACTTATGGCCGTATATCTTAAAGTATATCCGGCCATAACTATACAAATATAACAACTTATGGCCGAATATAAAATATCATAAGCGGCCACAAGTGTATTAAAAAACATAGTTATGGCCACCTATCGCCTGTTGCTTGTTTTCAACTGTGCTCAAAGGGCCCCTTTAAGAATTTAAGAACAGGCAAAATTAGTAAACCAGGATTCTGTTAACTCCGAGATTCCGGTCTAGCTAAATCAATCTGCATATCTCCTCTAAACAGTTGGATTAGCAGCGTAAGCAGCCCAAAGTTCATCCACGGTTTTACCGGTTTCATTTTTCCAGCTATCATTTGTAAAAGTGTGCGTGCGTAACCGGGCATCAAATTTCTTTACCAGGTTTGGTTTTACATTTTTTTCCACCCAAACTAAAAAGCGTGCCGTAACACGATAGGCATTATCATAGTTTTGGGTTGACTTATAAGCAGGTAGTGCCCATTTGGCGCCCTCATTATCCACACCAAATTTAAAGCGGGCAAAATCGGCAATGCCTTCGGTTAGCCAGCCAGGACCATTACTATCGCCATAGTCCTGTACAATATGCATTACCTCGTGGGTAACTACATCAATATCTTTAGGATGCTTTGTCATGTATTTTGCACTGAACACCACCCTGGCATCGGCGGTTGCCGCAACCCCATCATAGGCGGTATCAATAACAAAGGTTACATTCCTGGTAACCTTTTTGTTGTACTCTTTTTCGAGCTTTGGGTATACTTCAAAAAATGTTTCTACCAGTTTATTTACAACAGTTTTATCAAATGTTGCATCCCGGTTTATAACCGTTAGTTTATATCCTTTTTTATTAATTACCTCGGTTGACTGAGCATGGCCGGCGGCACAAAATGCAAAAAGCCCAATCAGGCTCAGAAAAAATGTTCTCTTCATTGTTTTATGTATATAGTTAGTTGTTTAGCGCTAAAAATCTTGTTTTACAGTCACAGTAGAACCCCGCTCCACCAGCGTTGCGGGTATTTGAAGCTTGGCTTTGGAAATATCGCACTTTTCGGGGCTCATTTGCAACAATAACAGATCAATTGCCGATTTAGCAATTTCATAAGTAGGCTGCCTTACAGTGGTAATGCCCGGAGGATATAGATTAAAGATCTCGTTATCATCAAAACTAACTATCGCCAATTCGCCGGGAACATTTAGCTTAAGCTCACTGATACTCTGCAGGCCCATTATACCCAGGTAGTTGGTGGTAAAAAAAACAGCATCCATTTGCTGCTGCTTTATAAACGTTTTAATAGCATGTACAGATTCTTCCGTATCGGCATCAAAAGGCAATTTAAAAATGTTTCTTTTGTTTTCCTTAATCCCATTTTTCTTTAAAGCATCCTTATACCCCTGCATCCTATCCTGTAACTGGATGAGGTCAAGATCGGCCGTTACAAAACCAATATTACGATATCCTGAATTGATGAGGAACTGAATAGCATTGTAAGAACTGTTGTAATTATCAACCAGCACATGCGGAATATCGAGACCGGGGAAATAGCCATCTATTAATACTACCGGTTTTTCATTGGCCACAAGGTTTTGTATCTCTTTCTCCAACCCTTTCATAGGTGTAATAATATACCCATCAACCAATTGCTGCGAAAGCATTTTGATCACATCCTTCCCTTTTTGAATATTATTATTGGTGCTACAGTAAATAACTCCGTAGCCCGCTTTTTCGGCCTCCTCCTCAATTACTTTAGCCATGGCTCCAAAAAATGGCCCGCCAATGGTTTCCACAATTAAACCGATAACCTTTGATACACCTGTACGCAAGCCAACAGCCATCCTGTTGGGCTCATAACCATTTTTATGAGCCACATCCAATATTTTTTCACTGATCTCTTTACTTATACGCCCCTTTCCGTTTAAAACAAACGATACCGTGGTTATTGAAGTATTGGTAAGTTTTGCAATATCCTTTATTGATATCTTCTTATTGATCATGCTGCTTTAAATTTCCGATAACCCGCTACACATTAACGCGGGTACTGCTGTTCATCTCCAAAATTATAAATTAATAATACAGTAAGGTCATTATCCTCTCCGCTTACACCCTGTTAACAATATTTAACATTTTTTATAAAGTTAATCAGCACCTTTGGGATGATTTAAAACAGGCTTTGGCAAATGTTTAATAGTAAAAAAACCGACCTGTTGCCAGGTCGGTTTTCATATGGGTTTCACCTATTCTTTTTATAAGATACAGGCTAAATGCAAGAAGACAATCAAACTATTTTGTTGCCATTACATTCGTATTTTTAAACAAAGGGTTTATTTTAAAATAAGTTCCGCCGGTAAAACTGATCATGTAAGCAGATTTAAAGTGAGTACTTTTCTGGTAATAATCGGTACTTATAATTTGCGCTCCGGATTTTTGGGCAGCTTCAAATGATCGTTTATCATCATTACGCGCCTCTTCGGTATCAGAGTCGGCCCGGGTACGGATAATGTAACCCTTTTTTACCAGCCTTTTTATTGCTGCCAGGTCCTTTTTAGCATTATTCATAATATGGATAGCTGCCTCGGGAGTGCCGGGCAGTGCATCGGCAAACAATACACGGCCTTTAAGGGATGGATGGCCGGCGATGTAGGCTGCTCTTTTAGTTCCTTTTTCGTCGAGTATAAAAATAAATTTACCTTTCGCAGCTTTTAGTGTTGGCCAATTGTTGTGCAATACGGCTGTTTCAAGGGTTTTATACTTTCCGCGAACATCATCGGGTGTTATTACATATTGTTTGCCCAGGTTATCTAATATAGCTTTATCAAGCTGGGCAAATGTTTTTGAGGTAAATTTTTCGGGAATTGAAAAGCCAGGTTTCTTCATTGGCTCATCCTTGGCGTTCATGGTAATAAAAATAGGATTATGATCGGGATGAGCATCGCTCCAGGTTTTTAGTTCCTGCAGGCAAAGTTTAAAGGTTAAACAATTACTGCGATAATCAATATCCTGTATATGAAAAACCTTAAAGCCCGGTTCTTTCATCACACCTTGTGTATCATATGGTGGTTGTCCGGGTACCCAGTCAAGCCCTTTAGGGTGAGCATATTTGCCCCCTTTGGCATCGGCATAAACATCAATCTCCAGTGCATTTAGGCCCAGGTTAAGCTGATCTGAAAGGCCAACGTGGTTGTAATCAATTTTACTCATCCCGATAGAATCCCGTTTTTGCAAAAAACGGAATAGTTTAGGATCAATAGATTGTTTGTAACTGTTATGCGACCCTATTACCTGGATCTTGTTTATAGTTATATCGTCGGGCTCATTTTTCAAAAATGAAAGAGGAAGTAAAAAACTGATCAGGAGTCCGCTAATGATTTTCATTGTTATATTTGTTTTGCTATCAGTTAAAAGCATAATAAGCGCAAAAGCCAAAACTTTTGCGCTTATTGTTTATTATCAACACAAATTAGTAACCGGGGTTTTGAACTAATTTAGGGTTAAGTTTAATTTCGGTTGATGGTATAGGATACAACCTGCGGGTAATATCCTTATTCATGCTCAGTACATCATTTGGCAGCGGGTATTCCACTTCAAATTTACCGTAACGAATAAGATCATTACGGCGCCATGCTTCCCATGAAAACTCGCGGGCACGCTCATCCAGTAAATCATCCAAGGTAAAGCCTGCTCCTGTAGGCGCATTTGCACGTGTACGGATCTTGTTTATCAAAACATCCGCGGTTTGCAGTTCGCCGTTAACGGTGGTAGCTGTAGCGCCGCGCAAAATAGCTTCGGCTTTCATCAGCAGCACATCGGCCAAACGCAAAACGGGTACATCGTTACCATTTAGGCGGGTGGCCTGGATAATGGAAGGATCGGGATAATATTTAAGGGACCGCACACCTTCTGATTGACTTGCGATGGTATTTCCTAAATCCATAGGTTTGCCCGGTACCAGGGTTAGTTTAGGCTCAATATAAATTTGAGTTGTAGTACCAGGGTAGTAAACAGGTTGCGCAGTAAAGCCGCCAGCGCCATCGGGTGCAAACTGCGGCCCGGCCAGCCACGTTTTTGAACGAACATCATTAGGCAGGTTAAAGCGGTTGTAAAACTCGGGCGTGGTGCTCATGGCAATACTTAAGCCTACGTTAAATCCATAAGCCTGTACCAGGTAGTAAAAAAAGCCGAACCTGGTAAACTGATTACCCGGAATTTGCTGATCGTAAGGGATAGCAAATATTGTTTCGTTTATCTGCGGACCGTTATTTGGCAAAAATATATCCCTGTATTTTAAATCAAGGCTATAGTTGTTGTTCTTTAAAATACTATCGGCCATGGCCACAGCACCGGTATAATTAGCGGCACCGGTATAAACCTGCGCATTAAGATACATTTTCTCTAACAAAGCAAAAACCATGGCTTTGGTAGGGCGGCCATAATACAAGGTTGCGTTACTGCCTGTTTTAGCCGGCAGCAGTGGTAACGCACTTAACAATTCGCTTTCAATAAACTGGTATACTTTGGCCCGTGATTGTGTTGCAGGCTGTACAGTTACCGGGAAATCGGTAATAATAGGCACGTTACCGTATAAATCCATCATGAAGTAATTATACAAGGCACGCATGGCCTTAACTTCGGCAGATGAGGTTGCCTTTTTTTCTGCCGATGATGACGACGCATTAATAGTGCTAAGTATCCGGTTACATGTGTTTATACCGCCAAAACCCCACTGCCATATACCTATTACGTTAGGGTGATCAAATGTCCAGGAATGGTAATGTAATTGCCTGTACTGGCCGCCGTCATCAAAGTTACCATCGCGGGCAGGCAGTATAGCCTCATCTGTGGATAACTCCTGCATACGCCAGTAAGGCACAGCAAATTGCGACGAAAGGTTTGAATAAATAGTACCCAGCAGCGCATTATAATCTGCATCGGTAACCGGAAAATTTGATTTTACGTACTGCGACTCAACAGGCACATCTAATTTTGTGCAAGAGGATGTACCCAGGATGGCAATCGCTGCGGCACATAATATTAATATCTTTTTCATCTGTATATCTTTAGCTGAATTTTTTAAAATGATGCATTTACACCGAAACTGAATGTGCGGGTTTTAGGATAAAAATCCTTGTTATCAATACCAGGGGTTAAACCGCCAATATTTACTTCGGGATCAACTCCCTTGTATTTGGTTATGATAAAAATGTTATTGCCCGATGCATAAAAACGCAGGCTCTTGATAGCCTGGATATGTGGTTTAATGGTATAACCTATGGTAGCATTATCCAAACGCAGGTACGAGCCGCTTTCCAGGAAACGATCTGATACCAGGTAACCATTAATATCTTTAAACGATTCGCCAAGGGTGTATCTCGGGATGTTCTGGAATTTGGAATCGGCCGGGTTGTTTAAAGATGCAAGCGTAGCATTCAGGATCTGGCTGCCATAAACGCCACGGAACAGGAAGTTAAGATCGAAATTTTTGTAAAAGAAACTATTGTTCCAGCCATAAATAAGCTTGGGCTGCGCGCTGCCTGTTATACGCTGATCTGTAGTAAGTGGCTGCGATGCGGTGGTTGAACCATCGGCCTTTTGATAGGTACTTACACCATTTTCATTTTTACCCAAATAATGCCACAGGTAATAGGTGCCAATTGCATAACCTGGCTGTATGATCTGGCTGCTTAAAAATGACTGACCCTTACCACCTAATTGCGCGGTTAAAATATTGTTAATGGTAAATTGATTGTTTGACAAGCTTACCACCTCGTTTTTATTGTGTGATACGTTAAACGATGTACGCCAGGTAAAGCTGTTGGTTTTTACAGGGATGGCATTCAGCACAAACTCGATACCCGTGTTTTTTATTTTACCTACGTTGGCTGTTAGTACCGGGTAAGGATACTGGGTTGATGATACCGAATAATCGGTGATCAGATCGGATGTTGTTTTGATATAATAGTCAACAGATCCTGTAATCCGGTTTTGCAGTAATCCAAAATCCAGACCGATATTGGTGGTTGCTGTACTTTCCCACTTAAGGTCGGTATTCTCATTACGCACCGGGCCAATAGAGTTGGTGATTACACCGTTGTTTAAAAATTTACCCCCGCTGCCGTATATTAACCGGGCGGTAAAGGCATCAAAGCCCAGGCTATTACCAGATACACCGTAACCAGCCCGCAGTTTCAGATCACTGATCACTGGCATACCTTCCATGAATTTTTCGCTGATGATCTTCCATCCGGCAGAAACCGCAGGGAAATATCCATGACGCTGGTTTAAACCAAATCCAGATGAACCGTCCTCTCTTAACGAAGCCTGCAGCAGGTATTTATCTGCATACTGATAATTTATACGCCCGTAATATGATATCAATCTTAAAGTTGAAATGTAGGCCGGGTTAAAAATAATTTGCGACAAGCTTGTAGGGTTCGAGAACGACAAGTTATTGTATGTTAAATAGTCATTTGAAAAACCCTGGGTTTGTACGCCAAAACCATCATTGGTACGGTCCTGCTGGTACGAGTAGCCCGCCAATGCTTTAATGGAGTGCCGACCGAAAACCTTATCATAGTTAAAATAAGCTTCAACCACGTTGCTGGTATTGGTATAAGCGGCACGGTTAGCTACGCCATTTGCACCAACCGCAATGCCCGATTTGCTGTTATAGTAGGTATTTACGTTGTTTTGCTCTTTTTGGGTCGATCCCGTCAGCGTAAACTTTAAACCAGTTAAAATGTCGACCTGGGCAATACCGTTTATCAGGGTTTTATTGTTGTCGGTTTTGATAAAGTTATTATCGATTAATGATAACGGGTTTAAAGTACCACTGCCTGTACGGGCAAAGTTTTCTTTATAAGTTCCGTCGGGGTTAAACGGACTTACCGTAGGCAGGTAAAACAATATGCCTGATAATACCTGGCTTTGTACAATATCGTTGTTTTTAGTGGCGCTGTTGGTTAAAGTTAAACCCAACTTAAGCCTGTCATCAAAAAAACGCTGGTTAATATAGCCTTTGTAAATGGTACGCTCTAAACTGGTATTTTTAAGAATGCCATTATTTTTCAAATAGTTTACGCTTACGCCATACTCCGAATTGGTGCCTGCACCGCCATATGCAAGATTATGATTTTGCGAATAGCCTGTACGCTCGGCAAGTTTTTGCCAATTGGTATTGGAGCCATCATCATCTAATGGCTGCTTCAATGGCACCACACCGTTATCGGCCAGGTATTTACGCAACTCATCGCCGGTAAGCATATCAATGTTTTTTGATACCTTTTCCATGGCGCCGTAGGCGCTGTAGGTTAACCGGGTTTGACCAGCCTTTGCTTTGCGTGTGGTAACAATAATTACCCCGTTTGAAGCACGTGAGCCGTAAATTGCTGTTGATGATGCATCTTTTAACACGTCAATACTTTCAATATCGGCAGGCGCCAAGAGATCGATAGACGCACCAGGGACACCATCTATTACATAAAACGGCTGTTGTGCTGCGCCGGTACGGAAAGTTGAAGGACCTCTTAAAATGGTTGCAGGCGGTTTGTTAGGGTCGCCGCTTTTGGTAATGTTTAAACCAGCTACTTTACCCTGCAAAAGCTCTGCCGGGGTAGTTAATACACCCTGGTTAAAATCTTCTGCTTTTACTGAGGTAATTGCGCCGGTTACATCTTTACGGCTTGATGTGCCGTAACCAACAACTATAACATCTTTTAACTGTTTAATATCAGTTACCATGGTAACGTTAATGATCTTTTTGTCGCCAACGGTTACTTCTTTGGGTACCGAACCTAAGAAGGAAAATCTTATTACGTCATCGGCTCCGCTTACAGTAACCTGGAATGCGCCGTTGCCATTTGTTGATGTGGCTTTTCCCGAACTTTTAACAGTTACAACTACACCTGGCAGGGGTGCGTTGTTCTCGTCGGTAACAGTTCCTTTTATTGTTTTATCCTGCGCAAATGCACTTGCCGAACCAATCAGCATGTACAGCAAAAGCATAGCTGCCTTTGGCTTAAAATCATAAAACAACCTTAAAATAAGTCTGTAGTTTTTTTTCATAAGTTTTAGTTAAATTTTTAAACCCCTTTTTGCATGTAAGAAAACTGCCTGCTAAAAGATTTTAGCAAGGCGATATTTTGTGCAAAAAAACGCTTATGGTGTTAGCTGGAAATAAATTGTGTATTAACTTATTCGCAAGTAAAAATTAATAATTAGGTTAGATATAATTGGCCTTAAAGCTAATAATTAAATTATATGGAAGAAAATTTTATAAGAAAGTAAAACATGTTAATCTATGATTAACATGTTTTTAACATAAAGCAGTAATTCCGGGATAATATTATTGGGAAATGACCGGAAAGAGCAACCCGTGTCATTGCGAGCGCAGCGCGGCAATCGCGAACTGTGCAGGTCCGCTCTGTATAGTATGCGATTGCTTCGTTCCTCGCAATGACATAGATTATATTAAAAATAACACTAACAATCAGCGACTTACAAATACATCATTATAAGACATTTGTGATAACGTGTGAATGTGGGCTTTATCAGAAGTACAAAAACATTTAAACAGCCTGGTAAGATTTTACACCTCCGTAGATATCATATTGTCAAATACCAATTGATTTGCAAGATCAATCTCCTGTTGGGTAATAGTATGAGGGCGGCCTTTATATACTTTGATGGTAACCGCGGCATTAAGCGTTTTCATAACACCAACACTTTCCTCTACCCTTGTTAATGGCACATGCGGGTCAGGGTCGCCTGTGGTTACCAGTACCGGTGTACCTTTAAAATCGCCTTTATAGTTCTTTAAGCTGAGCTCTTCGCCTACCAGGCCACCTGTAAAAGCTACAGCTCCTCCATATTGTTTGGCATTCCGGCTCACATATTCAAGTGTAAGACATGCACCCTGCGAAAACCCGAGGAAGTAAATTTTTTCTTCGGGAACGCCATCTGCCACTATTTGCTTTACCAAGTCGCCTATCACTTCAAGGGCAGAGTCCAAAGCCGGCTGATTTTGTGCATCGGGCGCCATAAAACTATATGGATACCAGCTATTGTTGGCGGCCTGGGGAGCGTAGATGGTTGTATTTTTTAAATTTAGATCACCAGCCAAACCAATGATGTTTTGAGCGGTGCCACCCCGGCCGTGGATCATTATTAATGCAGCCCCGGCATCTTTTACCGGGGTACCTGCTGTTATATATTTTTTTTGATGTGTGTACATGATCAATATAATTGGGGCAATGTTTTTTCGAGCGTGCTGCGGAACTGTTCGTGCTGTGCTGGTAATTTCAAGTGAGTACCTAATTCTTCCACCGGTTCATCAACCGAAAAACCCGGATTATCTGTAGCCAGTTCAAACAATACACCACCTGGTTCGCGGAAGTACAATGAATAGAAATAGTTCCTGTCTATCTTATCTGTAATATGCAAACCAAGAGCTGCTATTTTTTCCCGGTACTGCATTAATACCTCTTCGTTTTTTACCCGGAAGGCAACATGGTGTACAGATCCCCCGGCAACATGTCCGGCAACTTCGCCGGCAACCTCAACAAGGTCAACTATTGCTGCATTTTCAACTGCATCTGTAATAAAGCGATAACGGTTTACATGCTGCTCCAATAAGCGGTAACCAAATACACCGGTTAAAATATCGGCAGTTGGCTGCATTTTATTAGTGCTTATAGTGATGCTATGAAAACCTTTGGTAGCATTGTCGGCCTTAACCTCTTCGGTTTCCCATGGCAACCGGGTATCAGTATTTTTTGCGGCTATTAATTCCAGTTTTAAACCATCGGGATCTAAAAATGTAAGGTATGGCTCACCAAATTTTTCGGCTACTTTATTGTAAATTACATTGTTTGCTTCAAAACGTTTAAGCCAGAAATCAAAGCTGCCTTCGGGTACCGAGTAACCAATTTCTGTAGCCTGGCGTGCACCCCGGCGGCCCGGTGAAATATTTTCCCAGGGGAAAAACGTAAGTATAGTACCGGGCGTGCCTTCTTTATCGCCGTAGTATAAATGGTAGGTTTCCGGGTCATCAAAGTTCACGGTTTTTTTTACCAGCCTAAGGCCAAGTACTTTGGTGTAAAAATCATAATTGCGTTTGGCATTGCCTGCTATTGCTGTAATGTGGTGGATGCCGTTAATTGTATTTTCCATGATGATATTTTATAAGTGTTTGTTTTATTTACATCAAAAATACCGTGTATTCTGCCCGGAAAACTTGACCTACAACAAGAAATTTCAAGGCTTGTATTAATTCCCGACTTAAAGCTGTACCCGCTCCAATTGCTTAGAAGCTGTTTAAAAATATGCATCTAATGCCCTCGTGTCCTATGTCATTGCGAGGAACGAAGCAATCGCAGGCTTTACAGGGTGGATCTGCACAGTTCGCGATTGCTTCGTTCCTCGTATTATAGGTCTACGATATATCCAAATTTTATTTAAAAGAGTTGTTTTTAGGCGACTCTTTTATAGTTCTCCACATAGGTTTCACCTCTTTTCACTAAAGAGAACATTCTAAGGATCAACTTGAATTTTACATTGTTAAGCACTAGCGAGTAATCTTTTCTTTTGAGTAAGCGTTCTGCGTATGCACGAATTTCAGGGTCATGAATGACGGCCGTTTTAGCGGCCTGATTAAGCTCCTGTTTAA